>DAOUCT010000034.1:0-26012 GCA_034432055.1 Dehalococcoidia bacterium | reverse complement strand
TAGAATAAAGCTAAGATATAAAACGCACACAAATCAGTCATTAGCATGTAGCTTACAAGCAATTTGAAATTGTTCTAGAGAGTAGATAGTGCCTGCCGTACATGTAGAAAACCTTGTTAAGACCTATGGTACCCGTAATGCGCTGGATGGAGTAAATCTTACCCTGCAAGAGGGTGATTTCTACGCCCTTATGGGTCCGAATGGTTCGGGCAAGACCACGCTTGCTTCAATAATTGCCGGAGTAAAGATGCCGAGCAGTGGCATCGTGGAGATTTATGGGCAGAAACCCACGGAAGCCAAGCCACTTATTGGCTATGTACCACAGGAGAATTTCTCTTCACCCAAGCTTTCAGGAAGAGAAAATCTAAAATATTTTACCACTATCCTTGGCTATTCGGGTGACCAGAGAACTCGATTGGTGGACGAGATTTTGAAACGCGTCGGGCTTTCTGAGGAGGCAGATAAGCAAGTTGCCAAATACTCTGGTGGAATGAGAAAAAGGTTAGAGGTTGCCACAGCACTTTTCCCTGGTATCAAAGTCCTTATCCTGGATGAACCAACCACCGGGCTCGACCCCGCCGCCAGAAATTGGCGTGGTGCTATATTCACGACTCGGCTGGAAAGTCGAGTGACTATCGCTGCGTTGACTTAAACTAAACCTATGTACTAAAATATCCTCTGCCGATGTGAGGCTACAAAGCCCTGCATAAATATGTGGTTGCTCGGCCAATAATACCACCTGGACTCTCATAAGCCTGTTTAAGAGCCCGAGCCGCGGGCTTAAAATTCTGTCGAAGGAGGTACCAATGGCACAAATTCCAGGAATTTTCTGGGTGGTGGTAGTAGGTTGCGCTATCGGCATCGTATTCGCACTGGTACTAATAAGATATATCCTGCGAGCTGATAGCGGAACACCTGAAATGCGAGATGTAAACTCTAGAATCGCAGAGGGTGCCTGGGCGTTCATCCGCCGCCAGTATTCCACCATCGGCATAACTGCGGTGATAGTAGCGGCGCTAATCGGCTTCATACTTGCCAGACTGAGTAGTCCCGCTGAACTGGAGATGCTGGGAGTCTCAGCGCTCGGTCTAGGATGGAGGACAGCTTTAGCCTTTCTTGTCGGCGGGCTTTGTTCCTGCGTCTCTGGCATTGTAGGTATGTGGATCGCAGTGAAGTCGAATGTCCGCTGTGCAGCAGCGTCGCACCGTGGTCTGAACCAAGCTATCAAAATAGCACTACGTGGTGGGGCTGTCTCCGGGTTTCTCATCGTCACTCTCAGCTTGCTCGGGGTAACAATAATGTTCTTCGCCTACGGCGGAGCAACTCATCCCGAGATCGCTCCTCATCTCATCGTTGCTTTCGGTTTCGGCGCTAGTATGGTAGCCCTCTTCGCTCAACTTGGCGGCGGAATTTACACTAAAGCGGCTGATATGGGTGCTGACTTAGCTGGTAAAGTAGAAGCCGGTATTCCGGAAGATGACCCTAGAAATGCAGCCGTCATCGCTGACCAAGTTGGCGACAATGTGGGCGACTGCGCTGGTCGTGGCGCTGACCTATTTGAGTCCACAGCCGCTGAGAATATCGGCGCCATGATAATCGGCACTGCTTTATATCTTCTCTCAGTTAAAGCCGGGATGGCACCGCTGGCTGCGGTCGGCTGGGTGCTCTTTCCTCTGGTTATCCGCGCCTGCGGTATCATCGCCA
Organism: Dehalococcoidia bacterium; assembly: GCA_034432055.1. Lineage (GTDB taxonomy): Bacteria > Chloroflexota > Dehalococcoidia > GIF9 > UBA5629 > CALJTV01. The sequence goes on along the minus strand of DAOUCT010000034.1, from coordinate 24,308 downwards.
GCATGATTGGCATACTGGCAGTGTATAGCCGAAGTGAAGGCGAAGACCCGATGAATGCCTTAAACCGGGGCTACTATGTGGCACTGGCTATATGTGCCGCTGCAATGGTCGGCATCTGCAAAGTGATGTTTGGACCACTGGCACAAGGGTGGCTATGGCTTATGGGAGCTGGGCTTGTCGGCATCGTCACCAGTGTAGTCGTAGTCTATATCACGCAGTACTATACAGAGTCCAGGTTCAAACCCACAAAGAGCATCGCTGAAGCTTGCCGCACCGGTCCAGCGACAACCATCGTTACCGGTATGTCTGTCGGGTTTGAAACCATAATGCCTACAGCGTTGGTGATTTGTGCTGCCCTAGGACTCACCTACTGGTTCGGCACCCTTTCAGGACTTGACCTACCATGGTGGATAAGCGGTGCTTACGGTACTGCAATCGCCACTATGGGTATGCTTATGACCTGCCCATTCATTCTCGCCGAGGACACATTCGGTCCGATAACAGACAATGCTAACGGCATCAACGAGTTTACAAAAGCCGGAGAACACATAAGAAGAGTCACTGACCATCTGGATGCTGCGGGTAATACCACCAAAGCCCTTACCAAAGGATATGCTATGATATCAGCAGGACTAGCCGGTTTCCTGCTCTTCCAGGCTTACTTCGATAGAGTGCTACTCTTCCAAGATAAAGAGGGGCAGTTATTCAATATCAATCTGGTCATTCCCGAAGTGCTTATCGGCGCTGTGCTAGCAATAATGATGGTCTTCCTGTTCAGTGCCTGGTCACTGCGGTCAGTGGGTAATGCAGCCAGCAAAATAATCGAGGAGGTACGCCGTCAGATTAAGTCCGACCCCGGGATTATGGCAGGTACTTCCCGCCCAGATTATGCTCGGGCTGTCGACATCACCACCAGGGCAGCATTAAAAGGGATGATTGCCCCGGGACTTCTCCCGGTCCTTCTGCCAGTGGCAGTCGGAGTCATATTCGCCTATCTTAAGATAAGTGGCTTCAGCGCTCCAGCAGCCGTCGGCTCGTTCCTAATGGTGGGAACTTTCTCAGCTATCCTTCTAGCCTCCTTCATGAACAACAGTGGTGGTGCCTGGGATAACGCCAAGAAATATATCGAGGACGGGCAGCTTAAAGATGAAGCGGGGAATACACTTGCCAAAGGTTCATTTGCACATGCTGCCGGAGTGGTCGGTGACACAGTCGGTGACCCATTGAAAGACACGGTAGGTCCTTCACTCCATATCGTCGCCAAACTCATAGCCACAGTAACACTGGTACTTTGTCCCTTGTGGATAATCTAGAACTTTAGAAGACGCGCTCTGAAACAAAGAGAGGCAACCCCTAAAGGAAGGGGTTGCCTCTCTTTTCCTCGCCGATAGTGGTAGGTGGTCCATGCCCGGGGTAGACAATGGTATCATCAGGCAACGACATCAGCTTACGTTTAATACTGTCAATAAGCTGCCTGTGACTACAGCCGGGGAAATCACTCCTGCCCACACCATAGTTAAACAGGGTGTCACCAGTAAACACCATACCGTGACCATACAAGCTTATGCCCCCGAGGCTATGCCCTGGAGTATGTAAAACAGTGAAGCGCAAGCTATCTATTTCAATCACATCACCATCTCTGAGCAACCTCTCAGGCTGAGAAACACGGGAAAAAGAGCCCCCGCTTATTGAAGCCATCATACGAGCAAATGGTCCTAGGCGCATTGACGCATCCGCCTCGTGTATCGCCAGTTCAGCACCGGTTGCCTCCTTGACTGCAGGGACTGCACCAACATGGTCAAAATGGGCATGAGTGACCACAATCAACTTGATAGACAGCCCCAGCTCGCTAACAGCCCTTAGAATAGCCCTGCCTTCAGCACCAGGGTCGATGACCATCCCCTGCTTTGTAGTTTCATCACCTACGATATAACAATTACAGGCTAACGGTCCAACAACAAGATGTCTGAAAATCATGTTTTTGCTCGCCGGTTGATAACTTCAATAGCTAGCGGGGCTTAAGTCGATCTTATCTCCTCACGCATGAACTTGATGTAAGAGGCAGCAAAACAAAGTGCACTGAGAGCAATCAGGCTGGTCACCTGCGGCCAGACAACCAGCAGGCTCTGTCCCAGTGATAATGGTGTTGGCATCATGCCAGCAGTATAAATGCTTATCAGCATCAGGGTTGAGCTGGGGTTACTCAGTTCCGGCATAAGCAATACCTGCACACTCTCACCATATAGCGTGCTGGGTGAGATTCTGCTGATAGTACGATAGATTTCGTCATTCCGAGCTATCACTTCCACAGTCGAACTTTGGTCAACAGGCACAACCGCACCAGCGATAACATCGGCGACCATAGTGACAAAGAGGAACATGAAAATCCACAGCGCTACAGAGGCTAATGCTGAAGTTGCTGTGCGATTAAACAAAACCGAAAAAAGCACCGATAGAGATAGCCAGAAACCCCCATAAACGATACTGATAAACATGAAGACAAACAGACGCAAGACTTCTTCTGCTGTCGGAGGTACACCTATCATACGCAACCCCATTCCGGCCACAAGAGTAACTATGCTCACTACCAAAATAGACAGGGTAACCAGCCCGGCAAGGAACTTCCCGTTTATCACTGAGTCCCGATATAGCGGCTGTGACAGGAGACGGCTTAGATTACCGCTAGTACGCTCGCTGTTCACAGCGTCAAAGCCCAGAGCGATACCGATGATAGGGATAAACAGTGACAGAAAGAAAGGAAAGGAAAAGGGGATATTCTCCCCGGAGGCGATAAAGAGCCTTAGAAAGATAAATCTGGTTGTCCCTGTCACATCTGCCCGTATATTTTGCGCTGCTACATATATTGTAGCTACACCTGCCAGATAAATAAGTATAGAAAGTATAATAAAACGCAAACTGCTGAAATGGTCGCTAAGCTCTTTCCAAAAGACAGCTCTCAAGCCCGTCATCTCTAAGACTCCCGGAAATATCTAAGATAGATATCGTCCAGGCTATACTCCTCGATCTTCATCTGGACAAGCAGGCTCTCACTATCAACGATGACACGCGCAATTTGTGCCCTTATGTCCTCATCACAGCTGATAAGCAAGCGATCACCGTTGACCTCCACACTGCCAACGCCTTTAACCCCCTTTATCGCATTCACAAGCCTATCACTAGGCTGAGATACCTGCGCTTCTATTCTAAACTTGCCTCCCCCAATAACCTGCCTCCCAAGCTCATCAACCGACCCCTCGGCTACTAGGCGTCCATTAGCCATTATGCCCACCCTCGTACACACCTTCTGCACCTGGTGCAATTGATGGGAAGAGATAACTATGGTCACCCCCCGCTTAGCCATGCTCTTGATCAGCGTCAACACCTGGTCCGTCCCCTCAGGGTCTATGCCAGCCGTCGGTTCATCAAAAAAGGCTATTTTAGGGTCTTTAACCATAACATCGGCAATACCCAGACGCTGCTTCATGCCGTGAGAAAATGTGCCAACTTTATGCTCCGCCACCTCAGCCAGCCCTACTAGCTTTAACAGTTCCTCGATCTTCTTCTCAGCAACCTCTACAGGAATACCATTCAGGGCAGCAGTGTATTCCAGATTTTGTTTCGCCGTCATATCATCATAGAAGCCGACTTTTTCCGGCAAGTATCCAGCAATCCGTTTCACCTTCAACGGTTCCCTGGTAGGGTCATTACCATACACACGAGCACTGCCAGAGGTAGGCTCAGTCAATCCCAGCAACATTAGTATCGTCGTCGTCTTCCCAGCACCGTTCGGACCCAGAAAACCAAAAACCTCCCCTTCAGCAACACGAAGATTGAGTCTGTCGACAGCTGCTTTTGCGCCGTAGACTTTTACCAGTTCCTCAGTCTCAATAGCGTACTCAGCAGACATAAAACTTTCACCGCCTGCCCAGTCGCATAAACAGGACTGCGAGTCCAGCAATTACCAGCACTATAATGCCAACACCCACCCACCCCCAAATCGTAGGCACAAGAACAGTGACCCTTATACTGGCACTGCTGAAAGCATTCTTCGCCTCTGTATCAGCCGAAAGAGTCACCATATAATCGCCAGCTATCGTTTTCCGTGCTGGTTTTATGTTAACCTGCACCTCACGCTTGTCACCAACAGCCAGGGTATCAATCTTATCAGGATTGAAGGTAATACTCCAACCAGAGGGACTGCCTGTTATGCTAGAACCAAACCTGACCTTCTCCAAAGGTGCTGTACCCATGTTCTTCACCGTAATCGAAAAATAGTTGTCACTACCGGCTGTAGCCTCGGTATTATACCGTCCTCCAGTCGGCTCTAACGCCATATCGTATTTTGCAGTCACTATGGCTTTAAGCTCAATGCTGCTTTTGAGAGCCCCTGAACTGGCATAGACCTTCACCGTATACTCCCCCGGCTCAGGCGTTAGCCAGATATACGGGCGTAATGTGACCTTTATTGTTTCCGGGTAGCTCTTATCCGGGTCAATGCGTATAGCCGCTATTTCCGTTGTTTCATACCCCGGGGTAATAGAACAGGTAAAGCCGGGAGGCGCCTCAGCTTTAAGGTCAAACACTCTTGGCTCCTTACCCCCTGTGTATTGCAAATCAATGCTATAAGAGAAATAACTCCCCGCATAACTGCTGAGTACCGGATACCTGCAGGTCATGGTCAACTCCTCGCCCGCTGGTGATTTCTGAGCAGGCGGTTGAACAACCGGGCTTAAGTCTTCGATAGTTTTGGCAGCCACTACAGAGGAGGACACCAATCCGCTGCATACCCCCACGAGGAGTACAGCAAGAAGCACACCTGACCAGAATGTGAAGTTACGCATGACATATCCCTCCATCAAAGCAAGCTTTGCTTTTAACAAGCACTAACTCGCTCCTGAGCCAGTAGCTCAAGATATGCATTTTAGACCAAATAATCGCGGCTGTAAAGATTGTACTTTATTCTCTTACCTTTAACAAAGCTAGCGCATCTTCTTCGCTTTAGCAAGAAATTCGCTCAGGTTCTTACGGATAGCGATCTTATCAAACTTGCCTACACTGGTCCTTGGTATAGCGTCACAAAAGGCTATGTAGTCCGGCAGCATCCACTTTGTTATTTTACCCTTTTCTACTCCATGAACCTCAAGGAACTTGTAAATATCGTCCTCGGTCACAGAAGAACCGGGTACAGGTTTGACAAGCGCCATAGGCCGTTCACCCCATTTCTCATCAGGTACGCCTACAAACGTCGCTTCAAGGACATAGTCACAGGTCGCCGTCAGATTCTCCAGCAGCACAGTAGGCACCATCTCCGAACCGCTCCTGATCACATCGGTTATCCTGTCAGCAATAATGATATAGCCCTCCTCATCTACTTTAGCCATGTCACCAGTATGAAACCAGCCATCACGCCAGGCTGTTTGTGTTTTCTCTGGGTCCTTAAAATATTGCTCCAGTATCCAGTGCCCTCTAAGTACTATCTCGCCAAGTGTTTCGTTGTCGTGGGGGACCGGCTTCCCATCTTCGCCAATCACCTGAACTTCAATTCCCAATGGTGCCAACCCCGTCTTGACCCTGACCTCATCCTGTTTCTCTTTGGGCCAGTCGAGCATATAGCGCTTCAAGGTAGCCATAATAGCAGGACCCGCCGTCTCCGTCATTCCATAGCCCGAGCCTGCTCTCATGAACGGGAATATTTTCTCTGCTTTGGCTTTGAGCCCTAACGGCAGAGCAGCACCCCCCGTGCCAATAGTGCGAAGGCTGCTCAAGTCATACTTCTTCAAGTCTTCAAATTCAATGAGCATAGCCAGCATGGTTGGCACAAGTGCAGCCGAAGTGACCTTCTCCGTTTGAACAATCTCACAGAAAGCCTGAGGGCTGAACCTGCCTGGAAACACTATTTTACTGGCAGAAACAACACTGTACCAAGGAGAGCCCCACCCATGGATATGGAAAAGCGGGATATTTACCAAAGGTACATTTACCCGTGGTATATCAGAAACCAACTTCTTGAGCAAATCATCCCACCGTCCGCCGTCAGCTATTACTTTATCAACCGTGTCAGCCCTCGTGGTCATCAGCGTCTCAAGCATTTCAATCATCGTGTTCACCATCATCATCCCACCCAGAGCTAGTAGATGTATAGACTGTAAATAAAGTTGCCGGTGAGTGAACATCACCCCTTTAGGTATACCAGTCGTGCCCGTAGTATAATAGAGAGCCGCACAGGTATCCTCATCCAGCAGTGGCCAGTCGAATTCGTCAGGTTTTCCCTTGATCAACTCCTCATACTCATATAAAGGCTCTATTCGCGTTTGAGGTTTTCCGGGGCGGTCCGACATGTAAACAAACGCTTTTACCGTCGACTTTATCTGGTCATATATCAATTCAAGCAGAGGTAGGATAGCATCATCGACGAATATGATCTTGTCCTCGGCATGGTTTATAGTATGTATCATATGTTCCCGAGAAAGCACCACGTTAATCGGATGCGAAACCGCCCCTAGACAGGTCCCGGCATAGATTAATTCCAAATGGCGGTGATGATTAAGAGCCATAGCTCCTAGCCGGTCACCAGGTTTCCCCGGCTTTCCAGGCTGCACTCCGAGCTCCTTTAAGGCATGAGCAAGTTGACAGGTACGCTTGTACCACTGCCGCCAGGTAAACCGGTAATACTCACCAGCCTCACTACGGTAGACAATCCCGATATCATCTGGATACAAACGGACTGGTCTCTTCATAAAGTCAGTCAGAAGTAATGGATAACGACTGCTAAACTCGGGGTATGTCTTGACCTGCATTCTTAACCCTCCTTAAATTTTTATTTCCCATTTTAGCCCGATACAAACACGATGAAAAGCAGCGGCAACTATACCTTGCTGAAAAGCTTCACCCCGTTTGACAGGCGCTAAGCACTTTTATACCACCACATTTAACAAACTGTCAAGTAAATGAGCCCGCATTTTTATGACCTTTCGACCCAAGCTGCTACAACAGTGCTGGAGCGGGTGGTCTCTTCCACCACGACATTTTTCCTATATATAGCCATGCAGAAATTCGGCAGTAGTTTCCACCGGAGCGACCCAGATCTAATCTGTAGAGTGCTTGAACAAAGTAAACTTGGTCGCGCCAGGACTTCTGAGGGTCAGGGAGTTCTGAGTAGCCTGACAACGGCAGTATCGCTCATGAGCACCAACCGTGCCACCCGAAACGCCGTAGTCCTCTTCACATTGCCTGGTCACAGAATGCGTGGACATCAGTACGGCTTCAGAATGACTGGAACAGCACAGTGACCCAGGGGCTGGGTTGGTCTCATAAGCGAACAACTCAACTTGTGAAGTCCATCCACCTAGCGCCTGCCAACCATGACCCGACAATATATCGCAGATGATGATTGCGGAATAAATAACAAAGTTTTAAAATGGGGCTATCTTCGGGATAAAGGAATCCACAGTATATCCAGGGCAACATATAACATAAGGGAGGGTGAACAATGGCAGCAAAAAGCCGGCTTTTGATCAGTCTTCTCATTGTGGTACTTATTATCGCCCTGCTGGGTGGTAGTTGTGCCAGGGGAATCAAAGAGGGGGTAAGCGTGGAGAAAGAAAGACCGGTCTATGGTGGTATCATCACATTAGGTGCAACTGCTGACCCTACGGCATTTGACGATGCTATCCAGCCCCAAGCATACTGTGCCACACTTGCCTACACACATGAGGATCTACTTATGGGTGACTGGACAAAGGGGAAAGCTGGTGGCTACGGCACCGGAGAATGCGCTTTCCAAGCCAGCTCAAACAACCGGCTGAAATATGCAACAGGCTGTCTCGCTGAGAGCTGGGAGATACAGGGGAGAGACACCATAGTCCTTCACCTCCGCAAAGGTGTAAAATGGCACAATAAGCCACCGACAAATGGACGAGAACTCATTGCCGACGATGTCGTTTTCTCTCTAAAACGTCAATGCACGCTACCTACAGCATATTTCAAAAGGACATACCCTAGAGCAGCCGAGACCACGGAGATATCCGCTACCGACCCTTATACAGTGGTCATCAAGTGTAAACCCGAGAACTTTGTTGATATAGTCACCGTAATACTTGACTTCATGAAGATATATCCGCGGGACGCTATAGAGCAGTTTGGCGATATGAACGATCCCAAAAACAGCATCGGCAGCGGTCCGTTCATCCTGACCGAGTTTGTAGCTAGCAGCGTCACTTCATATGTCCGCAACATGGACTACTGGGGGAAAAACCCTATCGGTCCCGGAAAGGGTGACCAACTGCCTTATGTGGATGGTATTAAAGTGTTAAATCTCGGAGACGAGTCAACCGTTCACGCTGCTTTTCGCACTGGTCAGCTCGATCGGGTCGCTGCCGACTGGGAACAAGCGCAGGAATACTTGCGCATGCCCCAGCTCAAACATATCAGTTACATCCCCGATGCCGGCCAGGCATGCATCTACATGAGGACAGATAAGAAAGACTCCCCCTTCGCCGATAAACGAGTAAGGCAGGCGCTGTGGTTAGGCATAGACCATAAGAAGATAGTCGACGATTATTACGGTGGCAATGCCGTATTACTCAAATGGCCAGTTACACCTGCAAAGGATTTTGCGGATATTTATGTTCCTCTGGAGCAAATGCCAAGGTCAGTGCAAGAGCTTTTTGAATACCATCCAGACAAAGCAAAACAACTGCTCGCTGAGGCTGGTTACCCCGATGGTTTCAAAACAAAAATAATCTGTTACAATAGCCGCGTGTACATGGAGCCGCTACAACTGGTAAAAGATATGTGGGCTAAAATAGGCGTTGAATTGGTGATCGAACCTAAAGACCTCGGCACACACACCAGCCTCTCGATAAGACGTGCCTATGATGAGATGTTCTTTGGCGGCTATGCCGGTGCTGGCACTTACATGAAGGCAATAAACTACACTGGACCCGGAATGTATAATGGAAGCTACATCAATGACCCGACATTAAATAAGGCACGCGATGAAATGCTGGCAGCTTATCCGGATGAGGCTAAGGTAGCTGAAATACACCGACAGATGCTGCCTTACCTTTTGGAGCAAGCATATGTTATTGCACTACCAGCACCATACTGGTATGTGTTCTGGTGGCCATGGTTGAAGAACTACGATGGACAACTTTCACTGGGATACTACAATGGCAGCGGGCTCCAGTACGTCTGGATCGACCAGGAACTGAAAAAATCAATTCTGGGTAAATAACACTTTATGCTGTTGGCACCAAACATATTACCGAATAAATAAGACGGGCTAAGGGGCTAGCGGCACTTGTAAAATCTACAACAGGTACAGCCGCGTAGGCAGGGCTACTCGATAGCATATAGAGCCCCATCATCTGAACCAATATAAATCACCCCCTGGCTCACGCTCGGAGAGGAAGTAATCGCACTGCTAATGTGAAATTTCCAGAGCACCTCGCCGGTCCCAGCATTTATAGCATAAAGGGTGCCTCTCCCGGTGCCAAGGTAAATATTGTTCCCACACTTAGCAATACAGCCCACTATTACACCATCCGGTACAAACTCCCAGCGCTTCTGGTGAGTTGCAAGGTCGATGGCAACCAGCTTGTTCGTAGCACCGATATACAATGTGTCGTCTGTCACCAGCGGCGACGACTCCACTCTGTTCGCTATCTTGACCTCCCACAGAAACCCCGATTGGGGTGAAGGCTTGGGTACAGGCAGTCCAAAAGCATAAGCCTGTAGCCAGTAAGGTCTGAGTTCATGTTCCCAGGGAGAGCTACGTGCCTTACCATCGAATGCAAATAAGCGCCCGCTGAAATTGCAGCAATAGACCACACCATGGCTCACGGCTGGCGAAGCTGGCACGGGAGAATACGCTTTGAACCGCAGACGGAGCCTTCCACTCAACCCATCCAGGGCATAACAAAAACCGTCGTTTGAGCCAACATAAACTATGCCTTCAGCCACTACTGGTGACGATGCCACATACCCATCGGTTGCAAACTGCCACAGCTTCACCCCTTTTACTGCATGCACAGCGTAGACAGAATAATCATCGGCACCAAAATACACAGCCTCGCCTGCAACAGCAGGCGAAGACCTGACAGGATATCCTACCGCAAACTCCCAGAGCTTTCTCCCTGTTTCCGCCTCGACAGCATGTAGTTTGCCATCATTCGAACCGACATAGACAACTCCATCAACGACAGCCGGTGAAGATTCGACCCATGAGCCTGTCACATATTCCCAGTGCTTTGCTCCGGTAGCTGCATCGACGGCATATAGTCTGTGATCTCGTGAGCCGAAATAAACAGCATTGCCAGCTATCGCCGGTGACGAGTGAATCGAAGCGCCAGACTGGAAGACCCATTTCAGGTTTCCCTGCGGCAAGATACCGATTGAGTCAGAACAGCCTGACCGTCTTAAGCCGTGGCGAAACATAGCCCACTCCCCTGTAGAAGAATCAGAGTCTAACCACGCTGGCGGCTTGACCAAAAAGTCAGTGCCATAGTACAAGCTCAGACAGATAGTTAAAAGCACGACCACAAGCGCAACGAAACCTATGGTCAGTAGCCTGACCCTTCTTCTCGCCCTCAGCCGCTCTGACCTCCGTTTCGCCATCTCCTCCATCTGTCTGGCAGAAACAACGTTGCCGCGTAGTACCGACCAGCAGTATTGACAGAATGTTCTGCCTACAGGGGTCGGTCGCTGGCACACCGCACAGATCACCATAAACTCATTATTATCGGGCGCTCGGCTCATATTCCCACCATTGTCCCCTTTTCCAAGGACCTGCCTGGACACTTAATTATATCAACAAAGCCCGACTGACCGCTCTCAAGATATAAAACTCACTAACTCGAAACATTACTCGTTTACGGCGAAAACAGCACCCGCGAAACTATGGGAAAAACATGCAGTCACAAATTGTACTCTGGCTTGACAAAGGATGCATGTAATGGCTAACATTACCTTGCCCTTGGACTAATGCCGCCCCGGGACAACCTGACAGTCCCGTCGGCAATGTTTCAAGACCAACAATAAGCAAGGAGGGATTTATGACTACCGAATCAGCAAAGCTTGAGGCATTTCGAAAGGAGGTGCGCGCCTGGATAAGAGAAAACCTCCCTAAAGGATGGGGGACACCTGAATACAAAGCACCGGACCCCCTCAGCCGCGAAGCCCACGAGCTTGGTAAATGGTGGCAGAAAAAACTGTATGAGGCGGGATATGTGGGCTTCGGCTATCCCAAGGAATACGGCGGTATAGAAAGACCCCCCGAGGAGATAGCCATTATACGCGAAGAGCTAGCCAGGCATGGAACCCCGCCCGGCCCCATGTCTCTCGGGTTCCTTGTAGCAGCACCAGCACTCCTGGCACATGGTCAGGAATGGCAAAAAAAGCGTTTTATACCGAAAATCTTAAGTGGCGAAGAGAGCTGGGCTGAGTACTTCTCCGAACCGAATGCTGGTTCTGATATCGCTAACATTCAGACCACGGCAGTTAAAGACGGCGACGAATGGGTGATAAACGGTCAGAAAATATGGACAAGCATGTGGGAGTTCGCTGATTTCGGTCTTATAGCCTGCAAGACAGACCCGAATGCCCCCCGCCATCGCAACCTCACCTGCTTCATCGTCGACTGCGAAAGCCCTGGCATAACCAGACTTCCGCTTAGACAAATGACCGGGAATGCAGAGTTCGGTGAGGAGTATTTCGATAACGTGCGTGTGCCGGATAAGAACCGCGTAGGCGAGGTTAACCAGGGCTGGGGAGTGGTCCTCACTGCCCTCATGTCGGAGAGAAGTGGCGGTGGCGCTTTCTGGGGTGGCGGTGCTGCAGCAATGGCCGGCACGGGGCTGAGGTCTGCCGCAGTCAGAGCAATCGTCGACCTCGCCAAGGAAACACGCCGCTTCGGTAAAGTGGTCTGGGAGGACCCGGTCTTCAGACAGAAGATCGCTCAGATAGCTATTGAGGCAGAAGCTATGAGATGCAGCGGAATGCGCATGGTCGCCAGAATGCGCAAAGGGTGGAGACCTACAAATGAAGCTTCGATAGTAAAGAACTTCCAGGCTGAGATGAGGGTGCGGAATGGCGATATTGTGATGGAAATCATCGGTGCTTACTCCCAGTTGAATAGAGATTCAAGGTTAGCCCTCAACGGCGGCGACTGGGTGTACCAGATGCTGAGAGCCAGAGGCGCTACCATCGAGATGGGCACCTCCGAGGTCAATCGCAACATCATCGCCGAGAGAATACTAGGACTACCCAGGTAGGCTAAATATAAGGACTGGATGAAAGGAGAACTACGATGGAATGGGCACTTACTGAAGAACAGGAAATGCTGAAGACTATGGCGCGTGACTTCATGGAAAAAGAATGCACCAGGAGTCATGTTCGGGCAATGATGGAAGACGAGGTCGGCTATTCCCCTGAACTATGGAAAAAGATGGCAGACCTGGGGTGGACCGGGCTCATTTTTCCAGAGGAATTCGGCGGTGGGGCAATGAGCTTCAGGGATTTGACCATCCTGTGCGAGGAGATGGGACGCTCCCTGCTACCCGCCCCCTTTATCTCCACCGTCATCCTCTGCGGTCTACCCATCCTCTTTGCCGGTTCACAAAAGCAAAAGAAGGAGTTCCTCACGAAAATAGCTGGAGGAAAGGCTACCTTCGCTCTCGCCGTTCTAGAGCAAGATGGTGACTTCTGGCCCCAGGGTATCAAAATGCGGGCTGAGCAGCGCGGCGATGAATACATCCTCAACGGCACCAAGCTGTTTGTCTGGGATGCTAAAGCCGCAGACTACTTCCTCTGCGCCGCCCGCACAAAGTACAGCCCCAACCCGGAAGAAGGGATCACGCTCTTTATCGTAGACGCCAAGGAATGGGGTGTATACATCAGCCCGCTGAACAACATCGATGTTTTGAGAAAACAGTCCGAAGTGGTACTGACCAACGTGCCAGTACCGGCTGATAACATCGTCGGCGAACTGCATAATGGCTGGCAAGTACTGAAGAAGATGTCGCTCTACGCCATAGCTGCCCTTTGTGCTGAAATGGTGGGCTGCGGTGAAAAGGTGCTCGATATGACCGTTAGCTACGCTAAAGAGCGCATAGCCTATGGTGTCCCCATCGGCAGCTTCCAGGCAATCAAGCACAAGTGCGCCGACATGCTCAGCGGACTTGAGTACGCCCGCTCCCTTATGGAATGGGCTTGCCTGGCACTGAGCGAGGACTCACCTGATGCTCCTTTAGCTGTCTCCATGGCTAAAGCCTATTGCGGTGATGTCTGCAAAAAGGTCTGCGACGAAGGCGTCCAGATCCACGGTGGCATCGGCTTCTCCTGGGAGCACGACATGCACCTCTATTTCAAGCGGGTAAGGACAAACGATACCGCTTTCGGCAGCAGCGTCTTCCACCGCGAACTGGTCGCCCAGCAACTCGAATAAACCTGCAGCGCCTGGCAAGAATGTACGAAGCCCGGTCTCTATCAGTAGACTGGGCTTCGTTTTTCTATCGCGACACGCTACGCTTTCAACGTGCTCTTCTCCTGTAGTTTGGGTGGTGTGATGAACAGAGCAAGTAAGCTACCAAAAATAAGTAGCCCGGTAACTACTTTAAAGGCAACCATATAGCTACCTGTGGTATCGAATACCCAGCCAGCCCAGATGGGGGCAAGTATCCCCACAGGAAGCATGATTGACTGTCCCACACCCATTATAGAGCCAATAGCCCTTCTGCCAAAAAAGCGTACCCTAACCGGCATCATTAACCCAAAACCTATGCCGAACCCCACACCATAAAGCAAGAACCACAGGTAAACCATCGCCATCGATTGATGCAATAGAAAAGAAATGAACCCTAGTGCTTGAAGAGAATATGCGGCAAATATTAGAAATCTGAAATGCTCCTTGTTTAAACGGTCGATGATGAAGGCGCCAAAAAACCTGGCTGGTATGCTCACCATCACCATTAAGGACAACATCTGTGCCGCCCGCACCGGGTCAACCCCGTTGTCCGTTAAAAACGGGACGCTATGGATATTGATCACCGGCGCCGCCAGGTTGTGGCAGGCACCGGATATGAGTAAAAGCCAGAATGCCGGCGCTCTAACTGCCTGGGAAAAACCAAAATCGAACTCGCTCATTTCCGCAGCATACCTCTGCCCCTTCTCCATCATGTCTTCCCCCACGAGTCCTTCCACACTAGCGCCGTCAGGGAGCATGCCGTAATGCTCCGGACGGTGCTGCCTTACAAAGAACCACACCAGGGGCACCCCAACACAAAACATCACCACACCCCCTATAAGACAGGTCATCCGCCACCCCACCGAAGTGATAAGCCAGGCGATCAAGGGCAACACCAGCACACCGGAAAGCCCGGAGAACAACACCCAGATACCATTGGCAAACCCGCGCCTCTTGACAAACCACCGTGCTATCGCCGCTTGTAACGGTATCATTAAAGCAAGGTCTATACCGATGGGCAGAAAAACACCCCACACCACCAGAAAAGTCCAGAATGAGTGTACCAGGCTCATGAGACTGAAGCAGGTGGCTATCATAACTGCTCCCAAAAAAATCAACCACCTAGGACCAAATCGGTCGGTAAGCCACCCTGCGATCGGAGCCATTATACCCCCCTCCATCCTGCCAATACTTGCTGGTATGGTGGTGGCAGTACGACTCAGCCCTAGCTCCTGTGATATAGGCTTGAACAGCGCCGAAAAACCATAAGCCTGATAGCCAAAGCCCCACAGCGCCAGAAAACCACCTGTAAGAACTAGCCACCACCCGGGGAAAATCTTGCGTAATGCCGTTGCTCTATTAAGCACCGTCGGCTTCTCTACCGAATCAGTCGCCCGAGAGGATTCCTTGTCAAAGTTGAACCGCATGACATTGTCTGCCTTTCTCTTGCTTGTCAAACAAATTTACTAGCCACTGTGCCCCGGCAGCCGAACAATTACGGCTAACATCTTTCCAGATAAATGGGCTTGCATATTTTATTCCTTACCCATCCCGTCCTTCAAGTTTTGTCCCATCCTCTCCTTGTCCGAGTGAGCCCGAAAAGCTATAATCCTTGTCATCGACAGTAAAGGTTCAGCAAAAATGGCACAGTTTCCTCCCACTCGAGATTTTGCTGTCAAGTAACAACCATGCCACAAAAAGAAGTCTGTATAGTCCTGCCCGCCTTGAATGAAGAGGCAACTATAGGGAAGGTCATCACCGAGATCCCGCAACACACTCTTGAGGAAAAGGGCTACCATACCACTGTTCTGGTAGTCGATAATGGCAGCACCGATAGCACCAGAGCAATCGCCTCGGAAAAAGGGGCTAAGGTAATAGTCGAGCCGAGAAGGGGCAAGGGTAGAGCAGTGAAAACTGCTTTCGAACAGGTTGAGGCTGACTTCGTCTTTATGCTGGACTCTGACTATACTTATCCCGCCACTTATATTCCAGAAATGCTCAATCTTCTGGAACAGGGCTATCCTGTGGTCATTGGCTCAAGGCTTAAAGGCAAAATAGAGCCCGGAGCTATGAGCCGCCTCAATCTGATAGGTAACCACATCCTCGCCTGGCTGGCAAGCATCATCTACTGGAAAAAAATCAGCGACCTCTGCACCGGTCTCTGGGGTTTCCGCGGAGAAATCATCAAAACGCTAAACTTACAGGCGCACGGCTTCGACTTCGAAGCTGAGCTGTTCACCCAGCTTGCCAAAAACGGCTACCCCATAGCCGAAGTCCCAATCCACTACCGCCCCCGCCCCACAGAAGCCAAACTGAAATCGCTCAAGGACGGGCTCAAAATCGGCTGGAGACTGCTCACCCGCCGGTTTTCTCACTGAAACACGGCACCGATATCAAGCCATGCCTCGGAAAACACGAAGGCACGGACTTCATCACGCTCCACCAGATAAGCAATGAAGCTGCCCAGATTGTCCCTCTCGCCTGCATTATGATAATGCGACAACACAGGGAAAATGCGAGGTGGTAGAATATAGACCGCGGTGGCAACAAGACTGGATTTCGGCTCAGACGGCTTCTCCTCAAACTCTACGATGCGACCGCCTTCCAGCCTGACGACGCCAAACCCAGTCGCCTTGCTTATATCACCGATATCATGCACCGCCACCAAGGCACTCCTGCCGTCGTAAGCAGCGATAAACCTGCCCAAATCAAATTCAAAATAATTGTCTCCAGCGATAACTAGCAAGTCATCAGCAAAATTCTTCTGGGTGACCCAGAAATTCAGTGAGCCTATAGCCCCCTTCTTCTGCTCTTCAGTCCACACATCCTCAACACAGATTTCAACCCTTCTCCCCAGCCCTTTCTGCCAGTTACGGAAATCAGCCTCAAACTTGCGGTTGCAGCAGACAAAGACCTCGACATCGTCCGGCACCCTCTCCACAATATGCGTCAGCACTGGCTTGCCCTTATATTCAAGCAAAGCCTTAGCTCTGTCTATGGTAAGGGGATAAAGTCGTGTGCCGAAGCCGCTGGCAAGGACGAGGCACTTCACAGCGGCATTATACAGAACCCCACATAGCTCCAGCAACCTCCAGCACCTGTAATGGCTATGACAACCGGAGTTATGTCCTCCACAACCCAGCCGCCGCCAAGCCACACAGCCCCACCCCGGCGATCACCGCACCAACCCAGCCCAGAAGACACAGACAGGTAACAATCACACCAGCAATAACCACACCACACGCTATAGAAATCAAAGCATACTTGAAATTCAGCCCCAGGAGAAAGGCGGCTATCGACCCCGTCCAGGCACCGGTCATCGGCAAAGGTATAGCAACAAACAGCGCCAGTCCTATCCTCTCATACCTTTCGATAATCTGCCCTCGGCGTTGCGTATATCCAAACACCCACTCCACCAACCTCCTGCCGATGCCAACTTTGCTAGCCCACCTCGCCAGTGATTCCAGAAACAACAGCAGGAAGGGCACCGGCAAAAAGTTGCCAATAATAGCCAGACCGAGTGCCTCATACCACGGCATGCCAAACAGGTTAATCGCCACAGGCAATGCGCCTCGAAGCTCCACCACAGGCAACGCAGAAATAACCAGGACCACCAGTTCTTGTGCCAGACCCGACTTTAGCAGACTATCGACCATTTTTGTCAGCCATTGCCCCGATAGGTTAGCGCAATTATATCATTAAACCCAGCCGCTCCCACGCCCACATCACACTTTTGAGCCTGCTGTCTCTTGCGCCAACAGGTGCAAAGATATAATATATACCTCGATGAAAGCGCTGGTATTGTCCGGTGGTAAGGGAACAAGACTCAAGCCGCTGACCAACACCATAGCCAAACAGCTCCTGCCAGTGGCAAATAAGCCCATACTCCACTATGTTATGGAACAAATCGCCGAGGCGAAGATAACAGATATCGGCATCATCATCTCCCCGGAGACAGGGGATAAAATCAGAGAGGCGCTTGGCGATGGAACTCGATGGAATGTCCAACTCACCTATATAACCCAACCCCAACCCCTCGGTCTTGCCCACGCCGTAAAAACAGCACAACCATTCCTCGGCAACTCCCCCTTCCTCATGTTCCTCGGCGATAACCTCATCCAGGGTGGTGTTACCGACTTCGTCGCCGAATTCGAAAAACACCACCCCAGCGCCCTGGTTCTGCTCAAAGAGGTGGCTGACCCCCGCCTCTTCGGCGTTGCCGAGCTCAATGGCATGGGAAAAGTGGTCCGCCTCGTAGAAAAGCCGAAAGAACCCAAAAGTAACCTGGCACTTGTCGGTATCTACCTCTTCACTCCGGAAATCCACCAAACGATAGAGCAGATAACACCATCATGGCGTGGCGAGCTGGAGATAACCGATGCCATCCAGAAACTGCTCGACAACGGCAAGACTGTGCACACTCATATCTTAAAAGGCTGGTGGCTGGATACCGGCAAAAAAGATGACCTTTTAGAAGCCAATCGTGTGGTGCTCGATGACCTCTTACAGCGGGACATCAGAGGTGAGATAGACGATAATAGCAAGGTCATCGGCAGAGCGGAAATCGGCGAAGGTACCAGAATCGAAAACAGCACTATCAGGGGACCGGTCTCCATTGGCAGGTCGTGCCACATAAAGGACTCGTATATCGGTCCCTTTACCAGCATCGGCAGCGGCAGCAAGATCGAAAACTCAAGCATCGAACACTCCGTAATTCTGGAGGACTGCACCGTCTGCCACATCGAGCGCCTGGCAGACAGTGTCATCGGCAGGGGCGCCAAGGTGCTCAAACAGGAACGTGGTTTCAAAGCTGTGAGGCTATTTATCGGCGATGACACCGAGATCGAGCTATAAATCCCGTGCTTTATACAAGCAGGAAGGAGGCACATGATCAAACAGTACCCGCTCGAAGGAGTCAAGACGTACGAGTTGAACATAATACCTGACGAACGCGGCTTCTTCGCCGAAGCGTTAAGACAGGACTGGAAGGACTTCATCGACGAATGGATCGCCCAGGTCAACCTCAGCTATAGCTCCCCTGGCATTGTCAGAGCCTGGCACAAACACCTCCGTGGTCAGGTGGACTACTTTCTGGTTATCGAAGGCGCTATGAAGGTCTGCGCCTATGATGAGCAGACCGGCAGACTGGCTGAAGTGATTGCCAGCGCCCACAAGCCCATGCTGGTGAGAATACCTGGCCACTATCTCCACGGAACCAAGACAGTGAGCGCCAGCCCATCGCTCACGGTCTATTTCGTCACCCGCCTCTATGACTACAAAGACCCTGACGAAATGCGTGTCCCCTGGAACGATGCCTCCATTGTCCCATCAGAGATAAATGGCAATAGAAATGACCCGCGTGTCGGCAGACCGTGGGACTGGTTTTATCCACCGCATAAATAGGAGGTAGGCGATGAGCAAGAAAATATTGGTCACAGGCGGTTGTGGCTACATAGGTAGCGTCCTCGTGCCTCTCTTGCTGGAACGAGGCTACCAAGTGCGTGTCTTCGATAAGCTCTACTTCGGCGAAGAGCCCCTCCAACAAGTCCGCGAAAAGATAGAACTCATCCCCGGCGACGTGCGCAATCTCGACCCTTCGATCTTGGATGGCATTGCCGGGGTAATTCATCTCGGTTCCTTGAGCAACGACCCCACCGCCGCCTTTGACCCCCAAGCTAATCAAAGCATCAATTATGAGGGAACGATTAAGCTGGCAAAAGCTTGTAAGGAGCGTGGCATTGAAAAGTTCACCTTCGCCTCCACCTGTGCTATATACGGCTTCCATATTGAAGGAGTGGCTGATGAGGGCTTCCCCGTTAACCCCCAGAGTGATTACGCCAAGTCCAAGCTGGATGCAGAGATAGGCTTGCAGGAGCTGGCTGACAAACACTTCTGTCCGATCATCTTTCGTCAGGCAACGGTATTCGGTTTCTCCCCCCGGATGAGATGGGATATAGTGATAAACGCCTTTGTCATGCACGCCTTTAAAACGGGCAGGCTTGATGTGTGGTTTGGAGGCGAAGCCTGGCGCCCGGTGGTGCACGTGAAAGACACTGCTGAAGCCCACATTCTTGCCCTGGAGGCTGACCCGAGTAAAGTACGCGGTGAGGTTTTTAACTTGGTCTACAAGAATTACCGCATCCTGGAATTGGCACACCGCGTCCGCAGAGCCCTAGCCAGCATGGGCATCGATGTCGAAGTGGATGTGAATTATGACCAGGAAGACAATCGGAGCTACCGAGCCAGTGGGGAAAAACTAGCCAAGGCGTTAGGTTTTAGCCCCAAAGTATCGGTAGAAGAAGGAGTACAGGAAATTGTGGATACGCTCAGAAGTGGGCGATACCGTGATTTTGACCACCCTGTCTACTACAATATGCGTTGGATGAAACTTCTCGTTGAAGTCGAAGACAGACTGAAAAAGACCGGTAAGGTATTGTAGGAGACTCGTGTGAAAGTAGCAGTAATCGGCGCCAGCGGACAGTTAGGGAACGACCTCTGTAAGGAAATCGAGACCAAAAGTTTGATACCCCTCACTCACTCCCATATCGAGATAACTAATCTCGATTCGGTAAAGCAAGTCCTCCACAAATGCCATGCTGACATTGTCATCAATACTGCCGCCTTTCACCGCGTCGATGACTGCGAGACCGACCCGGATAGAGCCTTGCTGATAAATGCCCTCGGCGCCCGCAATGTCGCAGTAGTGGCAGAGGAAATCAGCGCCAAGCTCGTCCATATCAGCACCGACTATGTCTTCGGCGGCGAAAAGGAGACCCGCACCACCCCCTACACCGAATTTGATACACCTGTCCCGCCCAACATTTACGGCAGGTCCAAGCTCGCCGGCGAACACTTCGTCCGCCACCTCTGCCACAAACATTTCATCGTCCGCGTCTCCGCCCTTTTTGGCACCGCCGGCTCCAGCGGCAAAGGCGGTAACTTCATAGAGACCATGATAAGGCTGGCAAAAGAACGCCCGGAACTTACTGTGGTCAATGACCAGGTCTTCTCCCCCACCTACACCCGAGACCTCGCCCGCAAAATAGCCTGGCTCATCACCACCGAGTACTACGGCACCTTCCATATCACCAATAAGGGCACCTGCTCCTGGTACGACTTCGCCGTGGAAATCCTGAGACAGGCAGGGCTAAATACACCGGTCATCCCCATAACCTCAGACCAGTACCCCCAGAAAGCTAGAAGACCGCGCTACTCCGTGCTGGACAATTACCACCTCCGACTCCTCGGTGCCGATGATATGCGACCGTGGCAGGAAGCCCTCACCGACTATCTAAAAAGCAAAGGGCACATTCCTTGACGACAGCTAGCAGGAACATAGCGGATATAGTTATCATCGGCGCCGGTGTCATCGGCTGTAGCATTGCCTTCCACCTGGCAAAGCTCGGCTGCCACGACATAATCGTGCTGGAAGGGGACGATATCGGCTCCGGCTCCACCGGTAAATGCGCCGGTGGCATCAGACAGCAGTTCTCCACCGAAGCCAACATCAAGCTTTCCATCGAAAGCGTGAGGTTCTTCGAGCACTTCGAGGAACATACGGGCTACCCCGCCGACTTCCGTCAGCACGGCTACCTCATGCTGGCAACCACCGAGGAAGAAGTCGAAGCCTTCAAAAACAATGTAGCGCTGCAAAAAGGGCTTGGCGTCGATGTAAGCCTTCTAACTCCTCAGGAGGTAAAAGAAGTTGTCCCCAGCCTCAACACCAAAGATGTGCTGGCAGCAAGCTACTGTCCTTCAGACGGCTATGCCGACCCCTACTCTGTCGTTCAGGGCTTCGCCCGCGCTGCCAGAGAAATGGGGGTAAAGTTCCGCCGCGAGACAGAAGTCACCACAATCGAAAGAAAAGGCAGGTTCTGGCAACTCCAAACCATACAGGGCAACTTCCACTGCTCCACTTTGGTCATCGCCACCGGTGCTTATAGCGGGATCGTAGGCAAGATGCTCGGTCTGGATATCCCGCTTCACCCCCATCGTCGCCATCTGTTCATCACGTCTCCATGCGACCAGGTACCAAAAAACTCCCCGCTTGTAGTCGAATTCCGCACCGGCTTCTGGTTCCGTAGAGAAGGTCTGTGCCTTATCTTCGGCATGCGCAATCCCGACGAGCCTGAAGGGTTCGATACCACCATCGACTGGAGCTTTCTCCCCACCATCGGTCTTGTGTCCCAGAAACGACTGCCGCTGCTCAATGAGCTAAGCATCACCGCCGCCCAGGCAGGTCTTCACGATGATACTCCAGACAGCAACGCCATCATCAGCAAAGCACCTGGCATAGACAACTTGTACCTCGCCTGCGGCTTCAGCGGGCATGGCTTCATGCACTCGCCAGCCGCAGGCAGGATTATGGCTGACCTGATTACAGGCAGAATTGAGACTGCCCCTGCCTGCTTCAGCCTCCACAGGTTCCAGAGCGGCACCGTAAAAGGTGAGAGGTGCGTCATATAACACCATGTCCGTCTCACAGCTTGCCATAACCAGCGCATCCCTTCACCATACGGAGATAGCTTTCGTTGGCTCACGGGGCATCCCCGTCAGCTACGGCGGCGCCGAGACCTTCATCGAGGAGCTGGCACCCCGCTTGCTCGAACACGGCTTCACAGTATCAGTAACCTGCGAGTCCACCGGTTTCGGTGAGGACGACCACGGCGGCATCACCAGACTCCACATCCCTGCCATCCAGGGCAGGACCCTCACTATTCCCACGATCAACGATATAGTGGCAACCTTCTATCTCCTGTGGAAGCACCCCCAGGTCCGGCTGGTCTATTATGTAGCCCCCGATGGCGCCCCGGCAGCACTGCTTGCCCGCTTGTGTGGTAAGAAAGTGGTGGTCAACACCGACGGCATAGAATGGAAACGCCCCATCCTCAGACGCCCTTACTTTACACCCCTGTGGAAATTCCTCTCTCTTTTCACCTTCCGGTACCTGAAATTCTCCGAATGGCTGGCGGTGAACATAGCTCACACCGTCATCGCCGACTCGAAAGCCATCAAGACCTATCTGGAGAGAAGCTACCGCACCACCAGAGCCGTTTACATCCCGTACGGTGCCAGAAAACTGCTCACTACCACAATTGCGTCCGGGGAGGAAAAACAGGTGCTGGACAGCTTCGCCTTATCCCCCGGGGACTACTACCTCACCGTGGGCAGAATTGTAGCCGAGAACAACATCCATCTTGAACTGGAAGGCTTCAAAAGGTCAAACTCCAGCCGCAAGCTGGTCATCGTCGGCAACTTCAATCCCAAAGACAGCTATAACCGCTTCCTTGAGAGACTAAAAGGCGATGACCCCAGAATAGTCCTCCTCGACCCCATCTATCACAAACAGACGCTCGGCATACTGAGAAAAAACTGCTCCGCTTATATCCACGCCTATGAACT
This sequence comes from Dehalococcoidia bacterium, assembly GCA_034432055.1. Taxonomy (GTDB): domain Bacteria; phylum Chloroflexota; class Dehalococcoidia; order GIF9; family UBA5629; genus CALJTV01. The sequence continues at coordinate 1,444 of DAOUCT010000034.1, read as the reverse complement.
CGGCGGCACCAATCCCTCGCTTCTGGAGCAGATGGCGTTCGGCAGACCGATTCTGGCACTCGATGTCCCCTTCCACCGCGAGGTGCTGGGCGAGGGTGGCATCTACTTCGCTACCGCAGACGGGCTAGCTCAGTGCATCATGGCACTGGAAAACGGTAGCTACGACCTGCACCAGCTTGCCGCCTGCTATGCCCGCCGCCTTGCTGAAGACTACAACTGGGAGACTGTAGCCCAAAAATACAGCGCCCTTTTCCGAAATCTGCTCCAGCCGCTAAAATAGTGCAAAAGACCGTGTAAATTTCCATAATCATGGAAGCCAGCATCATTGTCCTCAGCAAAAACGCCGGCGATGGCTGGGAGAGACTGCTCCAGCGCCTCTTCTCCCAGAAGTTCAGCGGCGAATGTGAGGTCATCGTCATCGATTCCGGCTCCTCCGATGCCACTGTGGAGATTGCCCGCCGCTATCCCGCACGGCTGGTGACCATACCGCCCGAGGAGTTCCACCACGGCAGGACGAGAAACCTCGGCGCCGGACTTGCCCGCGGCGAAATACTCGTCTACATCACCCAGGACGCCTTACCGCTTAGAGATGACTGGCTACAAAGGCTGGTGGACAACCTCGCTGACCCCGAGGTAGCCATGGTCTGTGGCAGGCAAGTCCCCTGGCAGCACACCAAGCCGCCGGAGAAGTTCTTCTATCTTTACAACTTCCCCGGCTTCAAAGTCCGCGTTACCGCTCACGATCCCGATTACTTCCACGACAACCTGTTCATCTCCGATGTCAACTCAGCCCTGAGAAAGGATATCTGGCAGCAGTTCCGTTTCTCGGAAAAGGTCATCGTCGCTGAGGACAAAGAGCTTGCCGCCCGCTTGCTCCGCGCTGGCTGGACGCTCATCTATGAGCCTGAGGCGGCCGTTTACCACGCCCACGACCTCACCCTTAAAGAAACCTTCGACCGCTATGTAACCTTCGGCATCGCCTTAGCCCAGGGCTCCGGCGGTCTCCCCCGCTCCCGCAACTGGCTTGCCCACCGCCTTGGACATATCATTCAGGAGATGAAGTTCGTCCTTTCCCAGGACCGCTGGTGGTACTGGCTGCCCTACTCCCTAGCCTATGAACTGAGTAAGCTCCTCGGCATCGCCTGCGGCTTTATCAAAGGTGTGCTACAATAACACGCAGGATGTGGCAATATCGGGAACTCATCAAGAACCTCACCCTGGCTGAGTTCAAAAACCGCTACCAGAATACCACGCTCGGCTTCTTCTGGTCACTCCTCAGCCCCCTCCTCCTCTCCCTGGTCCTCTGGTTCGTCTTCCGCAACCTCTTCCACCAGGAAGAGAACTTCGCCGCCAACCTCCTGGTGGGCATCATGGCATGGCGCTTCTTCGCCACTGGCACTTCCGCCGCCCTCGGGGCGGTGGTAGGCAAGCCCAGCCTGGTGAC
>DAOUCT010000033.1:0-4224 GCA_034432055.1 Dehalococcoidia bacterium | reverse complement strand
CTCTCGCCAGAGCCTAACCTGACCCAGATAGAATGGACCCCAATCCTCAACCCAGACCATATCAAATCCCAGGATAAATCGATCTGAGTGCTCTATTATCAGTTGCTTCCAATCTGCTGAGAGATGAGAGCCATCGAACATATTGGTCCAGCGGTCATTGAAAGCATTCACAGCATATGCTGGCGTTGAACTGGAGGTTATGAAATAGATGTTGCCGTATGCCTCGATCAGTTGCCGGACAGCAGCATGGTCCAGTTGTCCCATGTGGATTAGGACAAAGGGTTGATCTGGGTATTGAACAAGCAAAGCCTTGAGCTTGGTCATAAGTTCGTTACGTGGACATCCAGCAGCTGCAAACTCGATGTGAATAATAAAAGGCCATTTCTTACCCAGTGCATAGTTGAGTGCAGTCTGCATCTGCCTGTCTTCAGGATAAACTATTATCTCAGGTGCCCTATCACCTTTTCGCGAGTGATAGACCAGAAATTCAGCCATGGCACCAAATCCGTCCATGTTCATCTGCTTTTCCAGAAGCTGATAATAATTCCCATACGGTCCTATTTTAGTCAAGACTGCAGGAATAATCCTCCCCGGATGGCTGGAGGAAAAGGAAATCAAATCTTCAGGTGTCACGATTCCTCTGGGCGAAGTAACCCCTGGAGATAGAATAGTGCGTGTAACTCCAGCTTGGTTCATTAATTGTATTATCCTTCCCAGATTTTCGGGACAGCATTGGCTATGAGCGTCGATGATGGGTCCATCGTATGGAAGAACCGGTGGTGCGGATGAGGGAGGGTGTATTATTGGTGGTGGAGTGGGAGATGGTGTTGGCTGCGGTACTGGTGGTTGTGATGTACTCGGATGCGTGTGCGTGGTATCGGGTGTAGGTGTCGGAGCAGTGGATGAAGATGGAGGTGCTTCTAGGGTGGTGGGCGCTGGCGCGGGTGTCGGCCCAGGTGCTCCAGCGCATGAGCCTAAGACCAGCACAAGGCTAGCAGTGACCGCAAGAACGATCCACCGCTGTTTCATGTGGCTCTCCGGTAATTACCCGAATCCTATCTATTTTCCTCAGTCTACAACATCCGCTTGATTTCATCAATGTGTAATTGTGCGGCGTCCAGAACATACTATACAGTTTTTAAGCTATGGGTACTCTGAATATATTAAGGGTATACTAGGGCTTTTAGGACTGGACATTAGTAGTTTGGAGTGGCAAAAGTATGAGAGTTGGACACTCTACCCGTCTGGTAGCGGGTAAGATTGATTACAAGCAACTTAAGGAAGATTGACCCCGAGGCAGCTAGAAAAGCAGTACTGGAATATTTACATAGCAACGGTCATAACATCTCGCAGGTGGCGCTGGTTTTCGGGGTAAACCGGGCAGTTATTTACGATATCCTCAGGAAAGAGGAGGTAGAAGGGGGCGAAAGGGGAGCCGGCACCTGCATTGTTTGCGGGTGCCGGCTCTAATGAGTTTTAAGCCCTGAAGGTCAGGGTGAGGATGTTGGCGAGCCTGATTTCATCGCCGTCCTTCAGTAACTGTTTGCCCTTGCCTCTAATATCGGTGCCGTTCAGCCGGGTGCCGTTGGTGCTGCCCTTGTCCTCGATGTAGTAGTTGCCACCTTCGCAATTGATGTACAGGTGCTCTCTGGAGACCAGGGCTGCATCGTCCGGCGTGAGCAGCGGGCGGAAGTCCTTCCTGCCCAGGATGCCTGTGTTTGCCGGGAGGGGTACCTGTTTGCCATCAGGGGTCACCAGCTTCGGACCGGCGCAGGAAGCCACCGCCTGGGTGTGGGCGGAGTCATTCCCTGTCCTGGTGGTGGCAACGCAGGAAAGGTGCCCCACCCGGGTGCCCGCACCCTCGGCTGCTAGAGCCAGGGCGGGCTTTCTGGTGACGATGACCAGTACCGCTATGGTGGCGGCAGCCATCAGCACAGCCAGGAGGGCATAGAGCAGCCTGGGATTGAAGCCATCGCCGAAGCTGAGGGTAAAGGTGGTGCCAGCGCCTTTGCTGCCTGTCCCCACAGCACCGCTCTCCGGACCGCTGCCGGTGCTCAATGTGGCGGCAGGGGCGACGACGGTGACCGTGGTGCTAGCGGTCACGGTGCCGTCCTCATTGGTGGCGGTGAGCGTGTAGGTGGTTGTGGAAGTAGGTGTCACGGTGTATGAACCGGAACTGGGGACCGAGCCAATGCCGGGTGATATGGTGACGGTGACGTTTCTTTCGAGGACATCGCTCACTGTCCAGGTGAGTGTCGCTGACTGCCCCGGCTCTATGAAGCTGGGACTGGCGCTGAAGGCATTGACTACCGGCGGCGGGTCGATCTGCTGCCGTGGCTGGGGCTGTGGTTGTGCCACCACGATCACACTGGGGCGTACGCAAACTGACCACCGGCACTCACAGGGCCAACCGCAGTTCGGATAACAGGGGCAGCAGGGATCGCAACGCCGACAGCAGTCCTGTGGGGCAGGTGGGGGCGGCGGCGGAGGTGGTGAAGGCGGTAAAGGTGGCAGAGACGGCGGTGAAGCAGGGGGCGAAGCTGATTCACCAGCCGTAGCCGTTGCTGAAGCGGTGGCTGACACCGTGACCGTGACTGTAGGGTCGCCCCCGGTGGCATTGACGGTGACGGTGGCTGTGGCAGAGGAGTCAGCCTGTGCCTCGGCACTGTCCGCGGCATATGCCGGCATGACCTGGAGTAGTAGTGCCGAGCATGCCAGGAATATTGCTGTTAGGCTTAGAGCTGTTTTCTTGAAGTCCATTTGTACCTCCTTTGTTTATTCGTTGACCTTTGTTAGCAGCGCGGAAAAGAGCAGCAATGCCGCTGTTATGACGAAAAGCATCGTTCTGAAATTCATGACACCTCCTTCTTATTACTGTTTTTGTCTTCTGTCTTGAAAGCGATGATCAATTTGCCGGCTAGCTCGATGACATCGCCATCGGCAAGCGCGTGCCTGCCGGTGCCTTTGATCTCCTTGCCATTGAGTTTGGTGCCGTTGGTGCTGCTGCGGTCCTCGATGTAGTACTTGCCGTTCTCATACCAGATGTTGAAGTGCTGGCGGGATATGTAGCTGGCGTTTTCCGGCAGCATGCACCCCTGAAAGTCCTGCCTGCCGAAGGATCTGGCATCGCCGGCAAGGAGTATCTTGTTGCCATCGGGCAATACCAGTTTCGCCGGAGGGGCTTCCAGTACAGGCGTGGTGGCTGGCAGTGTATTTGTGTACGGGGTCGCTGCCCCCGGCTGGGTGGTCCTGCCCGCCTCTGTGGACACCTCCACTGGCTGGGCGACCCTCGCCCGTCTTCTGGCGAGCAGGACGGCGAGGACGACTATTGCCACCACTGCCAGCCCCAGCAAAGCCAGCAACCCCCAGAGCAGGTATGGCGGCTGCTCCACGGTGATGGTCACCGATGCTGACTGGGTGCTGCCATCAACATAGGCGGTGGTGAGCGTGTATGTGGTGGTCTTCTGTGGCGATACCTGTGCCGTGCCGCTGGTACCCACGCTGCCGACACCGCTGATAACCACCTGGACCGCACCCGGCGCATTCCAGGAGAGGGTCGCCATCTTCCCCTTCTTTATCACCGTCTGGTCAGCACTGATGGCGGGCGGTACTCTGGGGTTGACCGTTATGGTCAGGGAAGAGGAAACTGTTTTGTCAGATTTTCCCTTCGCCACCAGCGTGTAAGTGGTGGTGGCGGTGGGGGTGACCGAGGTGGAACCTGAGGCGGCAACCGTGCCCACCCCAGGCGATATGGTCACGCTGCTGGCGTTGGTGACCATCCAGCTCAGCACCACCGTCTCCCCCGCCTCTATAGTTGTCTTGCTGGCGGTGAACGAGTTGATTACCGGCGGGGTGACCGGCTCGGGTGGTGGGGCGGGTATGTCCGGCGGGTAATAGGTCGCAGTGTAGGTGAAGCTCAGCGAACGCGTTGACCAGTGGACCCCGGAGAGGAACCACATCCTCCACACATACCTGCCGGGCGGGTCGTAGGGCTCGGCGACGAAGGGACCGAGCTGCCACACGCCGGCGCGCGGGATATACCACCGGTAACACAGCCAGTGTCCATAAGGGATTGTGCCAGGAGGATAGTACTCCCAGAGGTAGAAATACCCCGGACCGCTAACGGATACGATAAGGTAGCATGCCCAGTTGCGGTAGAGGTTGGTCAGTATCTGCCCGTAACTGTTGACCAGACAGGCGCCCACTATGGCGCCCGGCGCTGTG
>DAOUCT010000032.1:0-4046 GCA_034432055.1 Dehalococcoidia bacterium | reverse complement strand
GCTTCCCCTCACCGATAACACAGCGCCACTGGCATATGTTGCAGCGTACCCTATCTCCGGGGAGTTTCTCGTAGAGTTGAGCTTCCACCATCGTCATCCCACCTACACAATTATAGCACTTCCCCCCTCACTATATCTCTCCCCCTAAAGGGGGAGAGAGAGGTAGGTGCTCGCTCACTTTATCTCTCCCCCTAAAGGGGGCGAGAGAGGTAGGTGCTCGCTCACTTTATCTCTCCCCCTAAAGGGGGCGAGAGGGTGGTGCTTCTCACTATATCTCTCCCCCAAAGGGGAGAGATGAGAGGAATACCCTCTCCCTTGAGGGAGAGCCACCTTTCTTCTCCCTCTCCCTTGTGGGAGAGCCACCTTTTTTCTCCCTCTCCCTTGTGGGAGAGCTACCTTTCTTCTCCCTCTCCCCCTGGGAGAGGTAAGGTGAGGGTGCCAACTGGACATACTCACCCCCTATCGTATACAATTGCCCCAAAACAGGGTGGCTATTATGGTCCTGGAACTCACTGAAGAGCAGAAACTGCTACAGAAAAACGCCCGCGACTTCATGGAAAAAGAAATCGTCCCCATCGCCGATGAGTATGACCGTAAGTACCACCCACTCCCCCGCGATGTCGCCGTGGCGCTTCTGCGCAAACTGGTACCGCTGGGCTACATCGGCGCCACCCTGCCCCCCGAATACGGCGGACATAGCCTCGACCTCGTCTCCTACGCTGTACTGGGCGAAGAACTCGCCCGCGCCTATCTCAGCCTGGCGATGGTCGCCATGATACAGGACGGCAGCGTCCTCCCCATACTCGTCCAGCACGGCACACCGGAGCAGAGAAAGTACATCCCGCAGATACTATCGCTGGAGAAAATCACCTGCTTCTGCCTCACCGAGCCCGATGTCGGCTCCGGCGCTCGTGACATCGCCACCACCGCCACTTTTCAGGGCAACTCCTACATACTCAATGGCACCAAGACCTGGATAACCAATGGCGGCATCGCCGACCTCGCCGCGGTCTTCGCCACCACCAACCGCAGCCTGGGGATGAGGGGCATCTCCTGCTTCCTGGTGGACAAAGCCGAGTCGCCGTTCACCGCCAGAGAACTGCCCAAGCTCGGCTGCCGTTCCTGCCCCACCTCCGAACTCAGCTTTCAGGACTGCTCCATCCCTGCCTCCAATCTCATCGGCAGAGAGGGCAGTGGCTATTCAGTGGCGCTCGTCGAGCTGGCGAAGCTCAGGGTTGCCGTTGGCATCGGCGCCGTCGGCGTCGCCCAGGCAGCCCTCGATGCCGCCGTCAAATACGCTAAAGAACGGAAACAGTTCGGTCGTCCCATCGCCGGCTTCCAGCTCATCCAGGAGATGGTCGCCGACATGGCTATCATGACCGAAGCCGCCCGTTTCCTCTGCTACCGCGCCATGTACCTCATCGGCAAAGGCGAAGTCCCGTTCAAAGAGACCTCCATGGCAAAAGCCTTCAGCACCGAGATGGCGGTCAAGGTCACCTCTCAGGCAATTCAAGTGCACGGCGCCTACGGCATCTCCGAGGAATACCCTGCGGAGCGCTACTTCCGCGATGCCCGCACCCTCACCTTCCCCGACGGCACCAGCCAGATACAGAAGCTCGTCATCGGCAGGGAGATGCTCGGCATCTCCGCCTTTGTGTAACATCCTGCCAGCGTTCAATCAAGACAGATGGTGGTAATCGGACTCACCGGAAACCTCGGCACCGGCAAGACCACGGTGTCACAGGTGCTTGCCCGTCTCGGTGCTGCCGTGATCAACGCCGATGAACTGGGGCACGAGTTCCTCAGACCGGACAGCCCGGCATATGCTGATATCGTCTCCAGCTTCGGCACGTCCGTCCTCAAGGAAAGCGGCGAAGTCGACCGTCACAAACTGGCACAGCTCGTCTTCTCCAGCCCGGAAAAACTCGCCAGGCTCAACCAGATAATGCACCCCCGGATGTACCGTGTGGTCGAGGAAAAAATCGCCGGATACCGCCTGAAGGGCGTCAGAGTTGTCGTCCTCGAAGCGGCACTGCTCATTGAAGCTGGCTGGACGCCGCTGGTGGACAAAGTATGGGTCACCGTCTCCCCCCAGGAGACGGTCATCAGCAGGCTGAAAAAGGCGCGGGGGCTTTATGAGGAGCAGATACTCGCCCGCTTAAGCCAGCAGATGCCTTCGGAGGAAAAGGCAAAGCACGCCGATGTGGTCATCGACACCGATTGCTCACTTGAGGAACTGGAAGCTAAAGTAATCGCACTGTGGCAGGGGCTGCTTGCCGAGGCTACTTGACACCGGAGTCACGGCTATACAGCCGCTCCTTCCAGCGCACCCCCTGGTTCACCACCTCCCGCCAGCCGCCGTAAAAGCCCGCCGCTACCAGAAATGAGAAGGCGATGGGGTGCATCAGGGTTGACAGGAGCGGTTGCTTGAACCGCTTGTCCACCATCCAGCGGATGAGGAAAATCAACACCACCTGTGCCGCCACTATATAGCGCCAGTCAGCCGGTGCCGTTGAGCCGAAGTAGGCATTCCACAGCCAGTAAAACGGCGCCAGGCAGAACACTATCCCGGCTATCAACAGCCCCACCAGCGCCAGCCTTGACAGCCCCGCCACCGAATATATCCACTTCACAAACCCCTCCCAGATACCGCCGACATCCCGGTACATCCGGCAGCACACCAGACTGGAAAGGTCGATGACATCGTGGTACCCGCCGTGCTTGGTCACCTCCACCCCCATCCACACGTCCTCCAGTATCCTCGACTTCACCGCCTCGTGCCCGCCTATCTTCCAGTACGCCTCCCTGGGGAACAGCAGGAACTGTCCTATAGCCAGAGACGGCTTCGGTTCCTCCGAACGCTGCACCCACCACAGGGGCAGCCAGCTCATGATGATGAAGTACATCAGCGGCATCGCCACCTTCTCCGGCACCGAGCAGGCTAGCTGCCTGGGAAAGCCGGACAGCAGCCACGGTCTCCCCTCCAGCGCCTCCGCCATCACACAACGCAGCATACCCGGCTCGTGCACCGTATCGGCATCCACAAACAAGAACCACTCCCCTTGAGCCTGCCTGGCTAGCTGGTAGCAGGCGAACGGCTTCCCCGCCCAGCCTTCGGGCAGCGCCTCCCCCTTTATCAGCCGCACCCGCTCGTCCCGCGCCATCACCCCCCTCACTATCTCCGCCGTCCTGTCCACGGAATTATCATCCAGCACGATTATTTCAAAATTGGGATAGTCCTGCCGCAGCAGCGATTCCAGGCAGGTGAGTATGTTCACCTCTTCATTCCTTGCCGGGACAAGTATCGACACCAGCGGTGCCGGCTCCGGCACCACGGCATCCTCCCGCGGCTTGCGCAGCATCCGCAGGTTCAGCATCAAATTGCCGAAGAAGATGAACAGAAAGACTGCTACCAGCAACTGGTACAGCATACCGTTCCCTTACACCCGTGCCCTGCGGGCACGGAGGAAGCCGCCCACCACCCCGCCGAACGCCGGTGTGGTGGTGCGGAGCTCCTTAAAATGCTTCACCGCTATTATTATTAGCACACAGGACATAAACAGCGGCTCCAGCGCCATCCCCTTGGTCACCACCAGATATACCAGTGAAGCGGTGACTCCGAACATTACCCGCCAGGCATCCCCCTCGACGAACAGGAATGCCAGCAACAGGAACACGATTACGGAGAGCACCATCTCATGCTGTGGCAATGTCAGCAGCACGCCACCGGTCACCGCCAGCGCCTTGCCGCCTTTGAAGCCCAGGAACGGGGAATAAGCATGCCCCAGTATCGCCGCCAGCCCCACTCCCATCACCGCCAGCATCGGCAGCAAAAGCACATAGCAGGCGAGGTAGACGAACGGCACGCCCTTGCCGATATCGGCGAACAGTGCCAGCACTCCTGACTTCCGCCCGCCTGCCCGGAACACATTGTACGCACCCGGGTTCCCGTCCCCATAGCCCCTGATATCACGCTCCAGAAGCCATCTACCGATCCACAGAGAGAAAGGACAGGCACCGAGCAGAAAAGCCGCCACCGCCAGCAA
>DAOUCT010000031.1:0-1632 GCA_034432055.1 Dehalococcoidia bacterium | reverse complement strand
GCATTCTGTTCATCAAGCGATAGGGCACCCAGCTCAACCCCCCGCTCCCGACAAACTTTTTCCATGTATTTAAAGCGCTGACAAAAACGCTGATTTGCAGAACGAAGCGCCGCCTCCAGATCGATATCCATGCGCCGCGCTATATTAGCCAGCGTAAACAGCAGGTCACCGAACTCTCTAGCTTTCTCCTGCTGCTCGGAAGCCTGCTTTATCTCAGCGACCTCCTCCTTCACTTTTTCCAGTATTTCGTCAACACTTTCCCAGTCAAAGCCCACCGCTGCTGCCCGCCGCTGCACCGATTGGCTATAAGCCAGAGATGGCATGCTCTCCGGCACCCCGGATAGCAAAGACTCTCCCATTTCCTTTTCCTCCTGCTTCAAAATCTCCCAGTTTAGCTCCACTTTTTTAGCCTCGTCGATCCCCTCTCCACCAAAGACGTGCGGGTGACGGTGGACCAATTTTCCGGCTATGCCTGACACCACGTCGTCGATATCAAACTGGTCCGCCTCAGAAGCTATCTGGGCATGGAGCATTATCTGCAACAACAGGTCACCCAGCTCCTCACAGAGCTTCTCGGGGTTCCCTTCCTCGATTGCTTGAAGGACCTCATAACACTCTTCTAAAAGAAATGGCTGTAATGAAGCGTGGGTCTGCTTTCTGTCCCAGGGACAGCCAGTAGGGCTGCGCAATCTGGCGACTATATCCCTTAGCGAAGCAAAGTCATACGACGAGGGATTTCTCTTTGACAAAGTGACACCTGTTTCTATAGGAACCGGTTTTCAAGCGCATTATAGTCCGGTAAGACACAATTGGCAATGGCTTGTAACCGCCAGTAGGTCGATGATACAGGTGCTTATCGCTTTCAGGATAGAAAGCTGATTAGCCCCCTCACCTAACCTCTCCCGCAAGGGGAGAGGGACTTTCTATATCTCTCTTCGCCTCCGCAGAGGGGAGAGGAACTAACATGATTAGGTACTAGGGTTGCTCAGGAGGTATTCTCCTCTACTTTCTCCTCTCCCGCAAGGGGAGAGGGACTTCATTTTCTTCCCCCTGTTGATGGGAGAGTGACTGCCCTCACCTAACCTCTCCCGCGAGGGGAGAGGGATTTTCTATATTTCCTCTCCCTTGATGGGAGAGCTCCTTTTTCCATTCCTCTCCCTCGATGGGAGAGGATAAAGGTGAGGGAGAGAAGAGCTTTCCGCTACGTCCGGTGTGCGCCACCAATTTATCTGACCGGACTCATAGCTTGCGGATTTAAATCGGGCAGCGATAACAGGCTTATAAGTAGTACAGGGGGCTACCGGTTGCGGCTCATACCCAGAGCGATGAGGACGAAATAGAATAGCTGTGCCACTGCCTGAAGTGTAGCTGCCACATAGGTAAGAGCAGCCGCCGACAGCACTGCGCTTGCAGCCCGATGTTCCTGAGGAGTGACGAGTCCGCTGTTAAACAGCATCTGGCGTGCCCGGTCGCTGGCGTTGAACTCCACAGGTAAGGTAATAAGGCTGAAAATCACTGCCAGAGAGAACAGCAAAACGCCCGCCCACATCACGGTCAAGCCAAACTTGGCACCAAACATAGCCAGAAATAGCCCTAAAATAACGAAGACAAAGCCCAGGTTGCTGCCCACGC
>DAOUCT010000030.1:0-2515 GCA_034432055.1 Dehalococcoidia bacterium | reverse complement strand
GCGTCTCTCGTAACAGCCCAGCGACCTCGGACGCTAGCTCAGCAACGCCCTCTCCACTTAGAGCCGATACAAAGCGCACGTCCTTTTCTCCGAGCATAGCTTTCATCTGCGCCATGTGTGCTCTTACCTCGGGGATATCAACCTTATTCACCACCACGATACATCGTTTATTGGCTAGAGCCGGCTCATACAAAGCAAGCTCCTTCCTCAATATATCAACATCCCGTCGCAGGTCCACCGCCGTACCATCGAGCAACAGGATGATGACCCGACACCTTTCAACATGACGCAGGAAACGGTTGCCCAGCCCCTTACCACTGTGTGACCCTTCTACCAAGGCAGGAAGCTCAACTATGGTGAAAGTATGCATATCTATTTCCACCGTTCCCAACACAGGTTGTTGCGTAGTAAATGGGTACTCTGCTATTTTTGGCTTGGCGCCGGACAATGCTGCCAGCAAACTCGACTTGCCGCTATTGGGTAGCCCCACGATGGCGACATCAGCTAACAAACGCTGTTCAAGTAACAGACGGCGTTCCTCACCGCTTTCTCCCTTTGTTGCCCTTTCCGGCGCCTGGTTCCGCGGTGTGGCAAAGTGGACATTCCCCAAGCCTCCCCTTCCACCCTTCACCACCAGCACTTTTTCCCCGTGACGGCTTAGCTCTGCTACCAACACCTCGCCCCCAGCGGTCACCTTCTCATACACTGAAGTCCCCACGGGAACAGCAATCAGGACATCCTGTCCCCGGGCACCATGCTTTCTCTGTCTGCCGCCGTTTGCCCCATGCCCTGCCTGGAAGGTCTTCTTATAGCGGAAAAGGCTCAAATCATTCACATTTTCGTCAGCCACCAGATAAACATCGCCACCAGCGCCACCGTCACCCCCATCTGGACCGCCAAAAGGTACAAACTTCTCCCGCCGAAAGCTTACCCTGCCATCTCCACCCCTGCCACCTCTGACTACAATCTCCACTTTGTCCACTTTTTTCACCAGGTCCCTGAGTTGCTTTATATTGTCTTCTAGTTTCTAGTTAACATTGGGATATAATAGTTTATTATTTATACTACCACTAACCCTGTTCTGTTGTTTTCTGCTCCATTATCTAATTTGCCTGGTGATATTGCAATGGTGCACGCGTCCCGGAAAAGTTGCCCACAAAAGGGGGCGGTTTTTCCACAAAAAGTGCACCTTTTGCTTTGGCGGTGTGGACTTTGTGTTTGGGGAGAGGTGGAGTGCTGTAGTAATTGTCAGTCTATCTTCTTGAGTTGCCTCTGGATTTGGTTGATGGAGTTGTGAAGGTCGGGGTCGGTCTTCATACTCTGGGATATGCGTGTGAAGTTATGAAGTATGGTGGAGTGGTCTCTGTGGAGCAGCTTGCCTATTTCGGTTAGACTGTAGTGTTTTTCCTGACGCAGCAGGTATATCACGACCTGTCGTGCCAGAGCAGTCTGCCGGTCTCGCTGTTTTCCCAGTATAGCATCGGGGCTTACATCGTAATGACCAGCCACAGCATCTATTATCAGCTTCGGTGTAAGTTTCTTGGTACGCAGGTCTTTTACATCCCCGATGTCGGCTAGAGCCTGCAGCGCTGTGGTCATATCGACCTTAGCGCCCGACAATTTGGCATAAGTGAGCACACGGTTTAAAGCGCCTTCCAGCTCACGCACGCTGCTTTTGAATTGCATCGCTAGAAAGCGCAGCACCTCGGTGGGAGCATCGATGTTTGAGGCGGCTGTTTTTGCCGTCAGAATAGCGAGGCAGGTCTCGAAGTCCGGCGGTGATAGATGGACAGTCAGCCCGCCCACGAGCCGTGAACTCAATTTATGGTTGACGGAAGGGATGGTCCTAGGCAAGCAGTCAGAGGTCATAACCATCTGGCGTGAGTTGCTATAGAGGTCGTTGAAGATATGCACCAGACATTCCTGAGTCTGTGTCTTACCGCTCAGGAACTGCACATCGTCTATCAACAGGAAATCGGTATTTCTATATTGTTCGTGAAACTCGTCTATGCTGTTGTTTTTCAAGGCAAGTATGTATTGATTAGTGAACTGTTCGGCAGTGGTGCATATTACCTCAAAACCCTTTGCCCGGGCGGCGTTTGCAATGGCATGTAGCAAATGCGTCTTGCCGGTACCTGTTTCACCGTAGATGAACAACGGATTGTATTTGCCTCCAGGCGATTCGGTCACTTCAAGAGCTGCAGCGTAGGCTATGCGGTTACACTGTCCGGGAACGAAGGTCTCGAATGTGTAGTGCCTGTTCAGGTGGGCTGATTTTGTACGGGGCAGGAGCCTGGTGCTTGTACCCCCGTCGGGGTGAATTTGCGAGGGGGCTGGGACTGACTCGCTGGCTAGGACGGTGAGCTGGACATCGACTGTGCTGCCGATTACGCTGCTCAATGTCCGTTTGACCAATGATAGCAGGCGTTTTTGTAGCCATTCAGCAACAAATGCGCTGGGCACACCGACCGTGAACACACCGTTCTTGAAACTTAGACCTCTGGTGTCCTTAAGC
>DAOUCT010000029.1:0-1618 GCA_034432055.1 Dehalococcoidia bacterium | reverse complement strand
CAACACCCCGACGAGGCTAAAGCTATAATAGGGAAATGTCTGATTTCCGCCAAAGCTAGAGAGGCAGCGCGCAAGGCGCGTGACCTCATCTTCAAAAAGAGCGGCTTCGAGGCAGCAACCCTGCCCGGAAAACTGGCTGGCTGTGCTGAGACTGACCCGGAACTGTGCGAGCTCTTCCTGGTCGAAGGTGATTCCGCCGGTGGCTCAGCTAAACAGGGACGGGACCGCCGCTTCCAGGCTATCCTGCCACTGAGAGGTAAGATTCTAAATGTGGAAAAGGCACCGAGAGACAAGGTGCTGGAACACGAAGAGATACGAGCAATAGTTACCGCGCTGGGTGCTGGCATCGGTGACCAGCTTGACTTCTCTCGCCTGCGCTACCACCGCATCATCATCATGACAGATGCCGATGTCGACGGTTCGCATATCAGGACGCTGCTGCTCACTTTCTTCTACCGAAACATGCCGGAGCTTATCAGCCGTGGACACCTGTTCATCGCCCAGCCACCCCTCTACCGGATCCAGCATGGCAAGCAGCAACTCTGGGTATACTCCGAAAAAGAAAAGGAGTCCAAGCTCAAGGAACTGCAGGGCGGCAAGGTGGAAATCCAGCGGTACAAAGGGCTGGGAGAGATGAGTCCGGAACAACTGTGGGAGACCACCATGAACCCGGCTTCCCGGACACTGCTTAAAGTCGAGATTGAAGACGCTATAGAGGCTGACAGGACATTCCACATGCTGATGGGCAACGAGGTGCCACCCCGTAAGTCCTTCATTCAAGCCCACGCCAGAAGCGTCAGGAACCTTGATATCTAGCCCCGAGCGTTTCCAGGTGGCTGGTATAACCCGTGCTCCAATATGTACCTCTCCACCTTCGGCGGCACCAGATGACCGATAGGAAGTCCCTGAGCTACCCTCTCCCTTATTTCAGACGAGCTGATATCTACAGGTGAGATCTCCAGCCACACCACACTCTCGGTCAGACCCGGTACAAGTGCCTCCAGCCGCGCTAAGTCCGGGCGGCTGAAGCCCGGTCTGGTGATGGCTACCAAGCGGCACATCTGGACTAACCTTGCTGGCTCCTTCCACTGAGGCAATTCGCTGACACTATCCCAGCCGAGGAGCAAGAAGAGTGTGCTTTCCTTGCCCAGTTGCTGCCGCAAAACGGCGATGGTATCAACACTGTACGATGGTCCGGAGCGGTCGGTCTCCACTGTAGACAGTTCGAAATAGGGTCTACCCTCGATAGCCAGCCTCACCATCTCCAGCCGGTGGGTTGCCGGCGTAATATCTCTGTCCAACTTCAACCATGGTTGCCCTGCAGGGACAAAGATCACCCTGGCAAGGTCCAGCTTAAGCCGTGCCTCCTCGGCTATAATCAGGTGCCCCAGATGTACGGGGTCGAAGGTACCTCCCAGCACACCGATATTCATCTACTCCGTCCCGCTTTGGGTCTGGGTCTGAAGACAGCCATCGGTGTCTCGGTGGGAAATACTTCCGCCGGCGTCTCTCGTAACAGCCCAGCGACCTCGGACGCTAGCTCAGCAACGCCCTCTCCACTTAGAGCCGATACAAAGCGCACGTCCTTTTCTCCGAGCATAGCTTTCATCTGCGCCAT
>DAOUCT010000028.1:0-2179 GCA_034432055.1 Dehalococcoidia bacterium | reverse complement strand
CGTATTCATTGCGCACGTATGCCCACATTTCGGAGTGGTCGCTAGCATAATCTATGGCGTATATTCGCACCTTCGACTCTCGTATTCCGACATAGCAGAGTCCGTTCTCATAGTGCCCTTGAAATCGTGTGCCAGCTTCAATTGATTCGCATTGACTCTGGGATAGCCCGCTTATCGGCGAGATAGACATATTCGATATATAAGCATTCGTGAAATATACGCCAGACTCACCAGTCTGGGCAGTGAAATCGAATATGGCCACGCTTGCCTTCGATCCTTTCGATGGTGCTATGCGCTTGGTTTGCGTCATCGACAATTTCTCGTAATAATCTGGGGTCATATCGGGTCTCAGCTGTAGAATTTCCCAGATGTCGCATTCTGAGCGAATATCATTGTAGATTTCACGATCAGATAGGTCTAATCTGAATCCCTGGAAATCAGATGCTTCGAACTTAATCATTTGTTCCTCGCATATCTGGAGCGATAGACTGCCCTGCCTTCACGGTCAATGAAGAATCTTCCACCTGCCGTAACCTCTATGTTTCTGATAGCCTCGAGCGTCACCTTGTCCTGAACTGGCCTCTTATCACGCGGGGACTCATTGGGGACTCCCACTCTTACCATCTGAATAGCACCATATTTGATGACATCGCCCCAAGGCTCAAATGGCATTTTAATCCTCCTTAAAGGCCATCACTATAATAGAGGGCACGATAGTAGAATATGCCTGGACCTGAATCTATCCGAGCACTAAAATAGGTCCATTCACCCCTTGTCTCGTATCCAGTAGCGTCCACGTGGTGCGCTTCAGTCTCGACTTCATTTTCTCTTCCAGGTAACAAAGATGGAGAATTCGCCCAATCAAAGGCTCCAGGCCAGGATGCTCCGCTCATTCTCCCCCGTGCGGTAAATCCTGTTTCATCTATATCAGTCGGGGGTAAGGTTTCAACGTAAATCATTTGCCTCCTAGTAAGGATAAGTTGCAGGATAGGCTAGTAAATCACTACCTCCATCTTTATCTATCTGGCGTCTTCCCAAAGACCATCCAGCGGCGTCCAGGATTCGTTCAATCGCTTCTCCATCGGATACCAACTGCTTGTCTCTAAGGTCTTGCGTTATCTCCTGTCTCGCCAAAAGGTCGGTGCCGTCCGTGCAATAGAATATGACCGATTGAACATCAGGATGAGGGTCAATCGTTATCCTAGAAATAAAGCCCGTGAAGTGAGTGATGTATTCGCCGTTAAAATATGACCTGACCCTGATAGGTAGCCACGGACGTATCTTCCCCTTGAGCACTCCATTGGTAAATGGCGAATACTTTTGGCAGAGGCCAGGCTTGAGTCGTATCTCGCACGTTCCCGCCGGGGCGTTTCCTTCTTCCCTTTGCTTACCTCGTGCCCAGCCTACATATGTGATACCATCAACGTCTACATCGCCCGAAATCTGGTCATAATCTTGTGAGAAATCAGGCTCATCAGACCAATCTGTGGCATCCCAATCGACACAGACCTCCCATTTAATCCTAGATGGCGCTTCTCCCATAATACCATCCCTTATTCAACTGTCCGAATGTCGAGCGGCGGTCGTCCTCCTGAATGAATTGCTTCAATTCTCTTACTAGCTTGCGAAGGCTTACATCATCACCAAGATAGCTCCCTATATGCACATGGAGCTCTTTGCGATTAGAAACGGAAGCCAAAAGCGATGTCGGTAATGCCACCTCGGGCCCACCTTCTCCTAAAAGAGCTAATGTCGGCCTTGTAACGAATAGTCCGCGTTGCCCCTTCTTTATGGCGTTTAACAAATCTTCAGTATCAATAACCGAGAAAGGCCGTTCCGGCGTGGCCATATGAGTAACAGGACTTTCCTCTGTATATCGCAGACGGCTTTCCTCACGTTCACGGCGTAAATCTTCTAATTGCTTCTTTATTCGTTCGCCGGTTCCTTTCGTAATGATACCTTCTTGAACAGCTTGATTAATTGCCGGGATAATAACATCTCTCAGATATTCATATGTTCCATCCCAGCCCTTCTTTATATCGTCAAAATGTTGCTGCCAGACCGCTAGCTGGTCCTTTAGCCCAGAGGTTAAATCAATTTTTTGCTTTTCAAGCATACTCAAGAGGTCGGGTGCATTTTTCTTAATTAGTGCTTTCCAGTCTTTGCTAAGGAGTCCCGC
>DAOUCT010000027.1:0-24398 GCA_034432055.1 Dehalococcoidia bacterium | reverse complement strand
AAGCATTAGAGCAGAAAACGCCGGCTTCTTTGTACCAGCCCTCTTTTAGACCTTATCCAGCGGAGATACCAAAGATAGAATATGCGCATGATGTTATTGTGAGGAAAGTACGCCATAACGGTGAAATAAAGTGGAAAGGGAAATTGATTTATGTTTCAGAAGCTCTCGCTGGGGAGCCAATAGCACTGAAGCGAAAGGACGAACACCTTTGGGAAATCAGGTTCAGTTTCTATCCTTTAGGTGTTCTCAATGAATTAGTCGGGAGAATTATACCTTTACCAGGTAAGCAGAGGAGAGGACTGTTACCTATGTGCCCGGTCTAAAGTGTAACCTATGTCCCCGGTTGAACGCTTTTTATCCCTCTCCCCTCGCGGGAGAGAGTTAGAGTGAGGGGGACACTCACCCTCAGCTTAATCCTCTCCCTTCAAGGGAGAGGAAGAGAAGGAGGAACTCTCCCATCGAGGTAGGGGAGAGAAGGAAAAGTTCTCCGTAGAGGGAGAGGAGAGAAGCAAGAGTTCTCCCATCGTGGGAGAGGAAAGAAATGAAGTACCTCTCCCTCGAGGGAGAGAAAGAGAAGGAGGAAATCTTCCATCAAGGGAGAATAGAAAGAAGTCCCTCTCCCCTCCGCGGGAGAGGTTAGGTGAGGGGGCTAATTAGCTGTTTCCCGCTCTGAAAACAATTAAGAATATTGTATCCACTAATCTATTGGAGGAGCACATTGACTAGTTGGGCGCACCCCCTTTAATGTAAAATAATCGGGCAAGGAGTAATCAGATGAAAAAAGATAAGGTCAAGAAAATCGTCAAGGAAGGTTATGGCAAAATAGCCAGGGAAAGGACTTCCTGCTGTGGTGCCGCGACCTCCTGCTGCAGCACCGACACTGCAGCACAGTGGGGCTATGGTGCGGGAGGGATAGCCGACATGCCAGAAGGGGCAGACCTGGGGCTGGGATGTGGCAACCCTATAGCTTTCACCTCCTTACAGCCCGGTGACACCGTGCTCGACCTTGGTTGCGGTGCCGGCTACGATTGCTTTCTCGCTGCCACAAAGGTGGGGGCAAAAGGCAGGGTCATCGGCGTGGATATGACCCCTGAGATGATAGAGCGGGCAAGGGAAAATGCCCGCACCAGTCATTTCGACAATGTGGACTTCCGGCTGGGCGAGATCGAAAACCTGCCCCTGCGCGATGGCGAGGTGGACGTGGTCATCTCCAACTGCGTCATCAACCTGTCCCCGGAGAAGGAAAAGGTCTTCAGCGA
Source organism: Dehalococcoidia bacterium (assembly GCA_034432055.1). Classification (GTDB taxonomy): domain Bacteria; phylum Chloroflexota; class Dehalococcoidia; order GIF9; family UBA5629; genus CALJTV01. The sequence continues at coordinate 23,139 of DAOUCT010000027.1, read as the reverse complement.
GGCTTACCGCGTGCTCAAGCCCGGTGGTAGGCTCATCGTCTCCGACATCGTCACCGCCACGCCGTTACCGGAGTCGGTGAGGCGCTCCACAGCCGCTTACATCGCCTGCGTGGCTGGTGCAGCCACTAGGGATGAGTATATCGATGCCATCAAAAAAGCCGGCTTTGAAGGTGTGGAGATAGCGTCCGAGATGATCATCGCTGGCTGCTGTCCCACCAGCGACCCCGTTGTGCAGGCGCTCTCCACTGACCCCGCTATCCCGCCATACGACCTGCAAAAGGTAAGCGGTAATATCAGGAGCATAACCGTCCGCGCCATCAAGCCGAGGACATGAACAGCTCGCAGAGGACAGGCATCGCCAACCTCCCGTTGCACTACGGGAAGGTGCCGCCATGGCTGTTTGAGCGCGTCAGTCAGCGTTTATTTAATGGTATACACCTTCAGATTGTCAAAGGCGACGTGGACTTCTGGTTCCCAACTCCACACAATTCCACCGATATATCCGCTGCCGAAAGAGCCATCTGTGACGCTGGTGAGAAAATGCCCGTTGACATACACCGCAATAGTCGAATCAAGGCACACCACCTTGAGGTGGTTTGTTTCCCTGTCTTTATTGATATATCCTGACCTCGTCCAGCCATGCAGAAGAGCCCACTGCCCACCCACTCTTTTACCTATTCTATAGCGCCCGTCGTCAGCAACTACAAAGTAGTAAAAATTACTGTCATCCCGGCAGCGGAACACCAAACCGTAACGGGCGTACCGGGGACCGCTCACCTTTCGGGCATCGACCTCGAGGACAAAATTCTTGAACTGCCCTGCCGCGGTGTTATACGCCCATGCTAACCAGTTTTTCGCTTTGACCACGCCGTGAAATTCACCGTCTTTGTAGTAGCTCTCAACCGTTTCAGTTGAAGTGCCTCCAAAGCCGCTGGCGGGGTTGCTGAAATCGTCCTCATATGCCAGCGTGGTCAGGGCTCCGGCTATCTCCTCCGGCTCCTCTAAGTCCTCCTGTTTGCCCGCCACCGCCGGACCCTGTCCTTTTACCCTGATGCACCATCTCTTGTCCTTAACATACTCGTCTTCAGTGGTGTAAATTTCACCATTGACAGACCAGCTGGAGCGTAGTTCACCTTTCGATTGTTCGCAGTAAATGTACAAATGCTTTTGTGATGGCGGAGGGTCGCTGTTTGTGACCACTTCCACAAAGAAATCACCGTCAACGACTACATCGGGGACACTTATGTCCCGCCACTCAGGCAGGCTGGAAAACAAGCTCCACGGAAGGTCAGTGGACCATAATTGCTTGGTCCTGTGCCAGTCCCAGACCCTGACGGTGAAAGTCCTTTCGTCCAGCTCACGGATGTTTTGAAAAGCCTCGGTTTTCACGTGTCCATATATGCTGACCTTTTGAATCTTGAACGGCTTTCCCGGCGGTGTGAAATGCACCACATGTCCGATGTTTTTACTAGAAATAACAGTCCCCAATTCCGTCACCCCGGAATCATACTGGATGGTCTGGGGAGCCCAGTCACAGACATTGAGCGTAGTAGTCAGCTCGCCCACCCGCAGATTGTAGGCGCCCACGGAGGGTCTTGCAACCTGAAAGCTGACACTGCCACTGCCTCCCGGAGCAACGCTGACCACCTTCTTTTCGACCTCGTGACCATCGACAAGCAGCGATGCAGTATACGCTCCGGTCAACTCCCCCTTATTTACAACCGTTGCGGTCACAGTTGCCGGGTAGTCCACCACGGTTGTGCCCGGCTTCACCTTTAAAGCGATGACCTCAAATTCTGCTGGCTTCTTTGCCGGCTGCTCGCTACTCGCCGGTGGTGAAGGTTGGGCTGTTTCTTGCTTAGTAGCACAACCTGCCACGGAACCGAGCAAAATAAGTAGCAACGCTGTAACCAAAGTCCGGTACCACTGTTTTCTTCTCATATCCCTCCTCCTTCAGTCCAATTAGCAAAAAGACCGGCTACATAATGTAGTCGGTCTAACTATTAGCAACGTCGTGTCCAGCCACCCTGAACTGACTTTGCCGCCTTCCCCGGCACACCCCTGTTTACCCCTGTGCCCACGACTTACACGACAGTCCCAGCCGACCATTATAATATTTTAGTCAATTATCTGTCAAGTATGTGGACAAGCTAACAAGTGGTATAATTGCTGCAGGCAGATCAAGCCGAGGACATGAACAGCTCGCAGAGGACAGGCATCGCCAACCTCCCGTTGCACTACGGGAAGGTGCCGCCATGGCTGTTTGAGCGCATGACCAGGCTGGCACGCGAAGTGGTGCTGGTCATTGCCACCGAGTTCGGCACCAAAGAGGTCTTACGCCGGCTCTCCGACCCCTTCTGGTTTCAGGCATTCGGCTGTGTGCTGGGCTATGACTGGCACTCCAGCGGTGTCACCACCACCGTCTGCAGCGCGCTCAAGGAAGGCTTGAGGGGACTGGAGCGGGAAATAGGGCTGTTCATCGCCGGTGGCAAGGGCAAGACCTCGCGCAAGACACCCTCGGAAATCGAGCGCGCTGGAGACTTGCTCCGCGTGAACCCGTCATCTCTGGTATATGCCAGCCGCATGGCAGCCAAGGTGGACAATTCCGCCCTTCAGGACGGCTACCAGCTCTATCACCACACCTTCATCTTCGCTGCTGATGGCTCCTGGGCAGTGGTACAACAGGGGATGAATGAAAAGAACCACTACGCCCGCCGCTATCACTGGCTGGGGGAAAAGGTGACCGACTTCGTCTGCGAGCCCCACTCCGCCATCTGCTCTCAGTCAAGGGGGACAGCTTTAAACCTTGTAGCTCAGGAGAGCGCGCCAGCCCGCCATATCATCGCTCAGGTCACCACCGAGGAGAAGCCGGAGAAAATTATCGCTGAACTGAAAAGACTCAAAACGCTACACCTTCCCGCCCGTCACTATTTGACCCTTGATGACATCAATCCCGATAGACTGCACAAAGCCATTCTCAGCGCTTATGAGCAGCATCCCGGAAACTTTGAGAAGCTACTAAGCCTTGAAGGCATCGGTCCCAAAACGCTCCGCGCCCTGAGCCTCCTCTCCGAGCTTATCTACGGCGCACCGGTGAGCGTCCGTGACCCTGCCATCTATAGCTTTGCCCACGGCGGCAAGGACGGTCATCCCTACCCCGTGGATAGAAAGACCTATGACAGAAGCATAGAAATACTGCATCAGGCTGTGGAAAAAGCCAGGCTGGGCAATAGCGAGAAGCTGGCGGCATTGAGGAGGCTCAGGGGCTGGCTGTGAGCGAGCTATGGTCAAGAGCTTCAACGGTAAAACGCCTAAAATAGCACCTTCGGCATTTGTCAGCGAGTCCGCCTATGTGGTGGGCGATGTCGAGATCGCTGATAATGCCAGCGTCTGGCCCGGGGCGGTGGTCAGGGGAGACTTCGGGAAAATAACTATAGGAAAGAACACTGCTATTGAAGATGCCGCTGTGGTGCACAGCGGTGGCGACCTTGTCATCGGCGATAACTGCATCATCGGTCACGGCGCTGTAGTCCACTGTCGCAAGGTGGGCAACAATGTCCTGGTGGGGAATAATGCCACCTTGCTCGATGGTGCCGAGATCGGGGACTACTGCATCATCGGCGCAGGCGCACTTGTACCGCCGGAGACTAGAATACCGGACGAGTCGCTGGTGATGGGCAACCCGGCAAAGATAAAGGGCAAGGTGCCACCGGAAAGGTTAGCCATGCTCAAAGCCGGCGCCGGCGGCTATGCCAGGCTGGCACAGCAATATAAAGAGCAAGGACTGTAGGCAGCTCAGGCGGTCTTGCTGGAAAGGGCTTTGAAGCCCTCGTTGGCAATCCTGAGGTACATATCGCGCGGTATAAGCTCGCGGCTGACGATATTCTGTAGCTGAGGGGATATCTTCCCCTCGCGCACTATCTGTCTACCCGCATCTCTGGCGGCGTCGAAGATATCGTCGATGGCAATGCCCCACCTCATCATCGGCTTCATTGCCTCACCGTGGGGACGCAGCAGCGCCCCGGCGAACTCCCGGTTCATGTTCTTGCATATCGCCTTCATGTGGACAAGGAGCGGCTCGAAGTTGTCCAGCTCCCAGAAGCCGCAGTTGGCGATGAGCACCACATTGCCACCCTTCTTCATATCGCCACGAAGGGGATGGCGGCAGTGCCCGTCTCTGATTTCAATGACCGGACGCGCCCCGGGTATCAGTCGGTCGAGAAGCATCTTAAAATACCCGGTCATGCCATCAACATAAAGAGGTGTGGCAAACACCCAGATATCGGACTCTCCCAGTTTGGGCATCACCATAGCCACGTCGTCCTTCTGCACGCAAACGCCCGGCGTCTTTAGCCAGCAACTGAAACAGCCCAGACACGGCTTTATCTTCAGCTTTCTTAAATAGATAAGCTCCACTTCAGCACCTGCCTCCTTAGCTCCATCGAGAAAGGGGTTCAAGATGAGAGAGGTATTGCTCTTTTCCATCCGCGGACTACAGTTAAACGCTAAGACTTTCATTTTTCGACTCCTATTTGTTCAATGCACCGTCTTTCGGCTGCGGTGGCGTGCAGAAAAGTATCGCCACAATTGCCAGAACAGCACCCGCCAGGGCAACCACCAGGACCGGGAAATATGTGCCTTTAATATCATATACGAAGCCAGCCACAGGTGGTAATATGGCGTGGGCGACAACTGAGATAGGCGAGATCAGTCCATTTATGGGAGCAAAGGCGGTCTGCCCCCAGTAGTTGCTGATAATTGCCGGCGTGGACACCATGGACATGCCCATGCCGAAGCCGCAGAGGAGCGGGTAAAGGTGGGCTATCCACTCGGATTGTGGTGAGGCGGACCAGAACAGGATACCGCCGCCGATAAGGCACAGTGTGCCGAAGGCTAGCAGGTAGCGTGGCTCGATGATATCCCCCAGAGCTGCTACAGCGAATCTTCCCGCTATACTGAGCCCGATAGCCAGGCTATACAAAAAAGCCACCGTCTCGGGGTCGAAACCCCTGTCCCGCAGATGATATGGCGCCTGACTGTACACCAGGTCCCAGACCCAGAAGCCCAGCACGCCAGCGACGACCAAAAACCATAAGGCTCTTGTTTTTATAGCATCGGAGAACTTCCATTGCACCGGCGTACGGTAGGTGCGCATTGGTAGCTTTGAGGCGGCGATGCTGGCTTCCTGTGAAAGCGCACCGTCAGGGAACTGCCCGATATCTTCAGGTCGGTTGCGCACCAGGGTAAGCGAGACGGCGATCCCGACGAGTGATGCCAGGCTGATAATGAACCAGCCCAGGTGCCAGTTGCCGCCATTAGCCTCCACCACCATGCTCACCGCCTGTGGTGCCAAGAAACCGCCGATAGCCCCTCCGCCCAGCACCAGTCCTAGAGCCAGCGCCCTACGGGCATAAAACCAGGAGATGACCACTGTCTGGACTGGGATGGTCGATGCCAGGGCAATTCCCAGTCCGTTGAGAAAAGAAAGCAGCACGAATAGTGGATAGATATGCCCCACGAAGCCCATAGTTAGACTGACTACGGTAACGATGCCGCCGCCGATAGCCAGTGTCACCCTGGCGCCCAGGCGCCCGATTGTCCATGCTACCAGCGGGCTGGAGATACCGAAGAGCATCATCACGCCGGTGGCACCGACCATCACCTCACCCCTCGCCCATCCTGTTTCAGCGGTCATGTAAGGGAAGAGCACGGTGCCGCTATAAAAGGCAAAACCTATGGGCACGGTGTACACCACCCAGAGGAAGAACAGCATCCACCAGCCGTAGAAACCCTTGGTCCGAGATTCAGCGGTCATAGGGATTACTCCGTGCGTTCAATAAGAAAGTGCGACACAGATTATATATCAGAGAGCCGACTTAAGGAAAGTTCTTGTACTCGTCCAGTAAATTAGTGACACTTGCCCTCACCTAGCCTCTCCCGCAAGGGGGAGAGAGGACAAAAGGGTGATTCTCTCCCTCGGTGGGAGGGTTCCTCCTTCTCTCCCCTCCCTTGACAGGGAGTATCTTATGCTCTCCTCCCCGTTGACGGGGAGAGGATTAAGGTGAGGGTGAGAACCCCCTCACTCTAACTCTCTCCCGCAGAGGGGAGAGAGGACAAAGAGGTAGCTCTCTCCCGCAGGGGAGAGAGGACTCTGGTTTCCTCTCCCTCGATGGGAGAGGACTAAGGTGAGGGTGAAATAGAGCAGCCGATGTCCTTCCCATTGTGCTTTGTCCTGTGTGTCATCTGTCTCTCCAAGCAGGACCAACCTAGACTGCTCCTCCTTGCGTCTGCTGTGTTAACTGGTACATTACAAAGGTACAAAAGTCGGTTCTTGTCAGTTAAGAATCAGCCAGAAAAGACATCACCGCCATTTGTATAACTTCTCTCGCAACACCTTCAAATTCATCACATCTTCGCGGTTATATTCCAGCAACGTTCTCAGGGCATCTTCGTTGCCGCCTCTGAGATAGCTCCACCACAGGCGCACCGCCTCATAGCCGTTTACCCCTTCTAACTGTCTGGGGATGCCCAGTTGCCTTTCCACCGCTTTAAGCCCGCCATAAAGATTGCAAGCCCAGCAGTCATACATTAAATCGTGGTGACGGTATTGAGTCGACAGATTGATACCCAGGGAGATGCTGATAAAGGGCAAATCGAACCTGCTCCCATTGTAGGTATAGATGGTCTTCACGCCGCCGAGGGCGGTGATGAGGTTGCCCCTGGTCACGGCATCGCCCACCAGTTGTACCAGCTCAGTGCTGTTACCGTTGCAACGCAGGACGCCGATAACGGTTATATAGTCATAGAAAGGGGACAGCCCTGTGGTCTCAATGTCGAGATAAGCATCAGCCGAGCGTTTCATCGGGATATGCCTTTCTGGGGACTATCAATTATTAGGATACACCACAAGCTGCCTTTTGTCACTACAGCCTTTTTAATTTTCCCCGTTGAAATGGTAAAATTCACCAAGTTTATGCCTGCCAAGCATATCGAATCAAGCCCTCAAAGACCGCAGAGCAGGTTGGCAGCTTTGCTGGCGACCACACTGGCATCGTTCCTGACGCCAGTCATGGGCTCTTCTATCAATGTAGCCCTACCATCGATCGGGCAGGAACTCAGGATGGATGCGGTGCTGCTCGGCTGGGTGGCTACCTCTTATCTTCTGGCTTCATCCATGACCCTTGTCCCCATCGGCAGGCTAGCTGATATCTACGGCAGAAAGCGGGTGTTCACTTACGGTGTGGTCACCTTCACCGTTAGCTCGGCGTTGACTGCGCTAGCAAACTCGGCAGCCATGCTCATCGGCTTTCGTGTGCTCCAGGGGATAGGTGGTGCGATGCTCTTTTCCACTGCCGTGGCTATCCTGACCTCTGTATTTCCTCCTGAAGAGAGGGGGAGGGTGCTGGGGATAAACGCTGCCGCTGTTTATACCGGGCTCTCGGTAGGACCTTTCGTCGGTGGGCTGCTCACCGAGCATTTAGGCTGGAGGAGCATTTTCTGGGTGAATGTACCTCTGGGGCTGATAGTCCTGTTTTTCATTCTGTGGAAGCTGCAGGGAGAATGGGCTGAGGCAAAGGGCGAGAGGCTTGATATTATCGGTTCAACGGTCTATGGTCTTTCGCTTGTCGCTGTGATGTATGGCTTTACCCGATTGCCTCAGATGTCCGGAGTCGGGCTCGTCCTTATTGGTGCCATAGGTGCTGCCGCCTTCGTGCGTTGGGAACTGAAGACGAACAGCCCGGTGCTCAATATTGCGCTGTTCCGCCGCAACACTGTCTTTGCCATGTCCAGCCTGGCGGCGCTGATAAACTACAGCGCCACCTTCGCCGTGGCATTCCTCCTCAGCCTCTATCTCCAGTACATCAAAGGCTTCAGCCCGCAGATGGCAGGGATAGTCCTGGTCACCTCTCCGGTATTGCAGGCGGTCTTCTCGCCACTGGCGGGCAGGCTCTCTGACAGGGTGGAACCCAGAGTCGTTGCCTCTATCGGCATGGCTATCTCTGCCATCGGGCTAGTGCCGTTCATATTTTTAGGTGAAGAGTCCAGCCTGTCTTTTGTGATAGCAAGCCTGGCAGTAATCGGCTTCGGCTTCGCACTGTTCGCCTCGCCCAACACCAATGCGGTGATGAGTTCGGTTGAGAGAAGGTCTTACGGGGTGGCGTCCGCAGTGCTGGCGACAGTGCGCCAGATAGGCATGACCTTCAGTATGGGCGTAGTGATGCTGGTCTTCGTCATCTATCTAGGCAGAGTGCAGATAACGCCCGAATACTATGCTCCCTTCCTGTCCAGTTTGAACACAGCCTTCATCGTTTTTGCCGCCCTCTGCTTCCTCGGCATCTTCGCCTCGCTTGCGAGAGGCAAGGTACGCGGCTAAAACAGGGCTTTCAGCGGCTAGTCCTTAATGCCGGCGGCTATTTCTGCCCACTTCTTATATTCCTGGACCTGTGAGTAAGACTCGGCATATATGGTCATGCGTTGTGCCTGAAGAGAGCCCTCAGCGTGCACTGCTAGCACCTCTGTCTCAAAGCCTGCCAACCTGCGGATAAGCTGCAGCATCCTCAAGCGCTTCTCCGCAGTGGCACCGGCCTTACCGCCAAGGTACTTCTCAATGTACCCCTTGGTCTCGGGGTTCTGAAAGTCTTTGTATGTGGGTGCGGTTATCAACAGACCACCGGCAATGTCCTGTATCGCTTTTATGCAGGCATGCAGGTTTTCTGCGAAGTGGTACTTGGCGATATTGGTGATCACCGGGTTGGGTATCGGAATTCCGCCGTGAGTGACATAGTCTATGCAGGAAGCACGCGCCAGCGATTTTAGCATGTCCACATAGATGACCAGATTGGTTATTTTCTCCCTGACATGTGGCACCCTATCGATGCCATTATATTCGGCTATCGCCTGCGCTACGCCGACCATCGCCTCGGACATAGGTATTCTGTAGCTGGCAGCAGTGTGCCGATGAAGGTAAGCAAAGTTGTATACCAGTGGCATAGCGTATTGCCATTCGCCACAAAGGAACACCCTTTCCCAGGGGACGAAGACGTCATCGAAGATGATGAGGGAATCGGTATGGTTCCTGATAGGCAAATCCACCGGAAAGTCCAGCGGGCTCTGCCGCCAGGCTATAGGGTGGCATATCTGGACAACCCCCTTGGTATTAGCGGGGATAGCGAAAGCAACGGCATAGTCCTTGTCCTCCTCAGTCATGTTGCGACAGGGAATAACAAACAGCTCTTTGCAGTAGGCTGCTGCGGTAATGTGCGCCTTGGCACCTCTGACCACGATGCCCTTGCTGTCCCTGTCCACCACCCTGACATAATAGTCGGGATGGGCTTGTTGAGGCGAGGACGGTCTTAGCATCCTATCACCCTTCACGTCGGTCATGGCACAGGCGACGCTGAGGTCATTCTTCTGCAAGTAGTACCGAAATTCCTCGGCACGTTCAATATACTCGCTTTTGCCCATCATGTTGGCGGTGATGTTGACTGCGTTGAGTGCGTCGGCGCCAATATCGTGGATGAAGGGTATTACTCCTCTGCCCAATCGGGTAGCCGTGACCATTAACTCGTGGCGTTTCAGTAAGTCCTCCGCATTCTGCGGGGTGTAATAGTAACGGCTTATCGGCTCACCTGTCTTAGGATGATAAGCCACAGCCAGGTCACGGTATTCCGGCATCTCCGCCATCTCATAATCGAGCGCCGCAGACTCTACACATACTTTCAAAGCCGGATGCGTGGTCACATCGGCAACCTTCCCTCCTTCGTAATAGACAACCCTGCCATCTTTAAGACTTTCTTTATACTGCTCAGGCGTGATTAATCCCATAGTCATACCTCCCTGATGGTTTATTTGAGGCTATTCTACTCTAATCGGCGTAGAAGGAAAAACCGAGCAACCCGGGGCCGGTGTGTACCCCCATCAACGGGGTGAACTCGGTGACATAGATTTCGGCGCAGTTGAATTCCGATCTGACCCTGTCTGCCAGCTTCTGTGCCTCCTCGAGGTCATCGGCGTGGTGGATATTGATGTGAAGCCTCAAGTTTCCCACCCCCGACCTCAGCAACTGCAGCAGGCATTCGACACCTTTTTTCTTCGTCCTGGGACGGGCTACCGGCATAGCTTCATCGTGCTCGGGCGAGTGCTTAAGAATGGGCTTCATATCCAGCAGCGAGCCTGCCCAGGCAGCCGCCTTCCCGATGCGCCCCAGGCGGGCGAGATAGTACAGGGTGTCGAGCATGGCATACAGCTTCACCTTGCCCATGAGCTTCTTCGCTGCCTCCTGCGCTGCTGCAAGCGTGCCACCTGCTTTAGCCACCTTAGCCGCCTCGGTAACCATGAAACCCAGGGCGCCGCCCACCGCCCGACTATCGAACACTTCGATTACCGTCCGGGGAAGTTCCTCTTCGGCGATGCTCTTTGCCGCCATGGCTGCCTCAAACGTCTTGCTCAGTATGCTGGTCAAAGTGATGCAGAGTATGCTCTCCGCCTTCTTAGCCGCTTCACGGAAAGCCTCGAGGAAATCGCCCACCGCTGCGGTGGCGGTGGTGGGCAGGTCCTCCTTACGACGCATAATCCGGTACACCTCCTGCGCCGTCATATCAACACCATCGCGGTAACTCTTGCCTTCATATAATATGTACAGAGGCACTACATTTATGTCATACTCCTTGACTATCTCTTGCGGCAAACAGCAGGTACTATCGGTGACCACAGCTACTTTTTTCATCATCACCCCCTTCACTACGGCAGTACTTTGCCATACGAGGTATCAGTCTGTCAAGCATCTGTTGTGCGGAAAACGGCTAATTAGCCCCCTCACCTAACCTCTCCCGCGAGGGGAGAGGGACTTCAATGGAACCTTCCCACACGACTACACACCCCTATACCTCTCCCGCAAGTGGGAGGGGTATTTTTTCTATTCTCCCTTGGTGGGAGGGCACTTTTCTATCTCTCCTCCCCCTCGACGGTAGAGATACTTCGTTTCTTTTTCCTCTACCTTGATGGGAGAGTCTCCCCTTCTCTTCCTCTCCCTTGACGGGAGAGGATAAAGGTGAGGGTGAGAACCCCCTCACTCTAACTCTCTCCCGCAAGGGGAGAGAGGACTAAGGTGGAAGTAGCTCTCTCCCGCAAGGGGGGAGAGGACACGCCTGCCGTCCGCTCAGCTCGATTTAGGTCTAGCTTTCTCCCGGGGGAGAGGGGACCTTTCTGCTGTATGCTGCGTGCGTCAGCTATCTATCTGAACGAACTCAGTACCGGACTAGATTTTGGTGGTAGCGGGGGCTGTAGGCTATAATGTAGTATGATGACAGCGGTGGCAGGATGAGGAGGGGGAATTCGGGGGGAAGCCGATGACGAAACTAAGCCTGGTATGTACTGAATACCGCTCAGAAGGGGTTAAGAAGGCTATCTCGCTCCTCCAGCACAACCCGGTGAAGGGTAAGTCTGTAGTCCTCAAGCCGAACTTTAACACTGCTGACCCTGCCCCGGGTTCTACCCACAACGATACGTTGAGCGCTCTGGTACTCACCCTCAAAGAGATGGGGGCTACTAAAATCACTATAGCAGAGCGCTGTGGACCTCTCGAGCCTACCCGTGAGGTGATGAAGAAAAAGGGTATTTTTGAGCTAGCTAAAGAGCTGGACTTCGACATCCTTAATCTGGAAGAGATGGACGAAAGCGGCTGGGTTCACTTTCGTCCTGAAGATAGCCACTGGAAGGACGGTTTTCTATTCCCGAAGATTTATCTGGAGGCAGAATCCATAGTCCAGACTTGTTGTCTGAAGACACATGCTTATGGCGGGCACTTCACCATGTCGCTGAAAAACGCGGTGGGGATGGTAGCTGGTAAGGGCTATCCGTACATGGGAGAACTACACAGTTCTCCGCACATGAGAAAAATGATCGCTGAAATCAACACCGCCTACACGCCCGATTTAATCGTCCTTGACGGTGTGGATGCCTTCGTGGATGGCGGTCCTGACAGGGGCACGCGGGTCAAAGCCAATGTGATAATAGCTGGTAGTGACCGCATTGCTATAGACGCTGTGGGGGTGGCTGTCCTGCGTCTTTTGGGCACCACACCAGAGGTGAGTAAGGGACGGGTGTTTGAGCAGGAGCAGATCGCCAGGGCTGTGGAACTGGGGCTGGGAGTGAGTTCGACGGAGCAGGTCCAGCTTGTCACCGACGACCCGAAGAGCAAGGAGCTTGCTGACAAGATTGTCGAGGTCTTAAGCAAGTGATAGCAAATTCGACCAGCGGCGGTTACCAGCAGTTATATGCTTATTTCATGGCTAGCCCCGATACCTTGAGAGTGTATAAAGACGATAGTCTGGTGTTCAATTCCACTGAGGATAGGCTGTTGCCGTTGCTGGAATATGTCCGCACACTTGCTGACAATTATGCAGATGTGGTTATCTTCGACAAAATAGTGGGGCGGGCAGCAGCGCTCCTCTGTGTCAAAGCTAAGTCCCGCGCGGTATTCAGCCCTCTGGGGAGCAGACTTGCCGCTGAGGCATTCGAAGAGTATGGCATCGAATATTACTTAGAACAAATCGTCCCATTTATCACCGCAGCCGATAAGAAGGATATGTGCCCTATGGAAAAATTGTCCCTGGGGAAAGACCCCGAAGAATTCTACCAGGCGATTATCCACCGCCTCACAGGCTAGTAATCAGCAGAGCACAGCATCAGAAAGAGAACACCAGGGATGTGGTTATCTCTCTGTAACTCTGGAGCAATGTCTCCCTATCCGCGTATCTGGTCTCCAGTAGCCTTGATGACAGCTTATTAGCGTTTATCTGCAAATAATGGCACTCCCGAACAAGGGGTTTGAGTATGAGCCTGTTGCCGCCGAAGAAGATGTGGTCCAGACTGGCGCTGCTGAACCTTTCGTCAATGCGGTTTGCTACCCTCCTGAGGAAGTCCTTTTTCTGCTCCTCCGTCCTGCGGGCAAACCTTTTCTCGCTCCTGCCGCCTTTGCGGTGCCTCTTGTGGATGTATCCCGTGCCGACCTTCCATTCCACCAGCCTGCCGCCGTCAAATACTCCCAGAGCATAGGAGCCCCATGCGACCAGCACCACACCGAGGACAAATCTTTTCGCCAGCATCGTTTGAAGGGTGGAGACATCGGGGACCCCGGTGAAAGCGCGGCTTTCTGTTAGTGTGAAAGGGGGCAGTATCAGGTATCTACCGGCACCCTCGCTCCAGAAGATAGCAGCCCCGGTGCCATAACGCTGTGCAGCGCGTAACACAGTGTCATCAGTGGTGACCACCTTTACTTCATTCACCAGCCCTTCCCAGCAAGGCTCGAGTTTTAAATTGAGGACAAAATCGGGAAACAGCGACGGCTCGACATAGATGGTCAGTGCCCCGCTGGTCTCGGCAAGGCTGGAAAGAAGTCGCTCGAGGTCATGTCTGGAATAAGGCTGGCACTTCATAGACCTGTTATCAGAGCAGTAGAAAGTGCCTGCGGCGCCGCAGGATGAACCCGGCGATTACGCCGGTAATCAGTCCGCCGAGGTGCCCCTGCCAGGCTATGCCTGGAGCGAAGGAGAGGATGAGAAAACCTCCGATGACTGCCACCCACAATGGCATGGGGACTGGGATGGGGAATATATAGACGCGGGACATCGGCACCAGCACCGCCAGCGTGCCGCCGAGGGCAAATATGGCACCGGAGGCACCGACTACCACAGCATACGCCGGTCCCAGGAGGATGAAGAGTACATTTCCCACTATGCCGCCGATAAAGTAAATCAGTAGAAATGTTCTGGGTCCAACAAGCCTCTGCAGAAAAGTGCCAAAAAAGTACAGGGTGAGCATATTGGCTAACAGGTGCCAGATGCCACCGTGCATGAACAGGCTGGTCACAATCGTCCACGGTTGAGTCAGCAGGCTTGCCGGTCGCATTCCAAGGTAGCCTATCAGGCTGTAGCCGAAGAAATTGGCGATGACAGTCGCCAGATAAAGTATAAAGCAGGTGATGATGATCGCCAGCACCGGCATCAGACCATCATCGCCGTAGCTACGGTACCTCATTACTTTGCCCCACTCTCCGCATATCGCTCGTAGAAGACGAACTCGCTGATTTCCTTCCGCGGTCGCGGTGCCGGTGCCTCATCGGGGTAGCCCAATGGCATCAGTTCCACCAGCACCACGTCCTGCGGTAAACCAAGTATCCTGGCAGCTTCCTTGGCATCGAGCAGACCGGTGTGCACAGTCCCCAGCCCCAGGGCATGCGCCGCAAGGCACATATTCTGCATCGCTAGAGCGACATCGAACATGTACCAGTAGTCGCCCTTGTCTGTAGCTGGCAGGACCTGTCCGCTTTCATCGCGATAAAAGCCAGAAAGTCCCTTCTGGGCGCAGGCGGCTATCACCACCGGTGCACTGCGTACGGCATCGGTTGCCGGATTAGGTCTGCCCGCCCTGGTCCCTCTAAGTGTCTCCGCCAGCCTAGCCTTCGTCGCCGCGTCCCTGACTATTACGAACCGCCAGCACTGGGTGTTTGCCCATGAGGGTGCCCAGCGCCCGGCTTCAAGCACGGTCTGCAACACCTCCTCGGGAATAGGCTCGGGGCGATATTTTCTGATACTGCGCCTGCCTTTTATAGCTTCCAGAACGTCCATGCTACACCTCCTCTAGGACTATATCAGTGAATAGAAGACCTTGCCGTTCATGGTCTCCCGCCTTACCTTGCCCTCGCCCTCGAGATAATTGAGGTGGGCAAGCGTTTCTCCGACTGCGAAAAATTTCTGCACCGTGGGGAAGTCTTCCCAGGAATCAGCTTCTATATCCCAGGTGATATATGGGGCAACTTCCCAGGCGGTTTTAGGTCCGCTTTCCAGAGCCGCTACAGCCTCTGCCAGCCGGTTACGGTGGTGCTCTTGAAGCTCTCTGATTCGCTTGCGGTGGTCGTTCCACAGACGGCGGTGACCGGGGAGCACCAGCCCCACATCCAGGGCATATACTTTCTCCAGGTTCTCCAGGTAGCTTTTCAGCGAGTTCTCCAGCTCCAGCCAGGTAGTGATATTCGGGGTGATGTCGATAAGCAGATGGTCGCCAGCGATTAAGACCTTCTTCTCAGGTTCATAGAGGCACATATGCCCTGGCGTGTGACCGGCAGTCAGTACACCTTTGAATTTGTAGTCGCCGATCTTAATACTCTCCCCATCGCGCACGGCGTTTACCTTAATAGACTGCCTTGAGCTGTAGCGGCGCCCGGGGTGTCCCTGCAATGCTATACTGAGTTCCTCGGCAGGAAAACCGTTGGCTGAGTAATATTGCTCCATATCTCTCCAGTGCCCGTGGGCTTCGCCCTCACCGATACCACCCCCGATAATCGAAGCCTCCACTTGGCTGTAATAGACCTTGGACGTCGGGGTTGCCAGTCTGCCCACCAGTCCCGAGTGGTCAGCATGCAGGTGGGTGATAAAGAAATCGGTCTTGGTCAAGTCCACATCCAGCTCACGCAGTGCGGATATCGTCGGCTGCCAGCATTCCTCACGGTTAAACGCCGTATCAATGATCAGGAACCTGTCCTTTCCTTTAACTACGTACGAGTTCAAAGCCTTCAACGGGCTTCGGGGCAAAGGCACTTCGATGCGATAGAGGTTGGGTAGAATTTCTTCGATCATGCGGTCACTCTCCACAAGCATTTGGGCTATTTTATCATCTTTACCAGCTTTTGTCTTTTGAACAAAGTAGCTGGTAGGGCTTGGAGGTAGGATAAGAGCATGCTACCACCGCTGGCAGACTGCTTCATTCGGCGGTGCGAGGGAATCGAAAATGGGGTTGAAAGTTGCTAACCTGAATTAGTACTTGGAAACTTCCAGGTCTTCCATTTTGCCGCTGACGGTGAATACCACCCGCTCGCAGATATTGGTCACCCTATCGGCAGCACGCTCCAGGTTATGTGCTACCCAGATAAGCCGAGTGGCACGGTTTATCGTCTTCGGGTCCACCATCATGAAGGTAAGCAGTTCGCGGAACACCTGGTCGTAAAGCCCGTCCACCACATTGTCCATAGTGACCACATGCTTCGCCAGCGCCACGTCACGGTTGCGAAAAGCCTGAATACTCTTTTCGATCATTTGCACGGTAAGCTCTGCCATCCGGGGAATATCTATCAGCGGCTTTAAGGGTGGCTCATCCCCGATCATCACCACTATCTTAGCAATACCCTCGGCGTAGTCGCCGATCCTCTCCAGTTCGGTAATGATGCTGAGTACGGAGACCATATCGCGAAGGTCGCCTGTTGGCAGGAGCTGCGACCCCATTATCTCGATACACTTGTCTTCGATAGCAAATCGTTTTTTGTTTACTGCCACATCATCGGCAATTATTTTGTGTGCCAGCTTGAGGTCGCGGCTCTTCAATGCCTCTACTGAGCGGCTGATCGCTCTGGTCACCAGCCCAGCCATTTCCTGTATGTCATTGTGTATCTCCTCAAAACGTTCTTTGAAGTCAGTGCTCATTGCCATTTGTTCTTTATCCCTCTCTACTTAAGCCTCTTGACCGCAATCACTATCGACTGATAGCTCTAATTATACACACCATCATGCATTAAGGCTATAGGTCTGCAACAAGAAATGATAAAAAATCATGCGAACACCGGTTTAAGAACCAGCCCGAACAGGTAGCCAAGTATTCCACAAACTGGAAAGGTGAGTAGCCATGCCATAACGATCTCGTTGGTGACACCCCACCTCACCGCTGAAAACCGGCGGGTAGACCCTACTCCCACTATAGCCATGTTTATAGTCTGCGTGGTGCTCAAGGGCACTCCAGTAAACGAAGCCAGTAGAATTGCCATGCTGGCGGAACTCTCGGCGGCAAAGCCGTTCACCGGTTCAAGTTTGGTGAGGCGAAAGCCCATGGTCCTTATAATCCGCCAGCCGCCAAAGCTGGTGCCCAGCCCCATGACAATGCCACATATCAAAATCACCCAGATGGGCACGTGCACTTGAGGTAGAACCCCGCCGAGGAACAGGGCCAGGGCGAAGGCTCCCATGAATTTCTGTCCGTCGTTGCTACCGTGGCTAAAAGCCATAAAAGCTGCAGAGAGTACCTGCAAACGCCCGAAGACCTGCCTCACCTTGGTCATGGTGACACGGGAGAGGAGCCGGTAGATGATGCTCATCACCACGTAGCCGAAGATGAACCCAACTATGGTTGACAGCCCCAAGCCTATAAGCACCTTACGCCAGCCCTCCCAGAGTAGGACAGAAGGACCAGCGTAGGCAAGTCCTGCCCCTGCCAGACCTGCCACCAGAGCATGCGTCTCGCTGGTGGGCAGACCAAACCACCAGGCTATGGTGCTCCATACCACTATTGCCATCATGCCGGCAGCTACAGTGCTCAGACAGATAGCCTCTGGCTGGACAATACCTTTGCCGATGGTGACCGCTACCGCAGTGCCGGTAGCCAGTGCTCCTAAAATATTCATCACCGCAGCCATGACTACCGCCTGATACGGTGATAGCACGCGTGTGGAGACCACAGTGGCAATGGCATTGGGGGCGTCCGTCCAGCCATTGACGAACTCAGCAGCGAGCACCAGCATCAGTGCTATGATGAGCGAAGCACTTATCTCCACAGGCTATCCTGCTCGACTCTGGTGGTAGAGGTTTTTGGCAGTCCCGGCTTTAAAAATTTCAAGCGTACTTAAGGGCTACACCTTCCAGGATATTGGCTACGTCCTCGCACCTATCAATGGCGTTTTCGATGTCTTCGTAGATCTCTCGCCATTTGATAACATGGGCAAAATCCCCACAGTTAGCAAAAAGCTCAGCCATGGCTGAGCGGTACAGAGTGTCACCCACATTCTCCAGTCGGTTTATCTCCACACAATATTTGAGCAATCTATCTTTGTCGATCCGCCCCTCTATTTCAGAGACCGCCTTTCCTACCTCGGTTATCGCTTCGACAGCCACATCGACCATCTCCTTCGCCTTTTCGGTAGGGCGCTCAATACTGTAAAGGGACATAGCATCCGCCGCTGAGTGGATAAAATCGGTTATATCATCGAGCGAGTTCGCCAGCATAGCGATATCCTCACGGTCGAACGGCGTGACAAAGGTGCGATGCAATTCGGCGGCAATCTGGTGGGTGATGGCATCCCCCTCGTGTTCCAGCGCAGTTATAACGCTGACCCTTTCCCGGATATCCTCCCACGTTTGCAACATGTCTTGAAGCTGACGGGCGGTCTTGAGGGCATTCTGCGCACTCTGTTCGAAGAGCACGAAAAACTTCTTCTCCCGCGGTACAAGCGAAAACCTAAACAACAGGAGCCCTCCGCCGAAGTGCCTGTGGGGCTATGAACAAACTGCGGAAAACGTCCGTCGAACCGGAGAAAGAAAATAGACTTCGAGTACCAGAGCTACTTCGCAGATATTGCAAGCTGTCTCTCATAAGGTGACTAGCTTTGTCTATGGACACCTGGCTTATGTGCTGCAAATCACTACCTACTATGCTTTTTGGCCCAAAGCCAGCACCTTATTTATTATAGGCTAGGCAATCTATGCGGGTCAAACTAAAACATCAGAATAAAATCGGGGAGAGTTCGTGTGCCACCAATATACTGCGCGAGTATGCCCGGTTGGGGGCAATGATACAAAATCTGCTATAATTAGCGCCTGGAGAGTAGATTAAAGAGCAAAAACGATGGCAACTTTAGTAAAAAGCAAGGTTGAAGGCAATAATAGGCTACAAGAGATCTCCGCTGTTGCCGCCAGGCTGTTCCGTCAAAAAGGCTACGCCGAGACTACTACAAAGGAGATCGCCCGGGCATGCAACATCAGCGTTGGGACGCTTTATTATTATATTCGTTCAAAGAAGGACTTTATAAAAATTTTCATCGATATTCATATGAGCGATATCGATGGGTGGGAAAAGAAATTCGAGCGGAAACTTCGTACCACATCAGCGGAAAAAGTCTTGAGACAGGCGGTGAGTGAATTTTTATATGGAGTCGATAGGAGAAAAGAACTGGTACACTTCTGGTTCCATACACCACAAGCTGTTATACAGGAGGACTTAGAGCGTGTCTTTGAGATCGAACGTCGGGTGAGCAGGGTGTTTGAGGAGATAATCAGAGAGGGCTGCAAGCGGGGTGAATTTTGCACAAGCACCCCGGAGGTTGATGCCATGAGCATCCAAACGCTGTGTCAGATGTGGGTATTGAAGGGCTGGTTTTTTGCTGGCGCCTACACCTTACAGGAGTACGCAGACTTATGTGCCGAAATGGCAGTTTCGATCGTCGAAAAGAGACCGCTATCTAATGTTATGCCTTGACAGCGGTTGCTGTTTGTAGTCTGGCGCAAAAGGCTAAACGAGATTACTCTGCCTCTTATTTCTTCGAGTCGGCGGCTTTCCTTAAGCCCAGTATTTGCCTTGCTTCATCGGGTGTGGCTGGTTCCCTTCCCAGGCATGCAGCTATCTTGACTGCCCACTCTACCTGCTCCCAGCTCCCCTTGGCAAGCTCGCCGTTGGGCAAGCGGATATTGTCCTCAAGACCAACGCGCATATGTCCACCCAGCAGGCAGGACTGAGTGATTGCCGGGAATTGGTCGATGCCTATGCCACAGGTGGTGAAGTTTGAGTTCGGCGGCAGCATTTGCACCAGGCTGGCAAAGATAATGGGTCTGAATTTCTGACCGCCGGCAACACTCCAGACGAAATCGAAATTGTAAGGTTCGCTGAAGAACCCCTGCTTGGAGATAAGCAGCCAGTTGTCAAAACCGCCGACATCATATATTTCTATTTCGGGCTTTACTCCCAGCTCTTCCATTTTCTTGCCGAAGTCCTGAAGCATGGTGAAAGTATTGGTGAAGACGCTATCGAAAACGATCTGTCCAGTCTTTCTATCTAAATAACTGAAGTTCATGGTATTGGTATTCAGGGATGCGGACTCGGGTCTCAGGGCGATGATCGGGGCTATCCTGTCTTCAAAGGTTCGTCCTACTGAAGATGTTATCTGAACGATCAGTTCGGGGGTCTTCTGTTTAATGGCGTCATAGACCGCTCTTACAGCTTCCACGTTGGAGGTCGGCAGCCCGCTTTCCGGCTCACGGGCATGGACATGGACCATGGCGGCGCCAGATTTATATGCCCTGTGGGCTTCCTCGGCGAATTCTGCAGGCGTATAGGGGACTGCTGGGTTCTGGTTCTTAAAAACGCCCGACCCCGCCAGAGCCGCTGTGATAATGACTTTTTTCTCCATAATCTCCTCCTTTTAAGTTACATATGACCTAAGCCTGATTCTTGGTCTATTGTTATATTTTAAATCAACCGAGCTCTGAACCTGAAGTCCATTAATAGCCACCGTTATGCAAAGCGGGGACTCCATGGTGTAAGGCGTGATAAGCAGTCCCCGCTTCTTATTCACTGTATTCTGGTTGAGTGTCTATTACATATTTTCAGTTGATTAGCCTTCGAAAAATTAGGAGTCTTCGTCTAGCCAATACTATCCCTCAATCGCCTATTTGCCCAGCATCGAGTTCTTCATCTGCTGGTCTATCCACACATACTTAACGAAATTGTACTCGTTCCAGAAGCCCAATGACATTTCACCGCTGTAGTTTTTCACCCAGGGCCACCAGAACCTGTAAAGGTAGTGCATGGGTAGCTGTATCACGTAAGCTTGGTCTAACAGGTATGGCACCATGTCACGGTAGATGCGGTCGGCTTCAGCTTCGTTAGGAAATGCCGCCAAGATCTTGTCGCGGGTATCATTGAGCACCGGGTCGTCGATGTAGCTTCCGTTATTCATGCCGGATCCAGACCAGTTTACTCCTACGATGTAGGAATTGGCGCCAGCGTATGTGCCCATGAGCATATCATCATAGCCCCTTCTGACGCAGATAGAAAGCCAGGTCCCGTAGTCTTTGGGCTCTATCTCCAGTTCCACTCCCACTTTTGCCCACATGTCTTTGACCATACTGAGTACATCCGTCTGGTACCTGGTCATATAGCAGATCACTTTGGTCTTAAAACCGTTAGGATAGCCGGCTTCAGCTAAAAGCTGTTTTGCCTTTTCCGGATTGTACTCAAACTGCTCCTGGACGGACTTCGGCAACTGCTCTAATGGCACATAAACGTCGGCATACTCTTTCATGTATGTCATGGGCCAGATGAGCAACGCTCCTTCCCCGCCGTAGTACTCATTGAGTATCTTCTTATGGTCTATAGCCAGCATGAGTGCCTGTCGGACTTTCCTGCTGGCGTAGGGACTATCTCTTTTGTCCGTCCTCATGTAGATCACGTTGTAGCCGGTGGGGAGATAGCGGACGTACTTTAGCTGTGGCATGGCAAGGAACTCCGGCGCTGCTTCCCAGTCACAGGTCAATATGTCGATCTGACCGGTCCGGAAAGCAGCATAGCGGGTGGAGTCGTCGGGAATTACAAACATCTTCATCTCATCCACGTATGGTAACTGGTCGCCTTTGCCGGGACCGATGGGGTTTTTGCCCCAGTAGTTGGGATTGCGGGCAAAAGCGACCATATTTCCAGCTACATAATCGGTGATGGTGAATGGTCCGCTACCGATGCTGTTTTTCCAGTCCATCATGTTGCCGAACTCCTCGATGGCGTCCTTGGGATAGACGTACCAGTACTCTGACATGGTAAACCAGTTTGCGAACTGGTTCGGGTCGTTGAATTTGAACACCACTGTATAAGGATCGGGCGCGGAGACATCCACTGTGGCACACAGTTTGGGGTATGCAGTGCGTATATAGGCTGTGGTGGCTGTACACTGCCGATTCCAGGAGAAGACGACGTCTTCAGCAGTAACTTCGCGTCCGTTGGTCGGTGGCTTATTGTGCCAGTAGACACCCTTGCGCAGATGAAAGATCACAGTATCCTTGCCCTGGATCTCCCAGCTTTCGGCTAAAGCCCCAGCCTTATGTTCGAGGCGGTTATTGGCACCCACAAACCAATCGCATTCGCCTGTGCCGTACCCACCGGCATTTCCTTTCGTCCAATCGCCTTCCCATAGCTCTTCGTGGGTAAGCTTGAGCGGGTAGACCGAAGAGTGCGTCCGTACAGCGTCGTCAAAACCGGGAGGGTCAGCCATCAATGCCATATTCAGCGTCCCACCGTAGAGTGGTCTTTCTCCCGATTCTGCAACCTCTTTGGTCTTGGCACAGCCGCCGGTGCCTATCAAGCTGGCTATCAGCGCCGCGACCATAAATAATACTATCGCTATGGGCAGAACTCTCTTTTGTCTCATAATTGTTTGCACCTCCTGTTTAAAACGTAGTACAGATTTTTCGACTTTTTTCAATTCTCACGCCTTTTGGATTCCCCTCCTTTCTATCGAGCAAAATCTCGAGTAAATGAGTTTCAACTCCGAACCCACAGTCCTAGTATGTTTAGCAATATACATCAAACACACCGAGATGTTTTCCTCCGCCACATACTCTTCAAGCCTACTGATTCTGGTTCGACCGAGCGCTCGGTCGATAACTTGTTCGAGGGCAGTATACCAGCGACTCGTCTTTTTGTCAAGAAATTGTTGTGCGGTTTCCAGTACATTTCCCCCTCACTCTAACTCTCTCCCGCAAAGGGGAGAGAGAATTTTCTATTTTCCTCTCCCTTGACGGGAGAGGATAAAGGTGAGGGTGCGCCCCCCTCACTTCAACTCTCTCCCGCAAAGGGGAGAGAGGGCTGCCCACTCACCCAGCGTCTCCCGCAAAGGGGAGAGAGAACTACCCCCGCACTCTAACCCTCTTCCACGGAGGGGAGAGAGGACTTTCTGCTATGTCCTGTGTGTCACCCATCTATCTGAACGGGCTCAGAAATTTACTTGATATGCTCGGCATAAAGGTGCCACAGACCTTTTGGGCAAGCTCAAGCAAGGCAGGTCCTGCGTGCGCCTGATATAATGACTACCGATGCCCGTTAGAGAGGCACGATGAAGCCTTTAGAGATATGCTTGACCGACGAGGAATTTGAGGTACTGTTCGGCACTGAAATAGCCGGACTTATCCGTACCCTGAGCGCATTGAGCAAGCAGAAGTGCCTTGAGTGCAGGGGTAAGTGCTGTCGGGAGGTGGGCTGCAATTTGTATTCGGACAAATTCACCTCCTGCCCTATTTATGAGATAAGACCTTCCGTATGTCGCTATCATTTCTGTCA
>DAOUCT010000026.1:0-12303 GCA_034432055.1 Dehalococcoidia bacterium | reverse complement strand
ACCGCCCGTGGTATCGGCACACCCATGACCGGTCTGGGCTCACCGGAAACAGAAGCCGAAGGAGGAGGAACCTGTTGCCGGTACTGCGGACCGATTATACCACCACTCCCTGCCGAAGGGGCATGAAAATGAGGCGGTGGTGACATTGCGCCCGGTCCAGGCTCTTCCTGCCCCGGCAAAGCTGGTCCTACCGCAAAGCCACAGTGAGGGCAGAACTTCGACCGCGGAGGCACTACTCCGTGACATCCCGGACACAATCTGGCGGCACAGTGTTCGCAGAACCTGCTGCTAGCATCTATTTCCCGACCACAATTCGGGCATCTGATAGTAGACGGCACTAAAACCTCTCCTCGATGCTTCCACCTCGGCTCACTTCGTACTCCATCACACCTGTCTCGCAGTTACTATACATAAAAAGCCTATTGTTGTTATTATACATCTTAAATTATGACAAGCAAAAACCTTCTGCAGTCTACCACTTTGCCCTGATTCAGACAACCTGTTAGCCTGCAAAAATTCGTCGCTCTCGTGAAAGAATGCTTCCCTGTCGGGTACGCCTATGATAAAATAGTAAAAATCAAGGGAGGTGAAGGCTATGAAAGTCAAGGATGTCATGAGTTGGAATGTGATCACGGTATCCAGCGATACACCGATAATGGAAGCCAGAAAGATTATGGATGCCCATAATATCCGCCGCTTGCCTGTGGTCGACCGCGGAAAACTAGTTGGACTGGTGACTAAAGAGCGCATAGCCCGTGCCAGTCCCTCACCAGCCACCAGCCTCACTGTGTGGGAGATCAACTATCTCCTGGCAAAGATGACCGTCAGGGAAGTCATGGTCAAAGATGTGGTCACCGTCAGCCCCGATATGTCAGCCGAAGCTGCTATAGCATTAGCCCAGAAGAAAAGGGTCGGCTCACTGGTAGTGGTCGACGATGGAAAAGTAGTGGGCATAGCTACCACCAACGACTTCTTTTATAAGATACTCAACCCCGTCCTGGGTCTGGGCATGCCCGGGACCCGTATTATCATTTCCGATGGCGCTGACCCCAAGAAATTGCCGGACATTATGGAACTTGTCCGGAAGAATAATCTTAAGTTGGTCTCGATGCACAGTATGCCCCCTGTAGAAGGAAAGGAAAAGGACCTGTGCCTCCATCTCGACACCAACGATGTTAGTCAGCTGGTAAAAGACCTGAAAAGTAAAGGGCTATTAACAGAAATCGTGGAAAGATAGGCAGGTGACCGGATATAGTACGATAGCCATCACAGCCTATTGCCGGCGCAATCGGTGGACGATAGCTAGCACTGTAAGCCACCCAGCAGGTAAAAGGGTCTAACGGTGACGATTATATACAGCATTGCCTTCGTCATCGCTTGTTATCTGCTAGGCTCGCTGCCACAGATGCACCTGATAGCCCGTGCCAGGGGCATCGACCCCGACCGGGAAGCGGACCTGCATGCCGCCCTGTGGCAAAAAGCCGGGCGTGCCATCGGTTTCAGCGCTATATTCATCGATGTCCTCAAAGGCGCTATCCCTATCATCGTCGGCTTTTCTCTCCACCTCCCCCTAGCCACCATCGCCCTCGGGGCAGTAGCTGCAATCTGTGGACAGATGTGGCCTTTGTTCGCAAAGTTCGATGGTGAGAAAGGAAACACGCCGGCTATAGGGGCTACGCTTACCCTCACCCTTTACCTCACCTTCACCACAGCACCGCTGGCTTACATCGTCCTGCTCGCTTTCGCAATACCGATAATCATCGGCGTCGCCATCAAACTAGCACCTCTTTTTGCGGCACCGAACCAGACATGGAGTCAGCGCCTCATGTTCGGCGGTCCGGCAAGCGATAGCCTGCCTGTGGGCAACTTGATAGCCTTCGCTGCAACCCCCGTAGCCTCTCAATGTCTCGGCTTCCCTCTTCAGATGACCCTTCCCCTAGCCCTTATCTTCCTGGTCATTGTAGTCCGCCGCCTCACCGCAGGGCTCCGCGGCGACCTCCAGACAGCCAGCATCAGCACAGGCAGGATTCTGCTCAACCGCTTTCTCTACGACCGCAGCTACCGCTGAGCACCTTCGCTTTTCAGCCCCTGTTTATCTAGAAACCGCCGGTATGTAGATAAAACCGTCCTCGGGTCTGCCCACCTTCTCGGTCAGCCCTCGATAGTACAGGAAAGCAGTATAAGCCGCTACAGCGGCATCACACATGTTGTGGTCCCATATGTCCAGAAAGGCGCTTGACTCGGGGAGCAGCATTGCCATTTTGTCTCTCAGCCACTCCAGCCCCTGAAGTGTGACCTTCCGTGGCACCGGCTTGCCGAAAAGCCTCACCTTGCTGGCATATGGATAGACCTCGATGACCTGAAGACCCGCCCTCTCCAGCCTTGCTCTGAGTCCGATGGCACGATATACCATATTCTTGATAATGGACTTCTTGGTGGTGAAATAGCACGGCATGCCCAGGCGTGCCAGTTCCTGCTCACACCACCTGCCCTTCACCCTCGAACTCGGCTGGCAACCACATTTTTCCTCAAGGCAGCACTGACCGTGTGGCAAAGTAAGCGGGCTATCGATAGCTATCACCTGAGGGGAACTCGCCATCACCGCCTTGACGATATCATCGTTCGCCCCTTCCCGTCCCTGATAAACGATGCCCAGACTTTCGTCCAGACACACGCAGGCGCTGGGGATACTACATGAGGAAGTAAGGTCAATGCCGAAGAACATGCTGCCCGCCCAGTCTCCTCAAAATCTCCCTGGCAACTATCACGCCGCAGGCTGATGCCTGCACCAGCCCGCGGCTCACCCCGGCACCATCGCCGGCGGCAAACATGTTTTCAATCTGCGTTTCCAGACAGCGACTGAGTTTGAGCTGGCTGGAATAGAACTTCACCTCGACCCCGTAAAGCAAGGTATGGCGTGATGCCACCCCCGGCGCCAGCCTGTCCATCGCCTGAAGCATTTCCACTATACCTTTGAGGTGTCTGTAAGGTAAAGCAAAGCTCAGGTCGCCCGGAGTCGCCGCCCGTAGGGTAGGCTGGACTATACTGTGCTTTATTCGCTCCACCGTGGAACGATGCCCCTCAAGAAAATCGCCAAAGCGTTGCACCAGCACGCCCCCGCTGAGCAGATTAGCCAGACGCGCCAGGTATTTTCCATAGGCAATGGGCTCACGAAACGGCTCGGTAAAGGTGGTGCTGACCATTATGGCGAAGTTAGTATTCCCCGTGCGGCGCTCAGCATAGCTATTGCCGTTGACCGTGATCACAGGGTCGGCACCGCCCGTCGTCTCCATAATCACCTCACCGCCGGGACAAACGCAGAATGTCCGGATACGGTCATCAAATGTAGGCGAAAAGAACTCCAGCTTCGGCTCATACAGCACCGAGGTCAGTTCTTCCATCACTGGCGCCGGCACTTCTACCCTGACCCCCACATCTACCGGGTTCGACTTTAAACTTAGCTTCAACCTTTCTGCTTCTTTTACCAGCCAATCAGCCCCCTCCCTCCCTGGCGCCAGCACCAGATAACGGCAGTCGAGCTTCTCACCTTTCTCAGTCTCCACCCCCGTCACCACACCACCCCTTACCAGAACACGCTTTGCCATCTCCCCTAGCCTCAACTCCACCCTGGGCGCTATGAAGTCGCGCATCGCCTTGAGCACCTGCCGCGACCTTTCTGTACCGATATGGCGCAGTTTCACCGGAATAAGTTTCAGCTCCGCCAACTTCGCCCTTTGCTTCAGTGCCTCCACCCCCTCCCCAACACCATATATCCTGTCAGTGGCACCAAACTTAAGAAAGAAACTGTCCACATATTCAATTAGCTTCTCCAGTTCCTCTTCGTCCAATATCTCACTCAGATGTCCGCCCACAGCAGGCGAAAGCGTCAGCTTGCCGTCGCTAAAAGCACCAGCACCCCCCAGCCCGCTTACCAGATGGCATGGGGAACATGAGGCACAGCGTTCACCTTTGTCCTGAAGAGGACAGCGACGCTCGTCAATGTCCTTGCCCTTCTCCAGAAGCAGCACACGGGCATCGCCTCTTTGACATAGCTCCAGAGCGGTGAACAGCCCTGCCGGTCCGCTGCCCACTATGATGACATCGTATTCAGACATGCCACATCACGCTTCGTAATCCCCATACGGACAAGACCCGACAGACATTCTATAAGTCTAAATCCGCTCCCGTCAAATAATTTTCGCCACACCACAGACCCAAAAAGCACCGGACGCGTTCAAATAGATGGGTGACACACACAGGACATAGCTCAGTGGGAAGGACATCGGCTGCTCTATCTCACCCTCACCTTAGTCCTCTCCCATCAAGGGAGAGGGAGAGAAGGGAAGACTCTCCCATCAAGGGAGAGGAGAAAAAAGAGGACTCTCCCATCAAGGGGGCAAATTTCTAAAGGGTGTAGGAAGTGGTGCACCTCCTGAGGAGAAACAGAAATGTCCTCTCTCCCCTTGCGGGAGAGAGTTACCTTCCCATGTCCCTCTCCCCCTGCGGGAGAGCCACCTCTTTGTCCCTCTCCCCTTGCGGGAGAGGTTAGGTGAGGGGTCCTTATCTCTCCCCCCTTGACAAAATCCCGTTGTGACATTTACCATCTTGAGAAACTTCGGGAAAACCCGTCTAGCACAGTAGTACGATAGCAAACGAAACAGGAGGTCAAACAATGACGAATTTCTACTGGCTCAGGCTGGCAACGCCTCTGATAGTGGTAACACTGGTAACATCCCTGACCGCGTCCTGTGGAGAAAAACAACCTGCCAGTCCGAAAGGAGCTGTACCCATAGCTGACCCTATCAAGATTGACTCTGGTCTGATATCGGGGACATTAGCCGTAAGCGAGCCCGGAAAAGAAGTACGGACTTACAAAGGCATACCGTATGCCGCACCGCCCGTCGGCGATTTAAGGTGGAAGCCACCGCAGCCGGTCGCTCCCTGGACAGGAGTCCGTGAATGTACCCGATGGGGGAACCGTTGCGCACAATCTGGTGCCTTCGGAGAAGGTAGTCCCAGCGAAGACTGCCTTTATCTAAACGTGACAACACCGGCGAAGACCACCGCCGATAAACTGCCGGTGATGGTCTTCTTCCATGGCGGGGGCTTGACCATCGGGTCAGGCAATGGTCCGCTATATAACCACTACGCACTACCCCAGCACGGAGTGGTACTGGTTACCGTGAACCACCGTCTCGGTCCAATCGGTTTTCTGGCTCACCCGGCTCTGGCAGCAGAATCAGCAAACAACTCGTCGGGAAACTATGGCATCCTTGATTTGATCGCCGCTCTGCAATGGGTACAGAGGAATATTGCAGCTTTCGGTGGTGACCCCGGCAATGTCACCATCTTTGGCGAGTCTGGTGGCGGCGGCAAAGTCCTCGCCTGTCTCACATCGCCATTAGCCAAAGGGCTGTTCCACCGGGCTATCATCGAAAGTGGTTCAGCCTATGCAGCACCCACCGGTAGCGCAACTCGCCAGCAAGCGGAGAAAATGGGCGAGAACCTGGTGGCAAAGCTCGGCATCAGCGGCACACCTGCTGAAATACTCGCCGCCCTCCGCGCCAAAAGCTGGCAGGAAATCGTCGAGGTCGCAGGAGCCACCGACTCCGGCTATAATACTATGATGACCGCCGATGGATGGGTCTTGCCGGATACCGTCCACAACATCCTGCAGCAGGGTAAGCAAAATGATGTCCCGCTTATCGTCGGTGCCCAGGATGGCGAGGTCTCCGAAGTATCCACCAGCATCCCCCGCGTCGCTAAACTGATGAGCACCACCGCTTCGTCCAAGGTCTATACCTATGTGTTCAGCCATGTGCCATCACGCTGGAAGCAGGAAGGTGCCGTCGCTTTCCACGGACTCGAATTACCTTATGTCTTCGGACTCCTCGAGGGAGTAGCCGGGATAGGGGCACTGCTTGGCTCCCGCAGCGGAGTAAAACAGCCCGACCCCGGTCTAGATGAAAAAGATAAGGTGGTGGCGGAAAACATGATGAGGATATGGTCACAGTTTGCCAGAACGGGTAACCCCAGCGTGCCTGGCTTGATAGACTGGACCCCATACGACCCCGCTACCGAGCCGTACCTTGATATTGGGTACGAACTTAAGGTCAAGACCGGGCTGTCCCGGGCTGGTGTGACCCCACCACCGTCTACTGCGGCACCGGTAGGAGAAGCCACTTACACCAATGCTGAGTTCGGCTTTTCTTTAAAGTACCCCGATAACTGGACGCCCAAGACAGGAGACCTGGGACCGAATGTTATCTGGCGTGTCGGTGCCGGTGCCTACAATATCCCGGCAGTCAGGGTTATCGTTCGCGACCAGTCCGAGGGGGCTGACTTGAAAGAAGTGTTTGCCCGGCACCTTGTCGCCGACGGCAACAAGACTATCGACGCCTTTACAGCGAGCAAGGTGACTATAGGTGGTACTGAAGTGGCTCGGGCTGAAGTCACATATACCGGCGCTGTGGGCAAATACGACAGCCTGATTACCGGGTTGGTGAAAAACGGTAAATGGGTCATAATTGAGGTATTCACCGTGCCTGCTTACTCCCAGTTTTCCACCCCGACACAAAAAAGTGACATAATCGGCACGGTAAAATTTGAATAGTCCACAGAATACACGGCTGTACCTTGCAGATTGGACCACTCCCGTCCAAATAGTCGAGCATATGCACCATCCGGGTCAAGTTAGTGTGCCCGGAAAACCATTGACATTCTGTTTACATATTGTTACACTTGACCATAAGTGGACATGCCGAAGCAGTCAAGTAGAAAAATAAGGGTCCTCATCGCCGACCAGCAACCATTGTTCCGCCAGGGCGTGCGCGCTGCTTTGAGCCGCGCCGCTGACATCGAGGTCTGCGGCGATGCCGGCACCAGCGATGAACTTATGGCAGCGGTACACAACCTGTACCCGGATGTCATCCTCCTCGATATCACCCTGTCCCGCAGCCGCCAGCCCGACCTCGCCAGGACGATAAAACAGCTCGTCCCCAGCATCGCGGTCATCCTCCTGTCGCCCAACCCCACAGATGAGGAGCTCTTTCAGGCTATAAGGTCGCGGGTGGCTGGTTACCTGCGGCGCGATGTCCTGCCCGAGGAACTGCTCACCATCATCCGCCGCTGCGCCAACGGCGAACACCCCATTAACGACGTCTTCCTCGCCCGCCCCAAAGTAGCCCAGCAGGTGCTGGAACAGTTCCAGGACCTCTCCTGGGGAAAAGGTGTGGAATACTTTGTCTCGCCACTCACCCCGCGAGAGACTGAAATACTCACCTACATGGCACAGGGCTACTTCAATAAGCAGATCGCCGCCATCCTCAATATCAGCGAACAGACCATCAAGAACCACGTCACCTCCATCCTGCGCAAGCTCGATGCCAACGCCCGCACCCAGGCGGTCATCACCGCCCTGAAACGCGGGCTGATCACTCTGGACTGAACCGCCAGCGCTATTACGCGGCTCCTAGTCCAAGTGCCTGTTTTATAGCACCCCCTTCCCCGCAGTAAGAGAGCTCTATGCCTGTTACCCGGAATCTGGACTGGCTCAGGTTGCTCCATCTGTCGGTTATCTCTATGACGTCGAATAGCTCCAGCCCGCAATTAGGCAAGGCTGTTAGTGCCCCACCAGCCTTGTTGAGTCTCATCTTTTGTACTATAGCCTCGGCTACGCTCTGACATAAGGCTGCTGTTGACATAGCCGGCTCTGTGACGATATCGAGGCGGTAGCCCACTTTCTGCACTTCGTCTGAATCATAAGCCTGTCCTGATACCAGGCTGCCATCTACAGCCTCGCCGTAGACCACCACGAAGTTGGTATCGAGTGCCTGCGTCTGCCATATAACATCTGTCCCCCTCTGGGCTGGTCCTGTTGGCTGTTCCTCTGTTATGGCGCCGTTTAGGCTTGCGGCGTTAAGTAAATAGGCGTTTAGCATTGCTCTAGGCTATCCTGACTACACATAAGGCGTCTGTCTTGGGGTAACCGACTGTGTTTAGTGCACTACTATTGGAGTGATAGAGCTTGAGTTCGACATAATCGCTCTGGCTGAGGTACTGAAAGATGGCACCGGACCCCGCTACATTGGTTTGTCCGCCTACTACTGAGTCGTATATCCTGCCGCCGAGGTTCTCATCGTTGTTGATGAATATGCTTAAAGCTAGCCTTTTGCCATCGGGTATGTTCTGAACGCTGGCTCTGCCGATTATTACATAATAGCCTGCTACAGGACAGACGAAGCGGTGGTTATTGCTATCCCAGGCGTTATGTGTGTCGATGATAACCTGCTGAAACTGCACTTTTGTCCACGCTCCCGGCATTTCTTGCGGGGTGTTCTGACCAACAAGTAAAAACGGACCTGCATTTACTGCCTGCAGTGCTGAAATGGCGCCTTGTGCCTCTGATATTGCAGTCTGTATTTCCGTGACATACGCCGCCGTCCACCGTAGCTGTACCTTAGCGCCTGCCTGGTGTCCAGCGGGCGTTGTCCCTTCCTGCCCCCTCTGGACGGTAAAGACATCACCGCTCCTCGATGTGCACTTCAGTATCTCGTTATCTATGGTTATATGGAAATTGCCTGATGGGAATAGCGCCCCTCCCCCTGTGGCTACGGTCAAGCTGGTGGCAGATGCGTTTATACCGCTGGCTAGAGTGCTTTCTGCGTTGTTGGTGACATTTAGAAACGGCATTTTCTCCCC
This sequence comes from Dehalococcoidia bacterium, assembly GCA_034432055.1. Taxonomy (GTDB): domain Bacteria; phylum Chloroflexota; class Dehalococcoidia; order GIF9; family UBA5629; genus CALJTV01. Next base: position 3,603 of record DAOUCT010000026.1, on the reverse strand, counting down.
CTCAGTCTAGTATGTACTCATATACCGCCTCATCGGTGGTCTGCGGGTAAATCATAGTAGCATCCAGACCGTTGAAGACCAGCACGTCTGGCAACATACTTAACAGCCTTCTTAGCACCTGTGCCGCTGACTGCCCCGCCCTCACGGTAAGGCGGGGGTAAAAGGTGGTAGATAAAGTACTGCGTGATTTGTAACTCAATGTGCCCCCTACCGATTGCAGGACCAAGGCTATAAGCTGATAGGCGGTGTAATCGTTACCGCTGATATTCCACTCCACCGGTCTGTCAAACCTGTATCGCTCCAGAAGTGTCCACGCGTCCACGGCTTGGATGGTGAATACTGCCTTGTTGGGGTCTCGGCGGTAGCTCCACGAGTCCACGAAGTAGCGCGCTATCTCCTGGTACTCCCCGCCCTGGGAGGTCTCATAGCCCAGGTAGAGGTTTAGGCGTGAACCTTTTTTGAGATAGGACAGGCTGCCTTGGCACGGACTGTTCCAGTAGCCTTTGGAGTTGTCCAGGTCTACTGTCAAACTTGACGGTCTATTGTCCCCCCTCTGTTCGGCGTGGAGCTGCATAATCTGCTTCATGGCGATGGTAAACTTGCTCCCTCCGCCCGTGCCCTGGGCAGGGGGAGACCAGTTGGAAGGGATGGGCGAACGCCATACCTCATTAGTCTGTGTAGCGTAAATATAAGTGCTATCGGCACATAGAGACATGCCGTACTGTGCATATGTGGGAATGGTATCGGCTTTAGTCCACCGGTAGTCATAGAAGTCGCTGGCTGGCTGAAGCCTGAAAATCCACGGTACGCCTGCCCGTGTCAAACACAGTAAGGCTGGATATCCTGACGGTTTCCACAGTGACGGTCCCATAACATCTGGTGACTCACCGGCGTAGACCTCCAGCACTGCCTGGTTGACTTCCCAATAGGTGGGAGTCTTTCTAGCGTCTGCGCCCCCCTTCTCCTGCTGCTCAAACTGTCTGGTGGCTATCTGACCTCTTAAGCCCAGTCTAGCCCCGCCCAGACCGATTTTGACATCGCTTGCCCAGGTGCCTGCGGTCTGGCGGTACCCGTCCCCGTAGACCATGCGCTGGACCGTGAGATAGCTCCCCTCGGCGACCAGTGCGATGATGTTCCAGTCGCCCTCGTGGTACATAGCTAATGCCTGCACATAAAAGTCGCCCGTCCTCTGCCCTAGCCCGGTGCTCCAGCTCCCGCCGGTGCGTTTCTGGATATACAGGCTCAGGGGGTCATTGACGTCTGAAGCGTGGACGATGGCGCAATCGCCGCCGGGCTTAAAGGCTATAGCAACCCCCCTCTCGCATGGTCTGGCATTGGTCATCGCAGTCCAGTTTCCCCAGGTGGCGCCATCATCGGTGGACTCCCGCCGGTAAAGATTGCTGGCGTCCATAGCTACCACGATAACATTACTCCCCTGTGCCCTGATGGCTATTCTGGCGTTGCTGGTGGTAGTGCCAATGCTTGTCCAGCTGCTAAAGTTCGACTGCGGTGATGGGTTAGGCACTCTGGAATAGTATATGGTAGTCCCCTGCAGTCTGACACGGTGCAAGGTCCCTGCGCCTGAGATACAGCTATCGTGCCAAAACTGGGTCTCGGTACCGCCGTATAGCTTCTCCCAGGCGAGTAGCCCCCCTCCCCAGAGGACTTGTGGCTGGGTCTGTGGATGACCGTACTCCTGTACCTCTAGCTTGATGACCGGCTTATTGAACGGTCGCTTCTGTGCCTCAAGCAAGCTGTCAGATAGCGGTCTCATCGGCTAGCCCCTCCAGAGGTAATACATCAGTACCGCTATGACGATGCCGATAGCGCCAGCTATGGCTACGCCTTTAAGGTACTCAATAATCATGCCCCGATGACTTCTCCTGCGAAGGCGCCCAGTGAATAGATGGTAGCGCCTCCTGGAAATGACCTTGCCCACTCCTTACCTGATTCGGCTAGCTTTTTCAGGTTCTCGTAGTTTGTCTGTGCCCTTTTGACCGTAGCCCTGAACTCGTAAAGCTCCGGTGGGTGAAGCTTACAGCCCCTCTCGTCCTTGTTATCAAACTCCAGCTGTTTCCAGGCGTCCTCGGCAAGTCCGCTTAAATAGTCCCAGTAAGCCAGTGCCTCTCTGATATCGCGGCATAGCGTCTTCTGCCCGATAGCCTCGGCTGCCCTGTAGATGCTCTGCAGCTCCTGCGGTGCGTCTGGGAAGGCGGTCCGGGCTAGCTCTACCGCCCTGGTGTGTATAGAGCTTATGAAGCCCGCTTCATCGCATGGCTCGGTGTTGACCGATGCGGTGGCGCTGGTAGTGGTGGTGCTCCCCCCTTCTGCACGCCCCCCAGCGGCTGCCTGTGCCTGGTGCTGCGCGGTAAGCATATTGTAGTAGGCTGCCTCTGTCTGGGTGCGCCTGGAGTCGTTCCAGCCCTCGACTATGAGATAGGCTACACCTGAAATCAGCATAGCCAGCATGGGGACAAACTCCTGTAGCTCCTGCGCCTGTGCGGGGTCGGACACCGCCATTGTGATTACCGATGTCAGGAAGGTGGCAATAAATACGCTGTACTTCTTCTTGCCCGATAGAAACCTGTTTATCATGTCTCCCATTGTCGTTCTCCTTTATTTCTCGTTTCAGTGCCTGGATGTTCAGGCAAAATGTTATGTCCAGTGCCCCGTTGCAGGTGCTGTTTAGCTTCGCCGGGGCTCTAGGACGCTGTTTTTGGCGGGTGTTTTCGGTTTTATGGGTTTTGCACCCATGGAAGCCCATCCCCTCTTCCCGCGTTATTCCAGGAGCACCAAGAGGGTGTCAGGGACGGTCTTGCCGTTTTCCTGGTAGTGTTTGGCTAGATGCTTGGCGGCGTCGAGTATTTGCTGCTCCGTGGCTGCGACGCGCTTCCCCCGGTACCCGCCGGGCGACAGCGCGGCTACGGCTAAAGGCAGCCTGTCCCAGTCGGTGGTCCTGTAATGCCCTAGCTTGCCCCTGATGGCTCTATAGATGGCTCTGGTGTGGTGTGGTAGTTTCCAGGTTTCGGGGTTTTCCTTATCGCCAACGATGGCAAAAGCCTGCCAGGGCAAGCCCTCTCTGGTTGGTGGCATTGCCTTTTCTATCTTCTCCCTTGCTTTAGTCTGTGGCATTTTCTTTCTCCTTTGCTATCTTTCGTTAGCCGCTTTCCGTATAGAGTACCCCTGTTCTGACTTTGTTATTGCGTGCGTAGACTCTCAGGGTTTTTCTGAACAGTTCAAGCATAGCCAGCCCCCATTCCCTGAGGTCTCTATCTGCCTGATTGCCGCCGATACCTGCGGTCTGGGTGACGTACTGCGATAGTGACATTACGGCATAGCCCCCGGCTCCCAGCAAGACGAGTCCTTCAAGAGAGGGGCTCAGGGTGGACTGCTCATCGTCCAGCGTGTGGGGTGCCAGCCAATAGATTCTGGCGTCGTCCCCGTTGCCTACCTCGTCGCCTATCAAGGTCAAAGTGTCCCGATATACGGCGAACCTCTGGAAGCTCCTGGGGTGGTCCCCAATAGGGAATTCCACCCTGTCAATCCTTGTCCTCGGCGATAGGCTTGAGATATCTATCTCCCTGCTGCCGTCGGTGGTGGCGA
>DAOUCT010000025.1:0-2063 GCA_034432055.1 Dehalococcoidia bacterium | reverse complement strand
AGCCCGGCGACCCCGAGTATGAAAAGCTAAAGAAGTCCATTACTGAGTTCGATATGGTAGAGCCATTGGTCTGGAATAAACGAACTGGTAATCTCGTTGGTGGGCACCAAAGACTTAAAATCCTTCAGCAAATGGGGGCTTCAGAGGTAGATGTATCCGTTATTGACCTCCCGCCAAATAGGGAGAAGGCGTTGAATTTGGCTCTCAATAAGATTCAGGGTGATTGGGATTTGCCCAAATTGAAAGACCTGCTTGAGGAACTTGATACAGGCGATTTCGATATGGAGATAACTGGGTTTGATGATAAGGAAATTGAAAACTTGATGACTCAATTTCATTTACCTGGCCGTTGGGATCCTAATCCTAGACCTGGTGATGCTGAAAACGATGGCATCCCTGAAGTAGTTGGCTACAATCTATCTTCATTCTGGAAAGATTTACCAGCAAACGGAGGAAAAGCCTTTCCATATATGCTAGATTTGCCAGCACGTGGAGGTGATCCTAATGGAACAATTAAGCACACATGGTCTAGAACGAATAGCCTAGCCACTGAACGCATAGTTAGGACTTATATGCGAGAAGGTGACTTATTCTATGAAATGTGTAGCGGCTGGGTTACATTTTCTGCAACGGCTAAATACTGGGGATTTAGTGGCAAGGCATCTGATATATGGGATACGGCCATTGATTTTGATAAGAAGCAGATTGCAAAAATGCCAGGTAAGGGCGAAGTAGAAATACTAAAAGCCGACTGTCGGCAAACAGGCGAGCTAGATAATAGTTATGATTTCGTGCATAGCAATCCGCCATTCTTTACCCTAGAGAAATATAGTGATAATCCTGCCGACCTATCGGGGCTTGGTAGCTATGAAGAGTGGTTACAGGCTATGGTGGATATGGCAAAGGAAGCCGAGAGGATATTGAAGCCAGGTGGGTTAGCCAATTTTGTACTAAATGACTATCGAAATGAAGGCTATTTGGTGACTATGCACTCAGACTTTATTGCTGCCGTGTTACAAGGCACTAACTTGCGAATGTGGGATATAGTAGTTGCCGAAGTTGTATCCCAATCGTTAAGGTTTCGGAAAAAGGCTTATGAAAATAGACGGACAGTTAAGTGCCACGAATATATTATGACGTTCAAAAAACCAGTGGTGAAACGATGAGGGGACGCAAACCACGCCCGACGATAGTCAAGATTCTAGAGGGCGAACCGAATAAAGACCGAATAAACCTGAATGAGCCTAAAGCCTTCGGCACTCCGCATTGCCCATCATACCTGACGCCAGAGGCAAGGGCTGAATGGCACAGGATATGCCCGATTCTTAAGGAAATGGGGCTTCTGGCGAAGTCTGACAGGGCGCTGATAGCAAACTACTGCCAAGCCTATGCCAGGATGGTCAAATACGAGAAATTGATTGCCGAGAAGGGGGAACTCTATAAAACACAGCATGGCAATATAACGACCTCCCCGGCATATTGGGTTTTGAATAAAGAGAGGGAGATGGTGCATAAATTTGCCGTTGAGCTAGGGCTGACGCCATCAGCAAGGTCTAGGATTAGTGTTAATCCACCTGAGAGCGATGACCCTCTTGAAAGGCTTCTGACCGCAAGCAAGAATTGACGTGAATTATGGGAAGGTTCGATGCAGAAGCAGCAGAGCGGGCGATCCGCTTCATTGAAAGTCTGAGGCATACAAAAGGCGACTGGGCAGGCAAGCCATTCAGGCTAATGCCTTGGCAGCGGGAGATAGTCGGAAAACTATTTGGAACGCTAAACGATGATGGTGCAAGGCAATATCGAACGTGCTATATTGAGCTTCCGCGCAAGAATGGGAAGTCAACATTAGCAGCGGCAATTGCCTTATATCTCTTATTTGCTGATAATGAGCCCGGCGCTCAGGTCTATTCGGCGGCGAACGATAGAAACCAAGCGGCGCTTGTCTTCAATGATGCTGCTGCGATGGTGAGACAAGCGCCTGCGCTTGTGAGGCGAGCCAAAATCATAGATTCACAGAAGCGAATCGTATATTATGCGCAGAATTCGTTCTACTGTGCGATTTC
>DAOUCT010000024.1:0-55644 GCA_034432055.1 Dehalococcoidia bacterium | reverse complement strand
AGTACCCGTTTGCCCACCACACCACCAATCAGCTTTCGCGTCTCCTCAGCCACCGCCCGTCCGGCATTTTCCATCAATACCTCGGTGGTCAGACCAGCACTGGCACAACTACTGTCTATCCCCCGCATCTCCTCCGCAGTGACCAATTTCATAACCAGACAGACCTCCTAGTTATTTCCCCGACCGCCGGCACGCCTGTCCTCTTCTGTGACAAGGCGCTGTAAAACACGGTTCATAGCCATCCAGTGCGTCCCCCGCCAGTAGACACGATGACATGAAGGACATTCCATAAACTGCTCCTGTGTCCTGAAGACATAAGGCGGGACCCGACCACGTACTTCTTCTTTGGCTCTCTCCACTAAAGGATAGTTACATTCCAGACATATAGAGAAAGGTCTGTGCTGACAGTCCAGACACAGCGTTTCGATGACTTTTCTTAGCTGCACTTTCGGGTCATCGTCATCGAGAAAAACAGCCTTCAGTTTCCCGCTGGTTACCACTCGCCGTTTCATAATCTGACTGTCTTTGGTCAAGACCACCCTGTCTTCAGCCAGAGCAAGCCTCACCAGGCTGCCATCGTCTTCCTCTTTAAACAGCAAAGCATCGTACCCCATCATGCGCAGCCATTTAGCCAGCTTGCCCACATTGTGGTCAACAATGAACTTTATCTCCTTAGCCTGTACAACGCTGGACATGACTAACCGATTTTCAGCGGATTAAAATCAACCTGGTAATCATACACATCCACGCCTTCTTTCCGCTTTAAATACCCGACGGCAAGGTAGGTAAACGGTGTGGCTATGATTTCGTAGGCTACCTTCGTCAGCCAGTGGCTAAGTATCATGATACCCAAAACCCCAATAGGTAACACCCCAACAAAAGCGATAGCGAGCACCACCACGGTATCCACGCCCTGCCCTACAAGCGTAGAACCGATAGTCCTTGTCCATAGCCACCGACCGCGCGTCCATATCTTCATTTTGGACAGCACTACAGAGTTAGTAAACTCTCCAGCAAGGTAAGCCAGAAAAGACGCTAGTAGAAAACGCGGTGTACTGCCCAAGATACGCTCAAAAGCCTGCTGTGCCTCAAAGACAGGGGCAGGCGGTAAAATCTTGGCTATCCAGATAGCTGCCACAACTACCAGGTTACACAAAAAGCCCAGCCAGATGACACGGCGCGCCTGCTGGTAACCGTAGACCTCAGTAAGGACATCTCCGATAATGTAACTAAGCGGGAAAATGATTATCGCCGCCGGCAGGACTATGCCAGCGATGTTTATCTGTTTCACGATGATAATATTGGCTGTTATCAGACAGGCGACGAAAAGGGCAGCAATAGCTACAAACCTGTATGAGACCGTCATCCTAAAGACCTTGCCCTCATTCTTAGCCTCAGAGCCAGCGCCTGCGGTGCAAGAACCACAGTATCCCCATCGCCGAGATGAACATTATCGCAATTAGCAGAATGAAAGAGGTAAGATCTCCTTTGTCTACACCACCGGGTAAAGCTACATTCATCCCATAGATACTGGCAATCAGCATCGGTGGAGTGAGCAGCGCCATCACAATGGTCAACACCCGCATCGTCTCTTGTAGCCGGTGAGAGGTCAACCAGTTGGCAGTGTCCATCAACCCATCCGCCACCTCTTTAGCATCCTCCAGACCGTCCCAAATCTTGCGGATGTGGTCAGCGATGTCACCAAAATATATGTCCTGGTCTTCTTTAAAGAACGGGTACTCCTCCTTCTCCAGTGACTCAACAACCGGTATCTGAGGATGGATGACACGGCGGAAGGAGATAAGGTCTCGTCTGATGAGCGATATCTCATTCACTGTCTCTGGCACAGGGCGGGCGAAAACAAAGCTCTCCGCCTTCTCAAGGTTGTCCGATACCTTACGCAGGATGGGGAAACAGTAGTTCACCAGCGTGTCCAGTATATGGTAGAGCAGAAAACCGGAGCTACGGCACAGGTACGTGCTGCGTATCCTTTCATCAAGCTGGCATTCTTCAAAGAACTTAGCTAACGGCTTGAGGTCACCTTGCTTGTGCACCGTGACCACATAATTTTCTCCGATAAATATGTCCACTTCACTGGGTGTGGTCATCCGGCTGCGCTTATCAAATACCGGAAAATGCAACACTATGAACAGGTGGTCACCATATTCATCGATCTTGGGACGCTGTACCCGACTAAGCACATCATCGAGGTTTAGATGGTGGAAATTGAAGTTCTGCCGCAGGTATTCGACCTCTCTCTCAGTCGGCTTCTCAATGTAGATCCAGTTCAGTTTGCCATAGCTGACTGAACTTACTTTGAGTTCCTGTTCGACACTGACTTTAGGCGTGGTCATGACATTACCATCGTAAAGCCTTAAATCTATCGCCCTATTTTATCACACAAAGACGAAAACACTGTAGGTCATGTACTCGTCCAGTACATCAGTGACACATAATTCCTGTTGTTTTCAGGATAGAAGACTGCTTAGCCCCCTCACCTGACCTCTCCCGCAAGGGGAGAGGGAAAAGGAAAGTAACTCTCTCCCGCGGAGGGGAGAGAGGACCTCTCCTCTCCCTTGACGGGAGAGGAGTAAGGTGAGGGTGAAATAAAGCAGCCGGTGTCCTTCCTATTCTGCTATGTCCTGTGTCACCCATCTATCTGAACGAGACCAGGTCAATAGACACGCTCGTCCACTATAAGTTTATGTCCTTCCGGTATAGCCCCCTTGCCCACAAATTCAATGCGGTCGACTTTTACCCTGATAGCGCTGCTCACCGCATCATTTATCTCTTGTGCCAGCTTTTCCCGTTCAATCGCTTCCTCCTCCTTGAGTTCCACTTTCAGAGCCAGTTCATCCCGGTGACCGGACCTGGTAACCACCGCCTGATATTTGACTACCTGACCAAACCGTGTCATCGCCGGCTCAAGTTGCCGTGGATGAACGAACATCCCTCGTACCCTCACCGCATCTCCAACCCTGCCAAGAATGCGTGTTATTCTCAATGAAGTCCTGCCGCAGGGGCAGGGTTCTTCTATCAGGGCTGCAAGGTCGCCGGTGCCAAACCGTATCAGCGGGTAGGTCTCATCAATGGGGGTGACCACCACCTCTCCGACCTCGCCCGGAGGCACAGGGCGCCCTGTCTCCGGGCTCACTATCTCCACAATAACCCCCTCCGCGATATGCATCCCCTCCTTCCCACTGCATTCGTAAGCAAACAACCCCACATCTGCTGTCCCGTATACATCCCTGGTCACAATGCCATACTTCTCTTCTACCAGCTTTCTTATCGGTCCACCACCCATCTCACCACCGATGCATGCCAGCCTCAGGTTAAAGTCCTTCACCACATCATAGCCCATCTCTTCAGCCTTGTTGATGATGTTCATGAAAAAGCCGGTGCTACCGAAAAAGCCGGTCACCCGAAGCTGACGCATCACCTCGACATGGAGTTCGGTATTGCCCACCCCCATAGGTACCACAGTGGCACCAGCTCGCCTTAAAGCCTCATCAACCATCAGCCCCGCAGGCACCAGATGATAAGACCAGGCGTTGATAACCACGTCACCTTTACCAAAACCCACAGATTCGACCAAGTGCTTGTGCCTCTGCCAGAAAGCCTCGCTCTTGTGGTGGGGGTCGTATATCGGTCCCGGAGATACATACACCCGCTCCAGGTCGGTTAAAGGTACTGCCACCAGCCCGCCGAGAGGCGGACGGCTCTTATACAGGTCTATGAGTTCGTCCTTCCGCAGCACAGGCAAAGACTCCAGGTCGCTTATGCCCTTCACCTTGTATGGGTCAATGCCCGCTTTCTCCAACCTTTCGCGTATCGACGGCGCTCTTTCAAAAGCATGGACAACCACCTGCCTCAACTTCTTATCAAGATAATGCCGCCTCTGCTCCGGCGTCATCCTGGCTAATCTGTCAACTGCAATGGTAAAACCCTTCGCCATGACTACTCCTTTTATTATCCTTGATCGGCACAGCCACACTAACCCGCCCCGGCACTTCCTGCCTCAAATTCACGGGTGGACTTCAGTATAACACTTGGTCATAATATGCCTCAATAGTGACCACTTTGTCTTTTTACAATACCTCCGGAACAGTCCTTTATTAACACAAAAAAGCAATTTGCAATGCCACACTTGCTATATGAACAGCAAAAAAGTTATAGTCTAATCACAAAACCAGGAGGATAAAAATGCAGGCACTAGGCGTGGGCAAGATAAGAGGGCTACAGCAGATCTCCACCCGAGATGGCATATTCACCATGTGCGCCATGGACCACCGCAGTTCACTGAAGACCATGATTGAAAAGGAGCAGGGCAAACAGCCTGATTACCGGGAGATGGTGGAATATAAACTTGACCTGTGTGCTGCCCTAGCACCTCACGCCAGTGCCGTGCTCCTGGACCCGGTCTACGGCGCCCCGCAGTGCATTACCGGTGGGGTGCTTCCCCGGGACACCGGCTTGCTCGTCAGTATCGAAGCTACCGACTATGAAAACACCCCTGACGGTCGAATAACCAGGCTGCTCGAAGGCTGGAGCGTAGAAAAGATTAAACGCATGGGTGCGTCCGCGGTGAAAATCCTCGTTTACTACCGTCCCGACCTCTCCAAAGCTGCCGCAAAACAACGAGCCACCATCAAAAGACTGGCTGAAGAATGCCTCAAATATGACATACCGTTTCTCGTTGAACCGAAGACATACGCTTTGAAGGACGAGAACCCCAGGTCAGCCGAGTTCGCAGCTAAACGACCTTCTCTCGTCATCGATACAGTGCGCCAGTTAACATCGCTCCAATTCGATGTGCTCAAGGTGGAATTCCCGGCTGACTTTGATTACGAAACAAACGAAAAAACACTGCTCGAACTGTGTCACCAGCTTGATGAAGCGTCACAGACGCCCTGGGTTATTCTCAGCGCCGGCATAGACTACCCGGCTTTTCGCAAGGAAGTTGAACTCGCCTGCCGCGCTGGTGCCTCCGGTTTCCTCGGAGGTCGAGCTATCTGGCAGGAGATCGTAAGCCTTAGAGACAGAAAGGCGCGGACTAAATTTCTCTCCACCACTGTGGTCGACCGCCTAAAAGAGCTGGCAGAGATAGCCACCAAATACGGGACACCGTGGTACCGCAAGCTAAACATCAGAGAGGACAACCTTGCCATCGTGCCCGAGGGCTGGTACCGGGAGTACTGAAAATATGCCTATTTATACCCCACCGCAGCCATATCGAAGGACCAAAATCATCTGCACCATCGGACCGAGCAGTAGTTCCCACGATGTTATCTCAAAAATGCTTGCTGCCGGCATGGACGTAGCCAGGCTCAATTTTTCCCACGGCACCCATAAAGAGCATGCTGCTCGAATAAGAACGCTGCGCAGAGTAGCCAGACAGATCGGCTTCCCGCTTGCCATCATGCAGGATTTGCCCGGACCAAAAAACCGCACCGGTAAACTGAAGAACGGCATCATTGAACTAAAAGAGGACACAGAATTTATTCTGACCACAAAGCAATTACTGGGCAACGAACAAATGGTCTCGGTGGAACTTCCAGAATTGCCTAAGAAGGTGAAACCTGGAGACACAATCTACCTCGACGATGGCGTTATCGAATTAAAAGTTATCGGTACCAACGCCACAGATGTTAAATGTCATGTAGTCACGGGGGGCATGCTTGGGGAGGAGAAAGGGGTAAACGTACCAGATGTGAGCTGGGACTCGCCATCGGTCACCGAAGAAGATTGGGGACATCTGGTTTTTGGGCTGGAACACGACGTGGACTTCGTGGCGCTGTCTTTCATTAAGTCAGCCGCCGACGTTAAGAAGGTGAAGGACTTTCTGCGCAAAGGCAAAAATATACCTGCGGTTATCGCCAAGATAGAGCGAAAAGAAGCCCTCAACAATCTAGACGAAATACTGGAGGCGGCTGATGGCGTTATGGTCGCCAGAGGCGACCTGGGCATTGAGATACCTCTGCCAAAGGTACCCGTGGTGCAGAAAGAAATTATTCAGAAGTGTAACCGCCTTGGTAAGCCGGTTATCGTCGCCACCCAGATGCTTGAATCGATGGTCAAAGCCCCCCGACCCACCAGAGCAGAGGTCACCGATGTTGCCAATGCTATTTTCGACGGTGCCGATGGCATCATGCTTTCTGAGGAGACTGCTATAGGGGACTACCCGGTCGAGTCCGTAATCATGATGGCACAAATTGCCCTTGAGGCTGAAGCTGCCCTTCCCTATGAAGAAATACTGCTTAACAGAGGTAAGAATGTACAACCACAAACTGACGACGCCATCAGCTATGCAGCTTGTCATTCTGCTCAGCAACTTGGCGCCGCCGCTATAGTCGCTTTTACCTCTTCAGGAAGCACCGCCAGACGCGTTTCTAAATATCGCCCCAAAGCACCAATCCTGGCTATAACGCCGAACCGCAACACCCAGAGGCAGCTCTCTCTCTGCTGGGGAGTGCGCGCCTACCAGATCCCTGAGCCATCGCGAATAACGGTGCTTTTCGCCCGTGGGGCTAGACTGGCTAAACGGGTTGGGATAGCCGGAAAGGGAGACCTGGTAGTCATCACCGGCGGCGTGCCTATAGGCATTCCCGGTAGTACCAACTTACTGAAAATAGAAAAGGTGAAGTGAACATGATCGCTACACTAACTTTAAACCCCAGCCTGGATAGGACAGTCACCGTTGCAGACCTGGTCCTCGAGGAAGCAAACCGCTGGACCAGCCTCCGTGAAGACCCGGGCGGCAAAGGCATCAATGTGTCCCGCGTTGTCCATGAACTTGGCGGCGAGACCGTGGCTTACGGCTTCATCGGCGGTACCGCCGGGGAAACGCTCAAAAGACTGCTCAGAAGACAGGGGGTCCCTTTCGACTTCACCACGATCAAGGGCGAGATAAGGAGTAATTTCATTATCACCAATTTGAAGACCAACCGCCAGACCAGAATCGATGCTCCTGGTCCACATGTCTCAAGACAGGAGCTGGCTGAACTGGTCGACAAACTGAGAAGTATGAGAACCACCCCCGACTTCTTAGTTTTTGCCGGCAGCGTTCCGCCTGGAATACCCGATGACATATATCGGCGACTGATACTCGGAGCGAAAAACTACGGTATTAAGACAGTCCTCGATTCCGACAGGCAATGGCTTAAGGAAGGAATTAAAGCGAAACCGTACATCATTAAGCCCAACGTGCACGAGACCGAAGAATTGCTGGGCATGGAACTACGAGATGAAGCCTCCGTGATAAAAGCAGCTGAGACATTGGTCAAGGACGATATACAGATTGTAGCCATCTCAAGAGGGAAATCTGGCATGATAGTAGCCACCAGAGAAAAGATAATAAAGGCAACACCTCCACGCGTGCGGACGCGTAGCACTGTGGGTGCTGGCGATTCGGCTGTTGCCGGGCTGGTCCTTAAATTGAGCCAGGGCTATAGCCTTGAAGAGGCTTGCCGCTGGGCGGTTGCCGCTGGCACAGCAGCTACTTTGACTCCGGGCACTGAACTCTGTCGCCGCAAGGATGTAGAGAGACTCCTACCCGAAGTCAGGGTAGAGGCACTATAGAACTTGCCTCGTTATCTGATGTACTTCACTACATCTCTATTCTTCGGCGGAACGCCTGGCTTCTCGCCATCGATATAACCCAGCGAAATAGCACAAACAAAATTGTAGCCCTCTGGCACACCCAGCTCTTTCTTTATCGCATTCCCCTTCTCCGAGGTAAACAGAAGCCCTGGAGAAGCCATCACACATGAGCCAATGCCCAATGATTCTGCCGCCAGAGCGATATTCTCCATAGCCAGACCACAATCAACATGACCAAACCTGTGTTTCTCGTCAGCAAATACCATGACCACCGTGGGTGCATGGTAAAAGGTATGGTACTGAGGGTCGCTGACTCTTTGTTTCATTATCTCAGGTCCGGAATTCATAACATTCTCTTTGATGATATTCACCATCCTGTCCAGCAGACCCCTATTTTGCACCACCGCAAAATACCACCGCTGTGCATTCATCGCCGAAGGCGCATGAATGGCAGCCTCCATTATTGTCTGTAGTTCCTTATCATCAATTTGCTTTTCTTTGTACTTCCTGACACTCCTTCTGCCCATAATCACCTTAATCGTTTCGTTCATCTCTAGCCCCCTTTACCTCTTTCTCTCAGCACCTGTCGTGCTGGGTGCGCCTGACTTCATAGCCTGACCGTCAATTCCCTCAAGCTGGTCAGAGCATTATCATGCTCTCCCTTCCTGTCAAGGTGAAATGCGCGTATTCCCACCTTCTGAGGGGTAATGAAATCAAAGTCCCGGTTATCACCCACATGGGTCACCTCTTCGGGACGCACTCCCATCACCCGGCAAATCTGCAAATAGAACTCCGGCGTCTTTAGCTGCTGATAATCGGAAAGCGAAGAGAACACTCTCCTGAAATAAGGTTCAATGCCTTGAAGAAGATGACGCAGGAACTCCCGCATCGAACCCGAAGCTACGATTAGCATATACCGCCCGCTCAGTTCAGTCACTACATCCCGGACCTCAGGATAATAGCAGACACGATGACGGTAGCTCTCCAGCACCGCCTCTGGGGAGCCGAGGCTGAACTTTCGAAACCAGTAACGTACATCGTACCATTCCAACCGCTGGTCACCTACCTTACTGTACTCCTCCTCAACAATCTTCCGCGCCGTTTCAAAATCGATGCCTTTCTTCTCGGCATATTTTTGAGGAATAGCTTCGTACCAGATAGAATAGCTGAAATCGGGCGTTACCAGAGTCCCTTCAGCATCAAAAGAGACTACCTTGATCCCATCAAGTCTGTCCATTATGCTAAAAAATGTTACCATGTCCCCACCGACCAAGTCCATAATTGGAAATTTGGATGGCTAAAGTTTAAAATTAAATGATGCGTCTGGAGTATTCTCTCAACACACAAAAACTCGACCTCTGGTTCGAAACGGGTCCGATAAGACCCCCCAGCGAGGCTTTTTCGTTGCTTATCCGGGCAACCAGAAACTGCCCCTGGAACCGATGTCAGTTCTGCCCGGTCTATAAAGGACAAAGGTTTGAGCTAAGACCTGCAGATGACGTAATCAAAGACATCGAGATTGCTAAAGCCATTGCCGACGAGATAAAGGGGTTAGCCTGGAGAATGGGCTACGGAGGACGAGTAAGAGAAACAGCCGCTGCTATCTACCACAATTACCAAAATGTGAGTGTGCGCAATGTCGCCCTCTGGCTCTGGGGTAGGGGTGAAACAGCCTTCTTACAGGACGCTAACAGCCTGATAATGAGGACTCCTGATCTAGTAAGAGTGGTCTCAGCCCTGAAACAGGCTTTCCCTGACCTGTCCAGAATAACATCCTATGCTCGCTCCAAGACCGCAGCCAAGAAGTCGCTCGAGGAACTTAGAGAACTGAAAGAGGCGGGGCTTTCCCGGCTGCATATCGGGCTGGAAAGCGGCTCGGATGCCGTGCTTGCTTATGTGGACAAAGGAGTTACTGGAGAGGAACACATCATCGGCGGTAGAAAAGTCAAAGAGGCAGGCATTTCGCTATGCGAATATGTGATGCCTGGCTTGGGGGGTAGAAAGATGTCTGCCGAACATGCCACTGAGACCGCAAGAGTGCTTAACGCAATCAATCCTGACCATATCAGGCTACGTACCCTCCATGTACACCCGAATACCCCCCTGGGACAAAAACTGGAGTCCGGCGACTTTGAACTTCAAACAGAGGACGAGATAGTAGAAGAAATTGGCAACTTTATCGCCGGGCTTGAGGTCACCAGCGAACTCAAGAGTGACCATGTCCTCAACTTATTGCCTGAACTGGAAGGTAAATTCCCTGAAGCAAAAGCTTCTTGTCTCGCCACGATAAACAGGTACTTTTCTCTGCCAGAAGAAGAGAAGCTCAATTTCAAGCTGGGACGCAGAGCCGGGCTCTATGAGACTCTGAGCGACCTGTATGACAAGGAAAAATATCGCAGGGTTGATGAAGCTTTAAAGCGTATCAAGCGATCGGGAGAGGATGTGGAGGAGGTTATCCGGAGATTGAAGACCAGTTTTCTGTAAGATATACTCATGTCCAACAAAGGATTTCTCAATTTAAACCGCTTTAAATCAGGTAAATCGGTAAAACAGCAGGCGAAACAAAGAAGGGATAAGCAACCGCCAAGAAGGAGGCTATCTAAATGAAGAAAAAGACGGTTATTATAGCCTGTGTTGCCGCGGTGATATGTATAGCATCGATTGGCATATACCTCGCCCTGACTCTCACCAAAGGCGGGATAAAGGAACCAGGTGCAATTCAAGTCAAGGGCATTTTCATAGATGGACAGTCCGGTGGCGATGCTGAGACACTCAACTGGATACTGGCTGCCGATGCCACCTCCTTTGGTTATGTAGGACACACTCTGGACTCACTGGCAACCTATGATAACGAGTTCAATATCCAGCTCCGCTGTCTGGCTAAAGATATCGAAGTATCACCGGATGGTCTGGTCTACACCATCACCATCAGGGATGACCTGATGTGGAGCCACGGCTCACCGGTCACTGCTGAAGACTATGTGTACACACTCAAGAACCTTATGTTCTCCGACTGGTTGAACTACCCTTATAAAAGCGACTGGCAAGAAGAGGTAAACGGCGAAAAGGTGTTCGTTAAACCTCAGGTGGTCAATGAGACCACATTCACTGTCACTCGCCAGACCGTTGATGCCGAGTTCGTTTATACATTATATGACCTTACCCCATACCCCAAATACATAGCCCAAAAATACGAAGGCGATGCCGAGGCGTTTATGCGCGCCCCTGAGTTCAATAATCTAACCTACACCGGCAACCTCGGTCCCTACCGCTTCAAGGAATGGAACCGCAATGACAGGTTTGTGGTGGAACGCAACCCCGACTACTATCTGGGTAAGGACATCGGTGCCCCTTACTTCAAGCAGTATGTGATAAAGCTCTTCGGTACCTCAGCCACCAGACAGGCAGCTTTAGAAGCAGGTGATATAACCGCTACTGGTATCGAACCGGAGCAGGTGGCGAAATTTAAGAACAATCCCAAAATTAAGGTCTACACTGTGCCCACCTCAGGCTACACCATACTTGCCTACAACCAGAGGGCTAACGGCTGGGAAGGACTAAGGCACAGAGAAGTGAGGCAAGCCCTCTCTATGGCAATAAGCAAGCACGCCATCACCCAGAACATATTACTCGGCTTTGCCGAACCCGCTTTTAGCTTCATACCCAAAGTCTCCCCCTGGTACACAGAAGAAGGTATAGTAAAGTACGGGGTGGACACACTCTATGATAAACAAAAAGCCGCCGAGATTCTATACCAGCTCGGCTACGGCATCAAGCAGGCTGACGGCACCATAAAGGTCACCGATAAGGACGGTAAACTGCTGCAACTTACCCTGGTGGTGAATGTTGGCAGTAAGCCTGCGGAGGATATGGCTTTCTTCGTTCGAAAGGAACTCCTCGACCTCGGCATCGAGACAACAATCAAACTGGTCCCCTGGCCCACACTGCTAAGACAGTACGTGATGAACGCCGTACCAGGCTCTAATCAGGAGCCAGCTTACAACAACGGTCCCGAAGCAGTGAGCCAGGAGGAATGGGACCTTATCCTCATGGGATTTGGCACCGACCCACTGGCGCCTTCAGGAAGCCATGTTTTCTTCGCCTCACATGGTGGACTCAATTTTATGGGCTATTCCAGCCCCGAAGTCGATGGACTTTTTGCCAGAGCTAAATCAAAGGAAGCGCTGGACAAGGAAGCAAGGCAAAAAATTTATGCTGAACTCTCCCGCCTGCTCTCCGAAGAACAACCGGTCAACTTCCTGACCTTCCACAGGGCTAACCGCGGCTACCAGAAAAATGTGATGGGCATCGAGCCAG
The DNA here is from genome assembly GCA_034432055.1 of Dehalococcoidia bacterium. Taxonomy (GTDB): domain Bacteria; phylum Chloroflexota; class Dehalococcoidia; order GIF9; family UBA5629; genus CALJTV01. The sequence continues at coordinate 43,728 of DAOUCT010000024.1, read as the reverse complement.
GGGTCAATATGGGCTATAACTACTATCTCTGGTACTTTGAGTAATAGCTATGCCTGTACAGACTGGCAGGGGAAATTCAGCCCGGTCTGCCGGGTAAGCGCCAACTATGAAAAAAAGCTGGCTCCGCGACTATATTATCAAAAGACTCTTCTACTCCATCCTCATCGCCTGGGGTATACTTACCATCACCTTCATTCTGGTTAGAGTTGGACCCAGCTCCCCTGCCGACAAATACCTTGCCAACCTGGCTGCCAGGGGACAGGACCCCTCTCAGGTAATAGCTGCCATTGAAGCCAGATACGGGCTGGACAAACCGCTACTCCAGCAATACGGGGAATATATGTTCAATTTGCTTCGAGGGAACTGGGGGTGGTCATTCAGTACCTCGATGCCGGTGATGGAACTGATCAAGCACCACTGGGTCTACTCCTTTCAGTTAATACTTCTGAGCAGCATTTTCGCTGCCTTGCTGGGCATCCTCATCGGCATCTATTCCGCGGTAAGGCAATATACCAAGACCGATTACGCCTTCACATTTCTCTCCTTCATCGGCATCTCCATACCCAACTTCTGGCTAGGGGTCATGCTCATCCTGGTCTTCTCGGTGAAGCTGGGTATATTCAAAACTTACTACGACACCACATTACCTCTGTTCTCCATCGCCAACCTTAAAGCGCTGGTACTGCCGGTGATTACCCTGGGCACCGGAATGCTCGCCGCCTATGTCAGGTATACCAGGTCAGCAATGCTGGACAACTTACGAAAACCGTTCGTCATTACAGCGAGGGCTAAAGGGTTACCGGAGCGGCTAGTCATCGGGAAACATGTTTTCCGAAATGCCCTGCTACCACTGATAACGATAATAATGTTCGACCTGGGCAGCATAGTCTTCGGAGGCGCTTACCTCACTGAAATCGTCTTTGGCATCCCCGGTCTGGGGCAGGTCTCTTTCAATGCCATCTTTGCCAATGATTACCCGGTAGTGGTTGCCGTGACCATCATCGGCACTCTGGTGGTATTACTGGTCAACCTGCTTACAGATATAACTTACACCTACCTTGACCCGAGGATCAGGTATGAGTAACAGAGTTAAAATGGCAGCCAACAGCACAGTGCTTCCTTCGGGCAGTAGCCTGCGGCTAATTAGCTATTACTGGCGTAGAATGACCCGCAACCGACTGGCTGTCTTCGGTCTTGCCTTCATAACCTTCCTTGCCCTGGTTGCCATCTTCGGACCGTTTTTCACACCTGACCCCACGGAGGTAGATTTTGAAGCAAAGAACCTGCCCCCCATTGGCTTCAGTACAACGCAGTCTGTCTACAAAATAGAGACTGACGAGTTCATCACCACCAAAGTCACAGGCACATGGAAACATCCGCTCGGCACCGACAGAAAAGGACGGGACATGCTGGCGATGATAGTCTCCGGGGCACGGGTATCCCTGCAGGTCGGGCTTCTGGCTACCGGCATAGCTATAATCATCGGCACCATCATCGGCGTTATGTCGGCTTACCTGGGCGGCTGGGCGGACAATGCTCTGATGAGGTTTACCGATGTGATGATGACCTTCCCCTTCTTCCTCCTGCTCGTGCTCATAGTCTTCATCTTCGGACCCAGCCTCGCCTTCATCGTCATGGCAATAGGGCTTACCGGCTGGACAGGCACCGCCCGCATGGTAAGGAGCGAATCACTATCCTTGAGGACACGGGAATTCGTGGTGGCAGCCAAGGCTCTGGGCGCCAGCGATGGTAGGGTGGTCTTCCGCCATCTTATCCCAAATGTCATTAGCCTTATCATAGTCATTGCCACACTGTCCATTCCCGGTGTAATACTGGCTGAAGCCGCCCTTAGCTTTATCGGGCTTGGTGACCCCACAGTACCGAGCTGGGGAATAATCCTTGAAGAAGGACAGCACAGCCTGGATACCGCCTGGTGGGTGGCAGTAGAACCGGGGATTATGCTGCTCTTGACCGTCCTGGCTTTCAACTTTCTCGGTGACGGGCTGAGGGACGCTTTTGACCCGAAGAGTAATATTTAAGGGATAACGGGCAGGTATGCAGTCCGAAAATATGAATAACATCATCCTCAGTGTGAGCGATTTAAAAACGTATTTCTTCACCCGCCGCGGTGTGGTGAAGGCAGTGGATGGTGTGAGCTTCGAATTACGAAGGGGCGAATGCCTCTGCCTTGTCGGGGAATCTGGATGTGGCAAAACAGTCACCGCACTCTCTATCCTCAGACTACTTGACAGCCCGCCGTCCAGAATAGTAGGTGGGCAGGTGCGCTACAACGCGACAGACCTGACCACGTGCTCACAGCAGCAACTGAGGCAAATCAGAGGTAAAGAGATCGCTATTGTTCTCCAGGAAGCCCAGTCGGCTCTCAACCCTGTACTGACCATAGGCGACCAGATAATAGAGCAAATGAAGCTCCACCTCTCATTAAACAATAGCGAGGCACGACAAAAGGCGATAAACCTACTCCACCAAATGGGCATACCATCAGCGGAAGAGGTCCTAGCCTACTATCCTCATCAGCTATCTGGAGGCATGAAACAAAGGGTGCTAGTAACTATGAGCCTGTGCTGTGACCCTAAAATACTTATCGCCGATGAGCCTACCACCGCAGTGGACGTTACCATCAAAGCTCAGGTGCTGGATATCTTCCGTGAGTTGAAAAGAACGAGGCAGATGTCCATCATTTTCATAACCCACGACTTCAGTGTGGTAGCCGAAATAGGGGATAGGGCTGTCGTTATGTACGGTGGCAAAGATGTAGAAACCGCACCGGTCTCGCAAATTACCAGTACCCCGAAACATCCTTACACTGCTGGACTACTGGAGTGCCTGCCCGATATCTCCAAAGACGTTGATAGGCTGAGTTCAATCCCGGGGATGACTCCCGACCCCTTGAGATTGCCATCTGGCTGCACCTTCCATCCCAGATGCCCCAGAGCGATGAAGGTCTGCAGCGAGCAAGAGCCACCCCTAACCCCACTTTCAAAAGAACACAAGGTCAGGTGCCACTTGTATGTCTGAACAGAGAAGGCTTCTGGAGGTAAAAGATTTAAAAAAATACTATCCGCTCACTGCTGGCATAGTCTCTCGCCACATAGGTGACATAAAAGCCGTCGATGGTGTGACCTTCGATCTCAATGAAGGCGAGAGCCTGGGGCTGGTTGGTGAGTCCGGCTGCGGCAAGTCCACCCTGGGCAAGGCTATCCTCAGGTTAGAAGAACCGACTGCTGGTAGAATCATCTATGAAGGGACTGATATCACCGGACTGGACAAAGGTGCCCTCAGAGAATTAAGAAAAGAGATGCAAATAATCTTCCAGGACCCTGAAGCTTCTCTCGACCCGAGGATGACCGTCGGTGACTCCATATGCGAACCTCTAGCTATCCACAATATTGGGGATGAGAGGTTAAGAGATGAGACCGTAGCTAAGTTATTAAAGCAGGTAGGGCTGGAACCAAATCAGGCGGGTCTGTACCCGCATGAACTCAGCGGCGGACAGAAACAGCGCGTCGGCATTGCCCGCGCTCTAGCCTTGAATCCTAAGCTGATCATTGCCGATGAGCCGGTAAGCGCCCTTGATGTCTCCATTCAAGCCCAGATATTGAACCTGATGCTGGACATTCAAGGAGAACTGGGGCTAGCCTACCTGCTCATTGCTCACGACCTCTCCGTGATTAAATATGTCGCACACCGAATAGCAGTCATGTATTTAGGAAAAATCGTAGAGCTGGCGGAGAAGAAAGAACTGTTTAACAGTCCCCTGCACCCCTATACAGAGGCACTCATCTCCGCTGTGCCCAGTTTGAGGAGAAAAACTGGAAAGAGAATTGTCCTGCGAGGTGATGTGCCCTCACCACTCAACCCACCTTCTGGCTGTCGCTTCCACCCCAGATGCCATCGCACCATGCCGCGCTGTTCACAGGAAGAACCAGAGCTGGTAGAGATATCACCAGGGCACTGGGTCGCCTGTCACCTGCACAGGAAATAGAATCAGGAAAGGGGGCTTGTTATTCCGACTACAAAGTTGGTGGTTTGCCGGGCTTTCTGATGTTCCCGGGATGGCAAACCCAGGTCCTTCACCATATAGGCGCCATCAAGTTCATAACCAAATTCAGAACGAAAGTACTCCCTGGCGCCAACCCCGCTTATGATTGCCATTCTAGAAGCTCCGAATTCCCGTCGGGCGATACCTTCAGCCTCACGAAGTAATTGCCCCCCCAACCCCCTATGCTGGACAGCCGTGTCCCTTCGCTCCCCCAACGGGACCTCAGCCCCAAAAACGTGCAGTTCCCGAATTATGGCAGCGCCGCCAGCACCTATCACGGAATCACTGAATCTCATTCGTAATAGAGCAAACAACGTCCCCTCGCTATCTTCAAAAGAGAGAAAGACTTCCCGCCCGTCTGATGCCACGTAATCCAGCCTTTTCAATTCGGGTTCGCCTATCTTCCAGCCATCCCTTGCCCGATGTCCGTATTCACGACAGCGGACACAGCGGCAATTTACCCCTATCTCTGCCATTCTCTTCTTAAGGGAACCTCTTAGCGCCAAATCTTTACAGCCGGCAACAATGTACCTATCGGGGATATCACGCATCACCCTTGCAATTCGGACATAGTCCGGAATCTGTGTCTTGATGCCTATCATCAACTCCACTAGCTCGTCCATGCTGTAAGGGTGATAATAACCGCTCCGGTACCATGTTTCCAGCTCTGTACCAGCTATCACCAAAGTAGGATAAAGCTTCAGTCCATCGGGCTTGAAGCTGGCATCCTCAAACAACCTGTTTGTCAGTTCCAGGTCATGTTCGGGAGTTGAGCCGGGCAGACCTGGCATCCAATGATAATAGACCTTGAAACCATAGTCCTTCAGAAGGCGAGTCGCTTCCACCACATCAGCTACACTATGTCCACGCTTCACCAAACGATATATCTCATCGTCCAGCGTCTGGACTCCCAGCTCCACCCTAGTGGTGCCGAACTCCAGCATCCGTCCCACATCCTGCTCGCTACAGTGGTCTGGCCTGGTCTCTATACACAGCCCAACACACCGATGCTTGGCGTTTTCGTTAATTTTCTTAGCAGCTTCCAAATTTGGCGAATCACAGCCGTTAAGTACATCGTAGCAGGCTTTTATAAACTGGTACTGGTAATCTTCAGGACAGGCTAGAAAGGTACCGCCCATTATTATAAGCTCTACCTTGTCCGCGGGATGTCCCATAGCAGAAAGTGTCTTAAGCCTGAACTCAACCTGCTTCTTGGGGTCGTAATCACAAGCCTTGGCTCTCAGCACCGCTGGCGATTCCGGCGTATAGCTTTTCGGGACATCAGGGAAATCAGGGCAGTAGACACACCTACCGGGGCAGCCGGATGGCTTAGCCATAACAGCCACTGGAGTTACCCCAGATATAGTCCTTGAAATTTTCTTCATAGTGTGATTTCCTAGAAGAAGTTTATCAAATTAGCGCCATGGCAACAAACGCAACCGTTTTTGATGAAATAGCTGAAAGCTGGTATCGGGTCCGCCACTGGTCACGGTTTAGTGAAGAACTGAAAGAATTGTCCTGGAGATGGAGAGGCGGGAAATTGCTCAACGTGGGTTGCGCCCATGGTCCCGACTTCCTGCCCTTCAAAGACGGCTTCGAACTCTGGGGGGTCGACTTTTCTACTCAAATGATAAACCTGGCAAAAAGATATGCAGCCAAATTCAATTTTCAGGTCAACCTGCTCGTAGCTGATGCCACCACCCTTCCTTACAAGGACAACTCCTTCGACTGGGCAATTGCCATAGCGGTCTACCACCATATCAAAGGGGAAAAGGAGAGGCACCAGGCACTGCTAGAACTCAGGCGCGTCCTCAAGCCCGGCGGGGAGGCTCTTATTACGGTGTGGAACCGATGGCAGCCCGGGTTCTGGCTCAAAGGTAAAGAGGTCCATCTGCCCTGGAGAACGAAACAGAAAAGTATTTACAGGTACTATTATCTTTTCTCTTATGAAGAATTCGGCAAACTGCTTAAGCAAGCTGGCTTTGAAAGTGTCACTTTGTTTCCAGAGAGGTCTTACCGTTTCCGGATAAATTTCTTTTCCCGAAATATCTGTGCAGTGGTCAAAAAATAGTCCCCGTTTCAGCCTATCAGAGGGCGCCTCCGCATTTACAGTCCTTCAGTAAAAGCGGAAAGGGCGACAGGTAGGAAAACTTCTACAAGTTGCGGGTCGAACTGGCTCCCGGAGCACCGTTTCATCTCTGCTATTGCCTCCTGGTAAGATAATGCACCGCGGTAAGGGCGCGAAGAGGTCATAGCATCAAAGGCATCAGCTACAGCCAGTATGCGAGCCTCAACAGGAATGTTTTCGCCTTTCAAGCCTGACGGATAACCCGTCCCGTCCCAGCGCTCGTGATGATGAAGGATAGCTGGAACGCAAGCGACCAGATTCAACACATGGCTGACAATAGTGGTCGAGAGCTTGGGATGAGCCCGGATCATCTCCCATGCCTGTGCATCAAGGGCGCCAGGTCTATTCAATACTTCATCCGGAATCCCTATCTTGCCGATATCATGGAGTAGAGCGGCTGTGCTAATTACAGCCACTTTATCCGGCGGCAGATTCATCTTTTCAGCTAAAGCCACAGCATAGCTACTCACTTTTCGCGAATGCCCGTAGGTATACCGGTCTCTGGCTTCGATTGTCGCTGCCAGGGCATAGATGACATTTAGAGCCTCTTTATCTGAAGCTGTCCCGGATGCGGTCTCTATGGTGGTGCTCAAAATTTTCGACACAATGCAAGTCCGGTTGCCGCCGGTTTTCTTGGCATAATAAAGGGCTTTGTCAGCAGCATTAAGCAACTCGTCGAATATTACCCCGTCATTAGGCCAGGTAGCCAGACCGAGACTGGCTGTTACCCTGAGTTCCGCTTTGCTCATTTCCTGGGCGACTCGTCCACGAATTCGCTCGGCAACTACAAAAGCTGCCCCGGAATCTGTCTGAGGCAGCAACATAGCAAATTCATCACCTTCGTAGCGAAACGCCAGATCGGAACTTCTCACCGACTTCTGAATGATCTTCCCGACTTCCCCCAGCAGCTTATCGCCAGCCGCATGACCATGGTTATCGTTGTAAGCCTTGAAGAAATCGAGATCAAGCAGGATTAAGGAAAACGTGCCACCGTATCGATTGCACGAGTCTATCTCATGTCTCACACGCTCATCAAAATGTCGTCGGTTAAACAGACCGGTAACTTCATCCACCCGAGCCCTTTGTTCCGCTCTGGCATAGAGGCGGCTGTTCTCCACTGGCACAGCTACCTGAGCAGCCAGATGCTCCAGCAATAGCAACTGCTCCGACGTGTAAGCATAAGGATTCCGACTGGCAATTATCAGACCACCTATAGGCTCGCCTTTAGCAATTAGAGGCAGGTAGACTATAGACCTGATCCCTTGCTGAAGATGCTTCTCCCCGGTCCAGAATTTCCTGCTGCTGGACAAATCAGGCTCGTAGAGGGCTTTTCTGTGTTCCAAAGCCCACTCTGTCCCCGTGCCCTTTAACGGTATCCTCTCTCCCTGCTGCCAGGGCGAATTTACCCCCGTTGCAAATAAACCTTCAAGAACGAGGTCATCACCCTCAACCAGCGCAATGGCTCCCCAGTCCACCTCAATAACTTTCTTCAACTCAGCTACAAAGGTGTTGTACACCTCCTGTATGTTCAGGCTGGAAGCTATCACCCTGACCAGTTCATTTATTACTGATAGCTCCTGCTCCCGCCTCTTAAGTTGCTCGTGGAAATATTCCTTTTCTATGTTGGCTGCCAGTTGCTTGGTAATCGATTCCAGTAAAGCAATGTCTTCAACCGAGTACTTTCCATGTCTCTTTTTACCCAGTGCCAGGATAGCGATCAGATTGCTGTCATTTAATAAAGGAAAGAATAGCTCGAAATCGAGATATTTGAGTTGAGATTTCACCTCGGTATCCAGATGCATAAACTCGGGTGCAACCTCTATCTCATTACGCAGTAGATACCTGCTCTCGCGCTTCAACCACCTCACAATCGGATTATACTTTCCCAAGCTGACCGGAGGCATGTCCGCAGGCTCGGCAAACTCGGACACAAAGCTGCCCTCATGAGGGTCAGGCAACAGCAACGATGCTGACTTACAACCAAAACTCCCCACAACCAGCGGTAGTAGTTTCTCGCCTAACTCCTTCAGGCTCGAAGCATGAGGAAGTTCCCACCTGATAAACCTCAGCAGTTTCTGACGGTAGCTGTGTCTCTTCTTATTGAACAATTGTTCCGTACCGGTGAAAATAAAATCTCGCAACACATAAGCAATACCAGCAACCCCGATAGCTAAAATGGCTGACAGACTTAAAACGAGCCAGTCCACAGGTCTACCGACAAGCCTATAGACCCCGATACCAAACACAACATATAGACCCACACTGCTAATCAGTAAACATATCCAGGCAAGTGTACGGCGGAGGACAGTTTGCATGTCCAGCAACTGATGCCTCAGCACAGGATAAATCAAGGTGGCAGCAGTTAATAATGCCCCAACATAAGCCACAGGATAACGCTTACCAAAATCGCTAAAGGCGTTTATGGCGGTGAAGAGCACCATTAGTACAATCCCGAATAGCAAATAGAGGACTTGATTGCGCGTTATCGGGTCAACCAGACCTCTCACATGTTGCCACAGGAGGTAAAAATCCCTGCCAAACAAGACCACCAGCGCAACTGGCAAAATAAAAATTCCCTTACCATACACAGGTACCAGAAGTCCATTATCAACTTGCAAATCGCTCACTACATAACCAGCCAGCGTCACCGCCATCAGTCCAGCCATCACAAAATAAGCAAATGGGAAACGAAAACCCTTCGTCTCGTAGAATGAGGCTAGGAAATAGTGGACCTGCACTGCCGCCCAGAGAAACAAACAGATAGCTAACTCGAGCACTAAAAGCCTGTTCTGTGTGAAGAAGTCGCCCCGGGACGCAAAATCGGCAAGCCCCCATAACAAAGTTGCCAGTAAACACAAGGCAAAAAGCTTATGCTGTCTCTGCCACGGACGATTGAGGAAAAGGATAACACCTAGAGGAATAAAAGTCACTGCTGTCACCAGCGAGATTAAAGCTCCTGTATTCACGACTCAAACTCCTAAGGGAAATTCGGCGAACATTATCTCCCTTTATGTATAGTTTGTCAAGACCTTCGCATGTGGCGGGCTAAGATAGGGTGTCACATAGAACGCACCAAAAGGAATATGCGTACTTACTTATTTCCAGGCGGACTGTAGAAAGACAGCGCTCTCCCTGCCTGCTCACCCTCTGCGGAAGAGGCGGAAAAAGCGGTCCTGGTACTCGTAGAATAAGCCCCAGCGTCTGAGTTCAGTAGCAAGCTCTGAAGCCCACGAAGGGTCGCGCTCAGCCCTTGCAAACAATTCTTCAATATAGTTTCGGGCGCCCCCGGGTATACCCGCCGCATCGATATTAAGAAGCCCCCTACGCTCAAACTCGACTACATTTGTGTATACAGAACTCTGGGTCAGTTCATAGGTGAACTTCAGCAATGAAACATCCCACATTTCCTCAACACCTTTTATGATGGCAGTCAGAGGGTCATGCTGGCTATCTATCCTGGAGTTTATTTTGTCCACTATCGCCGCTACAGGTTCCGAGACTATGTTCATCTCTTTGGGTTCGTTTCTATAACTATAGAAAATCCCCGGCTCATAAGGATGTTTCTCTGCCATCATCTCTATAAACCTTCTTGCACCACTACTGAAGCCCTCGAGGTTGATCAAGTAAGTAGGTGTGACGATTTTAGGTCTGGCAGCGATAACCCTCCCTTCCCTGACTACATTCACCCACTCGGTAAGCTCGGTTACCAGATAATAGTATATGTTGGTGCTGCCGAAAGTAGCCAGACGCTGCGCCGGTGCTCTGAGCACCTCTGTGCGCTCTATAGCATTTTGAATCTTCCCATCAATCTCCATAAAGTCGACCATGCCTCGCTGTCGTTACAAGAACAACCTCACTGCCTGGAAATTACGCTCGACATTAGCTTTACCGCGAATCACAGCGCCGTATTCAGTGCTGTGTCCCGCTACCAGAAGTTCCACATCTAACTGCGACAGCTTTTCTATGCTCTTCTTCAACAGAGAGAGACTGCCACTGGGAAAATCCGTTCTGCCGATACTCCCATAAAAGACCACATCTCCGGTTATCAATATTTTCTCCCCCGCCCAGTAAAGACAGACCGAACCCGGAGAATGTCCGGGGGTATGCAATACTTGTAGTTCTACTTTGTTCTGTGTGCCCAGGCTCAGCGTCCCTTCCCTTAGATAGAAAAGTGGGGTGAACTGTGGTGGTTTCATTCCGAACATGGAGTACATCTTCTGCCCCAGAGTATTGCGAAATTCGTCCTCCTCCTCAGATAAGGTCACCCAGGCACCGCTCTTCTCCACCACCAGTTCGTTTGCCTGGCAGTGGTCAGGGTGGCTATGAGTGTTTATTATCAATCCTACATCGCTAACCCTGAAACCGCTCTTTTCCACGGTTTTTGCCAGGTGCTCAAAACAGGTCTCTCCAAATTCATTGCTTATATGCCCCGGGTCGATAAGTACATGAGGGCGCTCTCCCCGAAGTACATTGGCAAAAAGACAGGTGTTACAATTGTTACCCCTACCCTGCCAGACATAACAGTAAAAATTGTCCGCAAGCCGCAGCGTCCTGTAGTACTCGGATGTCCTGTAGACCATAGGTTTTTGATTACAGCTCAATTATAAGGTAAAATGCTGGTGAAAACCAAATACCAGCCTGGTAGCCGCCATAGGAAATCGGACAAGCTACAAGATACCAAGAGCCAAACCTGTACAGCACTTACCCTAAAGAGAAGGTTTAAAAATGGGAGAGCTTAAGAGCGCCTGGGAGATCGCACAGGAAAAAGCCAAGAAACTGGGCGACCTGTCAGCCGAAGAAAGGGGAAAACAAAGGGAAAAGGAGTGCCTTCAAATAGCTAAGGCGCTGGCTGATAAATACCTTGCTCACCCCGATGCCAGGCTACTAACATCTGAACTGGCAAGGTACGATGGTCAGGAAAAGGAACTGATAACCAGGTTCCTTTTACGCCAGTTTGTAGATACAATCGATATACGCTTCAGCGTCAACACCGAACACGCGATGCAGGGGATCCTTTACTTAAACCATGATAACGCTGTAACAGAGACCTTAAACAGGATAAAAGAGTTGCTACAAGAATATCAAGTAGCAGAAGCCAGACAAAAAGAGGATATAGAAAAAGCCGGGAGAGAGACATTGCACCAGATGAGAATCGCTGGCTCAGCAGTCAGCCGGATAAATCCTCAAGCCAGAGACGAATGGCAGAGGAGTCTGGAAATGGTGGCACAGCCTTTCGCTGAGACATTAAAAAAGCTAAAACAAAGACTCCCGGGCTGAGCCTACCTCTTTAAATAGCCTATGCCCTTTATTCTCACCCGATTACCTGTCACTTCCGTCTGAGCACCAAATTTACCCAGCACCTGCTCTACCAACCACAGGTTAGCCTCGATATGGTCGGTCATGTGTGGTATCAGATACTCAGTAACCCCTTCTGCTAGGGCAGCGTAAAGCACCACCTGGTCACCTAAAAACCTATCAACTGTAGCCCCGGCATTAATGTCCTCGATCAAGTTGCTAGCTACCTGCCTTCCTATGTTTTCGGCACGCCTGCCTTTCTTGCCCGCCATATCCGAACCGAGATAGCAGCCAGTGCCTTCCACCCAGATAGCCAGAGCAGCACCGGGATGGGTGGCAGCAGCATCGTAGACCACTTCGATTTTAGCGCTGTAGCCACTTTGCTTTAGCAAACGCTCACACTCCCGCGCCATCCGCTCGCTGACCTTGGACTCACTTAGATGAGAGCAGATAGCCACACCGCAAATGTTTGAAATCGCTGTGCGTTTATCAGCCTTGATCGCTTTGATTGCACCATCTACCGGGCTCACCCTCACTTCGATTATGCCGCCACCATGCTCAGCATAGCCAGGACGCTTGATTTCCAGCTCAGCATGTATGCCCATTCCGCTCAGGAAAGCAAAAAAGACGTGCTTCATGTGATAAGCTGATGGTGCGAAGTCCTGGAACAGCCCTCCAGATATGGTAAAGGTCGATGGTCTGGTGGCGAAACATGCCACTGGCAACAAGGTCATGGCTAACATAGTAGTGGAGCCACCGGTGCCTATGTCCCAGCGATAATCACCTCCCTCCACCCTCTTCCCCGGTTTATACCACACCTCCATTGAACCCAGGGTGGCACCTTCAACAGAGCCCTGAGAGACCTCACAGCAAGCCAATATAGCTTGGCGGTGCTGATGGCGCAGACCGGGCTTCTCCCTGGCAGCCCTAATGTTCCGCATATGGAGTTCCTCGCCAAATAGGGTTGCCAGGCTCACTGCATAGCGCAGCAACGTGCCGCTGCCGGATTTCACCGAACCATCTATCTCTATCATTTCAGCAGACCAGCAAGTCCCGGGGCGGAAAACGCAGTCACAGAGAGGTCTTATTGCAGAAAAAGGAAGACATCAGGCAAGGTTCATAGCTTGCTGCAGCGCCACATCAACATTTTTGTGCGTATCTCCAGTCAACTCTTCCACCATCAGATTAGCCACCTGAAGAAACCTGTTCTGCTCGGCAGTGCCCAGGTGTTCCAGCAACTCCTCAACTCTCCTTGCCAGAAGCACCTGCTGTTCCAGAGGGACTTTTTTCGACCTAGGCAATGCCAGGAGGGGGTGCGCGAAAAGTACCGGTTTAAGCAAAGCCACCAGATAGACGAACTTGCCTCGCCTGCTTGCTTGAGCTAGCTTCCAGACAGCCTTATCTTCTTCCGAAGTGCGTATCCATTCCAGTGCAAAGGCAAATTGACACTCAATGAAGTTACGCTGCACCAGGAACCTGGTTGCTTCAAAGTCCTTAACCGCCACAGACAGAAAATATAACACCTGGTCGAGCACAGAGGCATCGAGACCTTTCACCGCAGCTATATGACGGCACTCCTCTGGGATCTTGAAAATATAATACTCAATCGAGCCATGCAAGGCACTATGTGCCGCCTCGTGCCGCATAGCTCCCAGCCTCGCCAGCTTGCTTAAGCCCGCTAATCTTTCCAGGCAGCAAATTATCCGCGGATAGCCGCGCCAGGCATCGTGATAGCAAATGTACTCCTCGTCTCCAGCAGTGGTTATCCCCATCCTTAGTTTCTCTTCTTTCAGGATCGCCTGTACATTGGCTTCGGTATCCACAATGTGCACATCAACCCGATAAGGAAGCCTTATCTTAAACCGACGGTAACAGTCGCGGAAAGTGTTCTCTATCTCCCGTTTGGTGACCCATGTGACATTGCCGCTGGTAACGACATTTAGCTGCACATCTGTCATACCTAGCTACAAAGATAACAATGTTAGTCGTTAAAGTCAATAGCTCCTATCCGGGCGACATAAAGACCACTACTATTGCAAGTGGGTCTGACTTTAGGTTAATATTGCTAATAAATGGAACGCATCTGGGCACCCTGGCGAATGGAATACATAAATAAAGCCGCGGAAGAACCGGGCTGTTTTCTTTGCCGGAAATCAAAAGAAGATGACGATGCCTCAAACCTCATACTTTACCGCGGGGAAAGCAATTTCATAATCCTCAATGTCTACCCCTACAATACAGGGCATCTCATGGTCGCCCCCTACCGCCATGTAGGAGACCTTTCTTTACTGAGCGATGCTGAAGCTAGAGAGCACCTGGAGATGGTCAAACTGGGTCTCAAGCTCCTGACTGAGACGATGAGCCCTGAAGGTTTCAATATCGGAATGAATCTAGGCAAGGCAGCAGGCGCCGGTTTAGCCGACCATATCCATACTCACATCGTCCCCCGCTGGCAGGGCGACACCAACTTCATGCCCATAATCGCAGACACAAAAGTTCTCCCTGAATCTTTGACCATAACCTACCAGAAACTAAAGCAAAACCTGAAACTCTCCTCTCCCCCGAAGGGAGAAGACTGAGGTAAGGTTGTCTGTAGGTTATTAGAAAAAGCTAACCGTCAGCGCAGGGATAAGACCCGAGCACCCTTAGAAAATTTGTCTTCTGTTCCATCTCTGCGAGAGCCTGGCGGCAAACCGAGTCCTCCACATGCCCTTCAAAGTCAACATAAAATACGTATTCCCAGGGCTTCTTTTTGCTTGGTCTCGACTCCAGCTTGGTCAAGTTTATGTTCCTGGTGGCGAAAACGCCCAGGCAAGCGTACAAAGCCCCGGGTACATTTCTGGTACTGAATACCAGAGAGGTCTTGTTCTTAGCCGCCGGTGCTGCTTTAAGTCGGGAAATTACGAAGAACCTGGTATAGTTGTCCTTGCTGGTCTCGATGCCCTCGGCGAGGATTTCCAGACCGTAAATCTGCGCTGCCCTACGGCTAGCAATAGCAGCGCAATTTTTGAGCTTCTCCTCCTTTATCCTTTTAGCGCTAGCCGCCGTATTATAGGTAGGCACTACCTCGGCACCGAGCCGTTTCAAAAACTCCTCGCATTGTGCTAGAGCCTGGGGATGGGAATAGACGGTCTGTATATCTTCGAGCTTTTCACCCGGCAAAGCCATCAAGCAATGGCTTATCCGCAAATTCACTTCGCCGTAGATATTCACCTGATACTGCAACAACAGGTCATAAGTCTCATTGATGCTGCCAGCTAGCGAGTTCTCCACCGCCACGACACCGAAATCAGCTCTCCCCTTTGAAACAGCTACAAACACATCTTCAAGGTGACGGCAGGTCAGAAGTTCAGCCTCCTTGAAGAAGTTGATGACAGCGTCCTCCCCGAAAGCCCCCCGCTCCCCCTGGAAAGCGACCTTCACCATCCTCGTCCTTACACTCATCACCCGACCAGCTCTGCTTTCAAAGCCTCTTCACTATCTGTAGTCGTTAAAGCGATTATCCGGTCATTGACCTTAAGCACAGTATCGGCGGTAGGCACTATTGGCTTCTGCCCATTTCTTATCAACAATGCCATAATAGAATCAGCGGGTAAAGTAAGGTCCTTGACCGCCTTCCCCACAGATTTCGATCCCTCCAGCACCTTAATCTCAACCACCTCCATTTTCTCTTCGCCCATGCTCAAAAGATGGATTAACGGATGTGTAGGAAGTTTTTCCTCGATATGCTCCAGGATAACATTGGTCACACTCACCGGGCAATCAATTCCCAGTTTCTTAAAGATCTGCTCATGTTTGGGGTCATTTACGCGGGCGATAGTACGCGGTACTCCAAACTTATACTTTGCCACCTGACATGCCACCAGGTTGTCTTCATCCTCGTTAGTAGCCGCTATAAAAACATCTGCCCTCGAAGCTCCAGCTTCAGCCAGGACAGCTACCTCACAGCCATCGCCCCGCATACACACGCTCCCCAGCTCGTCTTCGAATTTCTCACATTTGGCAGGGTCCTTGTCCAACACCAGCACCTCGTGCCCTTCTCTCAGCAGGACTTTGCACAGACTGTAACCAACGCTACCTCCGCCGATAATTATTATGTACATTTCATCTCACCTTCTCTCATGAAAGCACCCTCTCTTTCAACATTTGTGCAAAGATAACCGTGGGGCTAAGTGCCTCCAGCCCCAGCGCTTCATAAACGTCTTTACGGAGCGGGTCATATATCCGGCAAACCACCTTAGGTATGTTGAAAATCTGCTTGGCGATTTGAGCCGCCATAACATTACGGTTATCTCCCTGCGTCACCGCCACGAAGGCATCAGCTTGCTCAGCGCCCGCCTTTTCCAGCGTCTCGAGGTCGGTGCCATCGCCTACAAGAGCCGTACCTCCGAAACTCGGCGGCAATCGCCTGAAACTGTGGGCATCTATATCGAGGACGATCACTTCGTGCCCTTCAGCGTCAAGTAAACTGGCTAGCTGGGCTCCTACTCTCCCACAACCCATGATAATCACTTTCATAGCATCGCCTTCCTCAAGAAATAGGTTCTCTGTATAGTAATACGCGGCAAGGAGCTTCCTCCAGAACATAGGGGATAACTCTACCCAGGTTAAACACGCCAAAACGCTTCTTATAAGCAAATCCCATAAGGATTAAGTCCACATCTCTTTCCATCGCCTCGCCCACGATTGCCGGACCGACTTCCCGTGCCTGGATCAAATCGGTCTCCACCTCATAATCAAGCTCAGCAGCTATCTCCTCAGCTCGCGTCAACGCTTTTTCCGCCTTTTCTACTTCGGAATCTATCATTGCATCCAGTGGCAGGCTGCGCTTGACCTCGATGACATAGAGAACATATACCTTCGCTTTCGACCTTTTAGCCAGGTTACAGGCTAGCTTCACCGTTTCGACATCGGCATCTCTACCGTTCACCGCAACCAACATTCTCTCCAGCTTCATACTCTTGCTGACCGTCTACAATATAGTATAGTTTCGCCCGTCCATGAGTGCAATTATGTGCTTATCCCACACTGAAAGTCACTCTACCTTGCCACTCCACCCAAAGGCAACTGCCTTCGCCAGCGAAACAGGAAATAAATACCCAGCCCCAGCGCCATCCAGCCGAAACCGACCCATCGGCTGTACTCTTGCATCGCAACCACCACTACCCAGATGGCTATTGTGCCCAAAAGCCCAATAACAGCGGTTAACGGGAACTCTGCACCCCTGAATCTCACATTCCAGCCAAGTTTAAATGGTCTCTCCATTTTTGGCATCTTCCAGCGTAACGCCAGAATGGAAAGATGTGCCAGGGCAAAAGACAGCATAGAGCCGAAGGCATAAAGACCACCTAACGACTCAAACAAGTCCGGGCGGAAAAATCCTGGTATTTGTAACAGTATTGCCACCAGGGTAAAAACGACTATAGCCACATACGGGGTCTTGGAACGGGGGTGGACTTTCCCCAGAACGCCGGGTACCAGATTAAACCTGCCCAGCGAAAAAGCCAGGCGCGAGATTCCCAGCAGTCCAGCATTTGTGGCTATAAACAAAATCGTGCCTGCCAGCACGGCTACCAGTATGGGAAGAGCAGCCCGCAGCACGTCAATAAACCAGGTCGCGATATAGTGCTGTATCGGCTCGTGGAAAATTCTTGCCGCTAACTCATCAGGGACAATAGCCATGGAGACCTTATGAGCTATACCAGCAACCGGGTCGGTAGCCCAATCAGAAGCCAGCTCGCCGGGTGTCATGGCTGAGAAAGCCGATATAGAAATACCGCCAAAGATAAGCAGGACTACCACGATCATCAACATATAAGCCCTAGGGGCACGCACCTGCGGGCGCCTGGTCTCCTCCGCCATTTGTGATACTGTTTCCACACCAGTAAAGGCAATAGCTGCAATAGCTATACCGAAGACGAGATTGGCAGTCGATGGCCAATAGCCGGTAACACGCTGCCAGAAGACACCGGGGTGGAAGAGTATCGCCAGAGCCAGGACGATGATCAACAACTGAGTTGCTATATCCAACATAGCTAGCCCCACATTGACTTGAGAAGACTCCCTGACACCGATAACATTCACCACCATGAGCAACAGCACAATACTTATAGACATGCTGGTGTGTGCCAGAGGCGATGTCTTCAGAGGTTCCCAGAAAAGCCCGAGGTAAGATGGTATAGTATAGGCGGAGATCGCAATGGTGACGATGTAACTGAACATCAGCGCCCAGCCGGCGACGAACCCCACCAGGTCATTGAACCCGTGACGGGCAAAACTGGCAGAGCCACCAGCTTCAGGAAACATAGCTGTACCCTCGGCATAGCTCAAAGCGGTAAAAATGAACAGTATGCCAGCAAGCCCTAACACAACGGGGGTGGCTCCCACAGCTACCAGCGCCACCAGTCCCAGGGCATAGTAGATAGAAGAACCTACATTGCCGTAACCAGCACTGAACAGTCCAAAAACACCAAGCACACGCCTCAGAGGGTGTGCAGTAACCCTCGGTCGGCGAACAAATCTATCACCTAACTTGGGTTGCCAGGTATCTGCCACAGAAATTTCTTATTGATGGCGAATTGTAATACCAGCCTTGACCTTTGTCAATAGCTCTTCCACTGGGCTATAATAACGCTTGTAGCCTTGTGGTGAGCGTAGCCGAGCGGTTCAAGGCGTCAGGTTGTGGCCCTGAAGAACGAGGGTTCGAATCCCTCCGCTCACCCCACCACCCACCAGATGCTTGGGGCAACCTTTTCCCGGCATAACTTGCGCCTATAGCTCAGCGGACAAGAGCACCGGTCTTCGGAACCGGGGGTCGTGGGTTCGAATCCCTCTAGGCGCGTTGCTTTTTAGAGCCAAAATCAACCTGCCGTATTACACGGTTGCTCCTAACCAGGTAAGGCTCCTTTTACAGCCTGAACTGCCCTCTAAAATATGTATCCCTTACACTCCTCGACTTTGTTTCTGCCCAAGACTCCAGCCCCATCTTCTTAATCAAACATAGATTGAAAACCTTGGTATTATGCGGTCTCTCTGCTGCTTTGTCAGCATAAGGATGAAGATAATCACAGGGAAAATCGGAGCACTCATAACAGAAGCTAAGTCCCTTCTTCTGGATGCACCTGTAAACATTACAGGGCTCGGTCATGTCCAAGAAGCCTATCGTCCCGTTTTCCTCCCGGCACCCCCGGCAAACCACCCGCTCGACCGGGATATTCAAATTCCGGGCAACAGCCGCTCTCAGTCGCTCGTTGTCTTTAGCCAGATAAACAGGACAATTAAAGCAGTCCAGTCCACAGGGCGCAGTCATACGTCTATAATCCATAGCATCTCCTTTCTTTTTTATCAAATAAGATGGTACCAGAAATTGGGGTCTGCATGCATAGCTTGCCCGTTTACTGTTGACAGAAAAATCGTGTAAGTAATAAGATAATAAATAAGGGCACGAGTACAGAGGACACATATAGCAGTAGGAACAATGTCCCGGACTCGGTTACTTGGTCTCCTCTTTGGCTTTTTGGTAGGGGCGGTAATGGCATATGCCACACCCTACTTCTTGGTAGCTGTGTTCACCCTGATTGGTATTGCGTTACTGGCAGCAAACATCTACATCCTCTGGTGTGCAATCTAGTACTTGTAGAGCAATCAACCTTGAGACAATAGTGCAAGCCACTATTGCATTTGTGGCACACAGGCTTGTTTTTGCGACATTCTGGACAACCTCTCTAGTAAAAGGCTAGAATTTAGCTCCCAAGCGAAAGCCCTGAAAACGCAGAACGATGAGCTACATCATGTCCTGGAGCGGGGGAAAGGACAGTTGCCTTGCTTGCTATGAGGCTATTCGACAGGGATACCGGGTATCATACCTGGTGAACTTCATTTCCAAGGAATATCAGAGAGTCAGCTTCCACGGCACCGAGGCTAGACTCATTCAGTTACAGAGCGAAGCTCTAGGCATCCCGCTCTTGCAACAGGAGACATCGTGGGACAATTATGAGCCAGCATTTAAACAGGCGGTTAGCAGCCTCATTCCCGAAGGTATAGAAGGCATGGTCTTCGGCGATATATATCTTGAAGAGCATAAGCAGTGGGTGGAGCGGGTCTGTGGAGAGCTGGGCATCAAAGCCCTGGAGCCATTGTGGGGATGGACGACAGAAGAGGTGCTCCACACTTTTATAGGCAACGGCTTCGAAGCAGTGGTGGTCAGCGCTCAGGCAGACCTCATCGGTCCGGAATGGGTGGGGCAACCTGTGTCCAGACCCTTCCTGGACTATCTCAGAAGTAAAAACATCGACCTCTGCGGTGAGAACGGCGAGTACCACACCCTGGTAATCAACGGCCCTATCTTTAACAAAAAGATCGAGCTTACTAAGACGGACAAAGTGCTTAAAGATAACCGCTGGTTCTTGGATACCGTTAGTTATTACCTCGAGAGTTGAGTCCTCTCTCTTACACCTTGCCACCAAGAGCCTGTATGATAGCAGCGTTGAATAACAGCCGCAGCAACAAGAGGACTTGTCCCCCACCCGCACTCACACCTCTACAAGGACTGTATCACCTTCCACCTTAATATTATAGACGTCCAAGCCCCTGGGTCCTTTCATGGCTCTGGCAATGGCGGAAAAGGCACCTGAGCCTTTAAGCCAACGGACCACGTGTCCATCAGCAAGGTCGAACTGCGAGCCATGTAATGGGCAGGTGACCACCGTTCCCTCAAGCTTGCCCTGTGCCAGTCTGCCACCCAGATGTGGGCAACGCGCACTTACAGCATAGAACTTGCCGCCAGACCTGACCACCAGGACTTCTTTGCCCCCGACTTCGACCCCCTTCATCACACCCTCTAGGAAATCACCGGTTGCTCCTATTGGAACAAACTCACCCATCTTATACTCCATACCTACTTTAATCTACCCTCAACTGCGCCCCAATCGATATTGCGGAAGAAAGCCTCGATGTAGTCAGCCCTTTTGAGCCCGTAGTCAATCATAAAGGCATGCTCAAAAACATCCAGCACCAAGACGGGTATGCAACCAGCGGGATGACCCACATCATGTTCGTTTATCCACTGGTTGAACAATTTCCCGGTGACGTCGTCCTGATAAAGGACGACCCAGCCGATACCCCGCATCGTCCCGCACGCTTTGAAGTCCTTTTCCCAGTCCTCATAGCTGCCGAGGTCATCCGCCAGCTTGCTGGCTAGCTTGCCCGACTTGTTCAATGACCCCTTCCCACCGAGATTTTCAAAGTAATATTCGTGCAGCCTCATACCATTGAACTCCCAGCCCAACCGCCGCTTCAGCTCGGCATATTCTGGAGTCCCCTGCTTGCCCTCCTTGAGCATGGCAGACAGGCTGTCCATCAGTCTGTTAGTATTGGTCACATACCCTTGATATAGTGTGAAATGGTTCTTAAGCAGTGTCTCGCTAAACCCCTCCATGCCGATTAATTTGCCGTAGTCTTTAGCCTGATAAGCCATTGCTTCACCCCCAAACTATTTTTGCAGTTCCATCGGTTTGCCACAGCAGACCAGCTCGCCACCACCCACCACTTTAACCTCGACCACATTACCGCAAATACTACACTTGAACACCTGCCCTATAGCAGTAACTTTTGCCATCTCTACCTCCTTTCAGCCCTCAGTCTTGCTTTATGATTACTTTTTCACTTCCTTCAAAAGATCGCTGAAGATATCAGTGTGGTAAATCTCATGGTCTCGGATGCGCAGAAGCAGCTTCCTCAGCTTTTCGTCAGGCATCTCTTTGGCTGCACGGTCATACTCGGCAGCTACCTTCTTCTCAATTTCGATATCGGCTTTGAGCATCGCAGCCTGATCGGTAGACTGGTCCACCTCAGTGTGCTCGATCCTGGGGCTGCCACCACCTCCGACCAGTTCCTCAGCCAACCAGCCCAGATGCTGCATCTCGTTTATTGCCTGGTCTTCCATCTGTTTCTTTATCTCTTTGTTCTTAGCCATGTATGAATGGAAGAGGTACTGGAGTATCACTGTGTACTCATGTTCTATACCCCAGTCCAGCGCCCCAGCGACCTTGTCTTTGCGTTCACCTCTGATATCCCTGAGCCCTTCCTTTTTTGCCTTGTCTACGAAATGCTGAAAGTCACCACGATGGGACTCCTCGTCCGAAAGGATACGCTCAAGCAATCGCTTTATCTTGGGGTCATCGATGGCAGCGATGTGCTGCTTATACATGGCGATGGCGTCCTCCTCCAGAAGCACGTCCTGCCCCATCCAGTCGCTCACCGCTTTGCCTTCCATGCGCATTTTGCCCCGCTTCAGGCTGGGCTTGCCACCGAGTTCCACTATTATCTCAGCAAGCCAATCGAAATGACGCATCTCCTCCCTGGCAATAGCCTCAATTTCGCAGGCGAGTTCCCCTTCGCCCATAGCATAGGCATGGATAAGGTACTGAATAATAGCCCCATGTTCGCCCTCAAGGTCTGCGTTCAGTAAAGCGATGGTCTTTTCTTTGTCCATTCTTTTTACCTCCAGTTAGATAATCTCTTTTTGTAGATAGCCCACGGCTATCCGGGGAATACCCCTATATGCCTCATCTGCGCCTGGGCACCTCGGGGGCAAGGTATTTCTCCGGGTTCTGGTCAAAAGCTTTCTTGCAGGCTAGAGCACAGAAGTAGTACTTTTTGCCTTTGTATTCAGATGTCGCTGCAGCTTCCTTCTCTTTAACTTCCATCTTGCACACCGGATCGATCGCCATCTTTTCACCTCCTTTCTCAGCTATTTCAGTTCCAGCTGGCTTGAAACCTTTCAAGCGCAACGAGTTAAGCACCACCGTAATGGAGCTGGCAGCCATAGCCACTGCCGCCAGTACCGGGTTCAAAAAGCCATACTCACCGAGAGCAAAGCGGAGTGCCACCGGCACCCCCTGAGCTTGAAAAGCAGGATACAGCACCCCAGCCGCCACCGGGATCAGGGCGGTATTATAGGCGAATGCCCAGAAGAGGTTCTGCTTTATAGTGCGCATGGTGCGACGGCTTAAAGATACCGCAGTGACAACACCACGCAGGTCACCGCTGACGAGCACTATGTCACCCGCCTCCACAGCGATATCGGTGCCAGTGCCTATAGCAACGCCAACATCTGCCTGAGCCAGCGCAGGGGCATCGTTAATACCATCACCTACCATCGCTACCACTTTCCCTTCATCCCGCAGCCTTTGTAATTCCATGGCTTTGTTCTCCGGCAGTACCTCTGCTAGCACCCGGTCAATGCCAGCCTCGCGAGCTATCGCATTGGCAGCCCGAAAGTTATCACCGGTGAGCATTGCCACCTCGATACCCATCTTATGGAGCACCCTGACCACCTCTTTTGCCTCGGGTTTCAAAGTATCAGCAAGCGCTATAACTCCGGCTACTTGACCGCCCACAGCTAAAAACAGCACTGTCCTCCCCTGCTCCCACAACTGTTCAGCCACCGTGGCAATGCCGTCCAGCGGTAAATCACGCCCACGCATTAGGGCAAGATTACCGACAAGATGGCGCTTGCCATCCAGGATGGCTTCGACACCATGACCTGGCATGGCACTGAAATCAGACACCTCGAGAAGGGCTAGCCCCTTCGCCGAAGCCGCTTTGACCACAGCCTCAGCCAGCGGATGCTCTGAGTTGCGCTCCGCCGAAGCTGCCAATCGCAAGACTTCATCCCCGGTAAACGGTGGCACAGGCACAATGTCTGTGACCACAGGGCTGCCGACCGTCAAAGTGCCTGTTTTATCAAACAGCACACAGTCCACCTTGTGCATTATCTCCAGTGCTTCACCGCTACGGACAAGGACACCGTTCTCAGCACCCTTGCCGGTACCGACGATGATAGCAGTGGGCGTAGCCAGCCCCAGAGCGCAGGGGCAGGCGATGATAAGAACAGCCACAAAGTTAAGCAAAGCATGCGTCAGAGCCGGCTCCGGTCCCAGAAAAGACCAGACGACGAATGTAACAATAGCCACTCCCACCACCGCTGGCACAAAATAGCTGGCGATAATATCTGCCAGACGCTGCACCGGTGCCTTGCTCCCCTGCGCCTCCTCCACCATCCTGATAATACGAGCCAGCGTAGTGTCCTTGCCCACCCGTGTAGCTTCAAACTGAAAGCTACCGGTCAGATTGATCGTACCTCCGATAACCGTATCGCTCACCTTCTTTTCCACAGGTAGACTTTCACCGGTGATCATGGACTCGTCGACCGTGGAATACCCCTGTGTCACAGTGCCATCTACAGGTACCCGCTCTCCGGGGCGCACCAGCACGATATCCCCAACCTGCAACTCCTCCACCGCAACCTCAGACTCCACTCCATCTCTAATGACGACCGCTTTGTCCGGTCTCAAGCTGATAAGCTTTTTTATCGCCTCCGAGGTCTGCCCCTTCGCCCTAGCCTCAAGAAAACGCCCCAATAGAACAAGGGCAATTATCATGGAAGACGTGTCGAAATAGACTTCGGGTGCCATCCTAGCGCCTGTGAATACCTGAGGGGCGACAACCACCACCGTGCTGTAGAAATAAGCCGCTGAAGTACCTACAGCTATAAGTGTATTCATATCAGCAGTCCGGTGCTTAAGTGCCCCCCATGCTCCGCGATAGAACTGCCACCCTGCCCAAAATTGCACAGGAGTTGCCAGCAACCAAAGCAAGTACGGTTTGCCCGGGAAATCAAACCCCATGGTTAGTGCCAGCACTATCGCTGCCAGGGAAAGCGCTACAATGAGCTTTATCTTTAACCCGCGCACCTCGCCCGCAGGAGCAAGTCCTCCACCCTCGACATCCACCTCCGTCCCCAGCTCGTAACCCGCATCTGCTATCGCTCGTTTCAGTTCAGTTATGCTGGTATCATCACTGTACTCGACGAGAGCCGTCTCCGAAGCCAGATTGACATTAGCCCACGTTACCCCTGGCACTCCCGACAGGGCTTTTTCCACCCGAGCAACACAGGAGGCACAGGTCATTCCGTGTACACGAAAGACCGACCGTTTAGTCGCCATCTTACTCAATTTCCACGCCGATGCTTACTCTGCCAGTATCCCCAACCCCTTTGAGCGATGACACCAGACCCCGTAAAGTGTTGGCAATGACCTCGCTGGTGAACGCGTTCAGTGGAATACTCTGCCCGTTCACAGTGGCGGTAACTTCCTCTTTCTCTAGCTGGATATCTATCTGGCGCATATTTTCTGTACCTTTGAGGGCTGAGACCATAGCCACACATACCCGCCCCAGCAGGTCTGCGACAAAGCGGTTCATCTCCACCGGCTTCTGGTTTACCCAAAGTTTCGCCTTCATTGTCACAAATTACTCCATTTTAGGGTTCCACACCTCCCACACCTTGCCCGCCAGCTTCATACTTGGTTTCAATGTTGGCTTACCCGGCTGCCAACCGGAGGGCATGACCTCACCGGTAGCCTGATGGTGCTGATAAGCCTTTATCTGTCGCAAGGTTTCGGTGACATTGCGCCCCACCGGCAGCGTCAGCACCTCCATAGCCTGAATAATGCCATTGGGATCGATGAGAAAACGCCCTCTGACATTCACCCCAGCTTCCTCATCGTACACGCCGTAAAGCGAGCCGATTTTCCCGCCGGGGTCAGAAAGCATGGGGTAAGGCACACCACCCTCCACCATCTTTGAAAGCTCCTCTTCCTGCCAGATCTTGTGAGAGAATATGCTGTCTACACTTATAGACAACACTTCCGCACCTAGCTCTTGAAATTCTTTGTACCTGGCGGCAACTGCCGAAAGCTCCGTCGGTCAGACAAAGGTGAAGTCACCAGGATAGAAACATAGCATCACCCATTTGCCGCGGTAATCGGAAAGCTTGATATCCTTCGCCCTCCCTTCGTGGTACGCTCGTGTTGTAAAGTCTGGTGCTTCTTTACCCACTCGTATACCCATTTCTACCTCCTTTTTCGTTTATTTCTACAATGCACCGGTCTCCCGGTGCCTTTGCCTGATCATTTCAGCAAGGTCATCAAGCGCTTTGAAATCTGTCTCGCGTGGATACCCTTTGACCAAGACGGTAGGCAGCAGTTCCACCTTTAAATTGTGCAACATACCAGTAAGCTGCTCCACC
The DNA here is from genome assembly GCA_034432055.1 of Dehalococcoidia bacterium. Lineage (GTDB taxonomy): Bacteria > Chloroflexota > Dehalococcoidia > GIF9 > UBA5629 > CALJTV01. The sequence goes on along the minus strand of DAOUCT010000024.1, from coordinate 18,153 downwards.
GTCTTCCCACCCCAGCCATAGGAACCTATGACGGAAGCGAATCTCAGATTGGGTCTCAGCGCATTTGCCAGGAAAGCAGCATAAGCGGCTGCGGGATGCGCTCCACCCAACACTGTAGGTGTCCCGATAATAATAGTAGCGGCGTCCACCAGTGCCATAGCCAGCTTGCCGATATCGGTCACCGGCAGATCGAACTGCTTCACCGTAATACCCCTCTGCACCAGCGCACCCACAAAGTGAGTTACCATTCGCTTTGTGCTGGCGTGCATGGACACATACGGCAGCACCACTATATTCTTCGGCTCATCAAAAGCCCAGCTACGATAAGCCTTCAGGATGAACTCCGGCTTATCATATAAAGGACCGTGGCTGGGGGCGATTATATCAACCGTGTATTGCTTCACTTTTTCCAGATTTTTCTGAATGGTGCTACGGAAGGGCATCATGATTTCGGCGTAGTACCGTTTTGCTGCTTCGTATACCTGCCCTTCATCGGTGACATATAAATCGCTGGTGGCTAAGTGGGAACCGAAGAAATCACAGGGAAATAGAATTTTCTCCTCCCTTAGGTAGGTAAGCATCGTCTCGGGCCAGTGCACCCAGGGGGCGTGAATAAACTCCAGCGTTCTGTCCCCAAGAGATAGAGCCTCTTTGTCTTCCACAGTTATGAACCTGTCCTCGCCGACTATTAGCAGGTCGATAAGCATCCCTTTGCATCTTGGAGTACACACCACCTTCGCCTCAGGATACTTTGCCAGCACCGCTGTGATAGCACCGGCATGGTCCTGTTCGGCATGGTTGGCAACAAGATAGTCAAGCCGCTTAATGCGCAGCGTCTCCAGATTGTCCAAAAGCACCCCCTCCATGGTGGGGTCAACAGCATCTATAAGAGCTGTCTTCTCGCTGCCCTGTATTAGATAGGAGTTATAGCTGGTGCCATCGGGCAATGGTATTAGCGAATCAAACAGCCTCCTGTCCCAGTCAACCGCCCCCACCCAGTAGATGCCACGCCTTATCTCCCTCGGTCTCATCTCTCCACTCCTTTCAGGCTCACCTGTGCTCGAAGCATGTCACTCTAGCAGCCTTTTCTCCCCTTCTATTTTCTTAATAGCGGTTATATCCTGGGTCACCTCAAGACAGCCCAGGTACTCGCCCGCCTTATTACGCACCGCAAAATACCTGATGTAGACCAGCCTGCCTTTGAGGTCTATCCAGAACTCAGCTACGTCACGCTTCCCCGCTTTGAAGTCCTCGAGTATCTTGTTGACCACGTGGACGCTCTTCTGCGGATGGCATTGCTGCACCTTACGCCCGATGACCGCTTTGGTACGAGCAAAGATCCTGTCCTTGGACTGACTGAAATAGCGGACGGTGTCGTCTTTATCCACGAAAGTGATGTCCACCGGCAAAGTGTTGAGCACCGCCTCTAGTTCTTCCATGGAGAAACTACCGGTCTCTAAAGAGACCACGCCCTCCACTCCCAGAACTGGCTGTGCCTCAGCCACGGCTGGAGCAAACGAAGCCTTAGCCGGCTCGGGAGTAAAGCAGCAGTAGCCCAGCTCATCAAACTGGTGCCTGATGTCCCGCCATTCCGCCTCGGTGATCACCTTAAGAGCGGTGGGGAAAAGGATATTGTTCTCCTTGAAGAAATGGCTGGAAAGCATCTCCGCCAGTTCCAGCGCTTTCTGGTCGAGCCTGCTGACGAAATCTGAAAAAGCAGCACTTTGCGCAGCTTCAACCACCTGATAGAGTTCCTTTTTTATCCCCCTTATCCTGTCGTGCTCCATCCACATTATCGCCGGTGGCTGGGTGATGCCATGTTTCTCCAGGGACGGGAAAAGCACGTTCTCCTCCCTGATGTAATGGCTCTCCGAGTCCTTAAGGTGCTGGACAATATGTGCCAGGTGTTCCATCTCTGAGCTGGCGTTGCTTATACTCCCCCTGTCTTTGATCTTGCCGGTTACCTCTTTCAGCTTACCAGCAAACTCCAGAAGTAGTCGGTGCTCCTCCATAAGGATATGTACCGGATGCCCGGCGGGAACCTCTGCCCTTTCCTTCTCCAGAGACTCCCTCATCACCGCCAGATGCACATCGCACAACCTTTGTATCTCCTCCCGTGGCATGCCCTCCTTGATAAGCTCTTCCTCCACCTGGGCTATGTCCAACGGCGTCACCTCTTTCGCCAGCTTGCGGAACTCCGCTTCCACCTCTGACTGTGGAGCGCCTCGATGTAACTTTCTGAGCAATTCCTTTAATAGCTCACGCTTGTTAGCCCCGAAATGTTCAGCCATCATGCCTCCTACATCTTTTCAAACTGGTCTTTGCTTGCTCCACATACCGGACATACCCAGCTATCAGGTAGCTGTTCAAAAGGCGTACCCGGTTTGATACCGCCGTCAGGGTCGCCTATATCAGGGTCATAAACATAATTGCAGACTGTGCATCTGTACTTTGCCATCTTGGGTGCTGCCTCCTTTACTTCAACATAGCTGGGGGCGGTCTTCGGGATGCTGCCGCGCTTTACCTGCTGATAATAGGCATAGGTCATCGGCTCTCCTTCCATAAGCACATCAGCCTCGACCACCTCGCCCAGAAACAGAGTATGGGTGCCGCAGTCCATCTGGTTAATCACCTTCGCCTCCAGATAAGCCAGCGTGTTTTCCAGTATTATCGGCGCCCCGTTGGTGCCCAGCTTGTAGTTTACCCCCTGAAGCTTGTCCACCTCCCGCCCGGACTTGAAGCCAAAGCCCCCGATAAAGCTCAGCGGTGTGTCCTGTGAGAGTATAGAAGCGCTAAACACCTTGCTGCTGGTGATAAACTCGTGAGTCAGGTTCTTTTTGTTGATGGCTACGGCAATAGTGGGTGGCTCTGAAGAGACCTGGAAAACGGTGTTGGCGATCTGGCAGTTGAGTTTCCCGTCCTTTTTGGAGCCTATCACATATAGCCCATAGCTTAGTTTGTAGAATGCCTTTAGATTCACTGTCCACCCCCTTTAAAAATTATTTTCGCCTAAAGAAGCGTCTGTTCACTGGTCTCGATAGCACGCTGGATCTCGGCATCGAGTTCCGCAGGCAAGCCTTCGATCCCCGCCCGCAAAAATCCCCTTACAATAGCTGCTGTAGCTTCATCACGTGTCAGACCGCGGATCATCAAGTATTCAATCTCCTCCTCCGCTATCTTGCCCACCGCCGCTTCGTGGGATAGGTCCACACCCGGCACAGTGCCTCTAAGTTCTGGGACCGCATGGATTACTCCGGACTCGCTCAGGATTAACCCACGACATTCGAGATGTCCTTTAACGTCAGGAGAATTCCCCTCGATATACCCGCGGGCAATGATCATCCCGCCAGTGGTTATAGCCCGCGAGACCACCTCTGCCCTTGAATTAGGAGCATCGAGGATCACTCTGGAACCAACGTCCATGGTGGAGCCGGGGGTAGCAACCAGGATGCTGTGGAACCTGACGATGGCGTTCTCACCAGCACACCGCGCCACCGGGTACATTTGTAGCGAGTGCACTGGCTTTAAAATAACATAGTTACTCAAGAATATTCCGTCTTCTTCTATAACTATGCCGGTACGGGGGCGGACAGCTATCTCCGGCGTCCAGTTATGTATCATGGTGAAGGTGAGTTTGGCGCCACGCTTTACGTAGAACTCAGAGACCCCAATATGCAATCCGGGCTCTCCCCTCGGAGCATTGGTACAGCCGGTGATGATATGTAACTCCGAGCCTTCCTCAGCAATGACGATATTGTGCACCTTTTGTGCCAGTCTGGCTTTGGCAATATAGAGGCAAGCCTGGACCGGGTATACCACCTTGCTCCCGGGCAACGCTCGAATGAAGTAGCCGTTGCTCTGACCAAGCTCCACATGGGCAGTATATTTGTCCGTGTCCACCGCCACCGCTTTCCACAGATATTCCTCCAACCAGCCATATTTCTCTACCGCCTGGTTGAAGCCCATCACCTCTATGCCCTCTTGCTTCGCTACGCTATGCACCACCGAGTGGTCCATCTGGATAAAAGTCCCGGCGCGCTGGTCACTGCTGTCCGGAACTACACCAACCTGAGTCATTTGCTTTTTTACATTTTCAGGCAGCAACGATGGCTCCGGCTGATAAGGCAACTCCTCCGAAGACTGTTCGTACTTGCTTAGGTCAACATCTTCACCGAAAGCTGCCGGTTTGGCTGCCGCTGCCTTAGCTTTCTCCCCGGGGCGGTTGGATTCACCTACATGGCGCATTTTCGGCACTCCTCGTAACTTTTTCTTTTTATCGTCTCCAGTATCTCTAACGGGTCGCCCTCACAAACAATACGCCCGTCTAAGAGTACATAGCCAGTACGGGCGTGCACATACTCCAGTATGTGACCGGTATGCGTGATGACCAGCCCGGAATGCTTCCGCTCACGAATCGGGTGCTCTTTATGCAACAGTTCATTAATCAACTCACCGATAAGCGCTATGTTCACCAGGTCAACACCAGATTCTGGCTCATCCAGCAGTGCCAGCTCAGGATCCTGTGCCAGAAGCTGAAGAAGCTCAGACCGCTTCATCTCCCCACCCGAGAAACCGTAATTCACCTCCCTGTCCAGGAATTCAACAAGGTCTGCCTTTTGTGCCAGTCTGATAATAGCTTCTTCACTGGCACGCCTTCCCATACACGCAGCCAACATATCTCTGGTCTTTACCCCACGCACCACCGGGGGTCTTTGTAGAGCAACACCAATTCCCATTCGCGCTCGCTCGTCCACCGGCAGTCCTGTAATCTCTTTGTCTTTAAAAACAATACTTCCTCTGGTCACACGATATTTGGGCAGTCCCATTATCGTCATAAGCAGCGTCGTCTTGCCGCTGCCGTTGGGACCAAAAAGGACATGTGTCTCGCCTGGTTTGATGGTTAAATTTACATCATGCAAAATCTCTTTGCCGCCGACCTCGACAGCAAGGCTTTTTATCTCAAGTAAGCTTTCACCATCCATAGTTATCTCCTTAACCTCCGTCTAGAGAGTGATGTTCTACCTTACGGAACCAGCCTGCAGGGTCTATAAGATATTCACGGTATTCAACCAGCGCTAGATAATGCCCTTGCTCCTCGGCAGCCAGCGCTGAGTAAAAATTCTTAGCCACTTCCGGGAGCGCCCTCTGACTTTGCGTTTCGTAATATTTCCGCGACTTCTCCTCCATTTCCATAGCTTTAGCTGCAGCATCCAGTTCTTTAACCGCACCCGTCAACCCGCCTCCCATCACCGGTCTGCTGAAAAGGTTCGTCCAGCCCTTCCCAGCCTTTGGGTTAACGTCGATGTAAGGCCAGCCTTTGTCTTTTCTTAACGATTCGTAAATTTGTTCAAACCTTTGCCGGTGCTTGTCCTCTTCACCGGCTAGCCACTGGAAAAGCTCCTTACCCAACCGGTCATCAGCTTCTCTGCCAGCCTTCAAATAGTATTGCTTCCCATCCAGTTCCATCTGTATGGCAAAGCGCAATGCCTCTAAAACTTCCTGCTGACCTTCGATCATTTTGCCACCTTTCCTCTCTTATGCCGACTTGCGGACAAATACTCGATATATCCCGCCCTCCTCCTCGATTCCCAAAAACTCATTGCCAGTCATCTTACACCAATTTGGCATATCCTCCTTTATGCCCTTATCATCCGCCAGGACTTCAAGCACCTGCCCGGGCTTCAATTCCTTCATTTTCTTCGCAGTATGGGCTATAGGCATGGGACAATAAAGCCCTACGCAATCAAGGACCTCGTCTGCCTTCATCTTCTGACCTCGCTGCTGCTATAAATTGCAACCCTTTTCTAATCCAACGGACCACCACATTTAGGGCAGAACTTGGCATCTTTCTCCAGTACCGTCACCCGGCACTTAATACAGCGGCGGAATACCACACCACACTCTTTGCAGAATGGCGCACTAGCTATCACCAACTCCTCTTCGCAGTAAGGACAGAGACATCTTTCCTCTTCAGCCTTCCTCTTCTTCATATTCTTCCTCCTCCAGACCTTCAAGCTTGAGTCCTTTCTTGGTGGCATAGTCTTTGATAGCCTTGCGTAATGCCTGTGCGCCCAAATTTGAGCAGTGGTACTTGTTCTTGGGGAGACCACCCAATTCCTGCGCCACCACACCGGGAGTTATCATTAGTGCCTCCTCCAGTGTCTTGCCCTTTGCCATTTCGCTCACCATGCTGGACACAGCTATGGCAGCACCGCAGCCAAAGGTCTGAAATTTGACATCCTCCAGACGGTTGTCCTTGACCTTAATATAAAAGGTCATCATGTCACCGCACACCGGGTTACCCTCTTCACCGATGCCATCGGCATCCTTTATCTCCCCCACATTCCGCGGATTCATGAAATGTTCCATCACCTTTTCACTATACATCGGCATTTCTACCTCACCCCCTTTGCTCCTTCAAAAACTTAGCGTATAGCGGCGACATCTGCCTCAATCGAGCCACTACGGATGGGAACTTCCCCAGAACATAATCGATATCTTCTTCTTGGCTGCCAAGCCCGACGCTGAATAGCAGCGAGCCTTGTGCCACTTCATGTGGAATGCCCATGGCAAGCAAGACATGCGATGCCTTCAATGCTCTAGAGGTGCACGCTGAACCGCTGGAAACAGCAATGCCCTCATTGTTGAGCAACATCAGCATCGCCTCGCCTTCAATAAACTGGATGCAGAAACTGGCATGGTGCGGTAAGCGCTGCTGGGGATGCCCGGTGAGAATAACATGCTCCACCGCTGATAATATGCCATTGATAAGCCTGTCCCGTAGTCGCTGGAGTTTCTCAATGCGCCGGGGCATCTCTTTAACTGCCAGCTCTGCAGCCTTACCCAAGCCCACTATCGCCGGCACATTTTCCGTCCCCGGTCTCCGTCCCCCCTCCTGCACACCACCATCCAGCAACGGGATAAGTCGCACTCCTCTCCTCAGCCACAAAGCAGCAGCGCCCTTGGGTCCGTAAAACTGATTTCCAGCCAGGCTCAGCGCGTCCACCCCGAGCTGTTTTACATCCACCGGCATGTTGCCAACACTGGCTACAGCATCTGTGTGGAAGAGAGCACCAGCTTCTTTCACCACCCTGGCTATCTCCGCGGTCCGCTGTATAGTCCCTACCTCCCCATTAGCATGCATGATCGATACCAGCACAGTATCTTTCCTGATGCTCTGCGCCACTTCGTCAGGGTCGACCATTCCATATTTGTCCACAGGCACTACAGTAAGCTCAAAGCCAGCCTTCTCCAGCGTGCGCGCCGCATGCAGTACAGAGAAATGCTCTATTGCCGAGACAATGATATGCTTCCCTTTCGCTAGCTGCCCTTGGGCAAGTCCCTTTATAGCCATATTGTTAGCTTCAGTGCCACTGGAGGTAAATATCACCTCCTCGGGCACGCCGTTTATCAACATCGCCACCTGCTGCCGTGCCTTCTCCACTGCCTCCCTAGCCCGGTCACCCCAGGAATGGATCGATTGTGGATTGCCAAACACATCCCTGAAATAAGGCAGCATCGCCTCCACTACTTCCGGCAATACCGGCGTGGTAGCTACGTAATCAAGATAGACTTCCCGCTTCCCTTGCTGTGCTGGCATCTGTCTCCTTAGAACTTCTTAAACTTGCCCTTGACCGCTCCACATACTGGACATCGCCCCGGCGCTTCTCCCTCCACAGTATACCCGCATACTGAACAGATGAACAAATCGCCCAGCTTGATATCACTGCCACCATCAACAGCCTGCTTCGCTTTCTGGTACATGCCAGCATGTATCTTCTCAGCTTCGAGGGCGAAATTCATGCTCTGCATAGCCCTTCTTTCTTCCTGAAGCTCAGCCACCGCTTTATAAGCCGGGTACACTTCCTCAACTTCATAGGTCTCGCCACCTATAGCCGCTTGCAAATTGACCGAGGTGCTGCCTACCGTCCCCAGGGCATTCAGGTGATTGGCAGCGTGCACCTGCTCAGCATAAGCAATGGCTCTGAAAAGCCTGGCGACATTAAGCCTTCCCTCTTCCTCAGCCTTGTCGGCGAAAATAAGGTACTTCATATGCGCCTGGCTCTCGCCAGCAAAAGCACTTTTCAAGTTATCCTCGGTCATCTTCCTCATGTGCTAACACCTCCTTCCATCTTCTGTGTTTTTGCTTTGCGCTGCTGATATCTCTCCAGACCTGTATTGAACAGCTTTTCCTCTTCTTCAGTAATCACTATCAGCGGCGGTACTTCAACCGCCTTGCCTTTGAGGTCAACCGCTACCATCACATAATAGGCGCTTAGCGCCCGCCTTTTTTCACCGGTGAGCAAATTCTCAGCATCGACTTCTATCTTTATCTCCATGGAGGAACGGCTGACGAAGGTGACCTTAGCGTGCACCAACACCAGTTCGCCGACCCTCACCGGAGTGTGGAAGTTTATGTCCTCCACCATAGCGGTCACGGGGTTTGCCCGACTGTGCCTTGCCGCCACCACTCCAGCGGCATTGTCCATCAGTTTCATCAGCTCGCCACCGTGAACAAATCCAGCGGGGTTAGCCTGCTCCGGTAACATTAGCTGCGCCATCCACACTTCGGAATGCCCCACGGTCCTGCTCCTGGCAGCCTCACCCTTGTCCAGTTTCTCCAGCAGCTCGCTGAAATTCTGTTCATGCTTGGCTTCCACCTTCCCCATCCGTTCGAAGAAGTCCGCCACCTCATCAAAGCCCTCTTCACGGGCTATTCTGGCTGCCTCGGGGTAAAGCAATGCCGCTTCCTCATGTTCCCGCCCGATCGCCATCTTCAAGTTGGCTACTGTATCTCCAGCACCGTTAAGAAACTGAAACTCATGCCAGGCATGCTCTGCTTCATTCTCAGCAGTAGCCAGAAACATCTCCGCTACCTGTTCCAGCCCCGCAGCCCTTGCTGCCTCGGCGTAATAGCGGTAATACGCCTGAGCATGCAACTCCCGTGTAAAAGCCCGACGCAAATGTTCTTCCGTCTTACTACCTTTAAGCTGCATATCACCTCCAGTCTTTTAAGCCAGTCTCTGCAGATAACGGTGCGCCTGGAGTGCTGCTTTCGCCCCCTCACCCACCGCTATAGCTATCTGCTTCTCCGGCACATCGGTCACATCACCAGCGGCGAACAAGCCCGGTATATTAGTCTCATTTCGACAGTTGACCTTTATCTCCCTCCACTGGTTAAGCTCCACCAGCCCCTTCACCAGGTCTGAATTGGGTATCAGTCCGATCTCGACGAATATGCCGCTGACATCAAGCTCTTTCTCCTCGCCACTTTTTAAATCCCTTATCCTGACCCCACTTACCATGTTTTTCCCCAGTATCTCCGTCACCTCATGCTCCAGGAACATGGTGATGTTTTTACCGCTCTTAACCCTGTCCACCAGAATAGCATCACCGGTAAGTTGCGTCAGCGACACCAGGTAGATATGTTCAGCTATTTTCAGCATATCATCGGCAGCTTCGAGCGCTGAGTTGCCTCCACCGATAACTGCCACCTTCATGCCAGCAAACAGCGGTCCGTCACACACTGCACAATAGGTCACCCCTCTACCTACCAGCTTGTCCTCCCCCGGCACATTCAGTGGACGGGGTCGCTTTCCCGAGGCAACTATCGCCGCTCTGGACCGAAATGTTTTGCCACTCTCTGTCCTTATCTCGAAACCATCTTCTGACCGCCCCACAGTGATAACAGTTTCCCCGAGTTCTACCCCTAATGGAAACTGTTTCACCTGTTCCTCAAATTTACGAATAAGCTCTGGTCCTTCAATGAACTGATAGCCCATGTAATTCTCAATACCCAGCGTCCAGTTCACCTGACCACCAATGTCTTTGCTGATCAATATAGCATCCAGCTTTTTCCGTGCCGCATATACGGCTGCGGTCATCCCCGCTGGACCACCGCCAACTATTATCAAATCATGCATAGTCCCGACTTACACCCCGAGTTTTTGCTTCAGCCAGCCCTCGTCATAACCCACCACCACCTCGCCATCAATTTCGATGACCGGTACAGCGAGCCGTCCCGTCTTGCTCACCATCTCGTCTCTGGCTACCTTGTCCACGGCTACATTCAGGTCCTGATATGGCACTTTATGCGCGTCAAGCCACTGCTTGACCTTAATACACCACGGTCAAGTGGGTGTAGAATAAACTTTTACTTGCTTTGCCACTCTTCTCCTCCTTGCTTTGAAATTAAACAGGGGCAGGGTAGTGATGTGAATATGTTACTTCTTAGCTTCGGTCTTTGCCTTAGGCTCGGTCTTCACCTTTGCACCAGACTCTTTTGAAGGCTCTTTGACCTTTACCTGTATCTTCTTTGGCTTCGCCTCCGGGGCTTTGGGCAGGACTATCTCGAGTATGCCGTCCTTATAGGTAGCCTCAACCTTGGCTGTCTGCACCGCCGATGGCAAGGTTATTGAGCGTGAGAACCTGCCATAGCACAGTTCACAGCGATAATAGTCCTCGTCCTTTACCTCGGTCTCGGCTTTCCGCTCGCCCCTGATAGTCAGTGTGTCACCAAGGACAGAAATTTCGATTTCGTCTTTCTTCATCCCCGGGAGTTCAGCCCGGACTACGAACCTGTCCTCCTTCTCATACATCTCCAGAGCTGGTATCCAAGCAGCCTCTTCACTCGGTGCCCGCCACCAGGTTAGGGGATAACGCAAGGACAATAATGGATGTCTCATCATCTCCTCCATCCTCCGCTCCAGTTCTCTGAACTCGTCCCAGGGACGCCATCTCTGTATCGCCATAATCAACACCTCCCTTCCTAAAACTTTAATATTTTTGTAAACAGGTTTGCCCTGCCCCTGTTGCCAAAAACTACAGGGGCTGCCAAACACAAAACATCTGGCAGCCCCTGTTATCAATCGCTAGCTCGCCACTAACAGCCACCGGCAAAGGGCAACCACGCTTCCCCGACTCCTCATGCATCCCGGAAACACAATTGGCTCTACTATAGCTTGCTGGTTCCCTTATGTCAATATCTCTAACAGCACCCTCTTGCGACACTTCACCCTTCCTGTACAAAACCACTAGAAAACTGGCTCACTTACCCTTACAGTCCAAACATAGTCCTCGGAACTCAAGCCGATGGCAGTTAACGTCAAACCCCGTTTTCCCGGCTATCTTCCTGTCAAGGTCCTCGTCCACTGGCTCGTCCAGATCGAACACCCTTCCACACCTCAAGCAGCGAAAGTGGTAGTGATCGTCCGTCCTGGCGTCGAAGCGGCTAAGTGTGCCACACATATCAAGCTCCAGCACCTCACCGCTCTGGCATAAAAGCCGCAAATTTCGGTACACCGTCCCCAGACTGATGTTCGGTATCTCCTTCCGCACCTCATTGAATACCCAATCAGCCGTCGGGTGTGACTTCGTCCCCCGCAGCACTTTCAAAATCGCTTCCCGCTGCCTGCTTCTTTTTAACATTTATGAAACTGATAACTGTTACTATTATACACCACTTGTAAGATTTGTCAACTGGTCTTGGGTTACTGTGAATAAAAATTCTATCATGTGCTGTCCTTTAAGCCGCGGTTTTTTGGTCTGAAGGTCCTGTTTTGGGTGCCACTACAAGCCTCAGTCTTTCGATCCCGACGACAACAATGTCATCACCGGGGTTAAACCTTTGCCCGCTGCAAATCGCCTTCCAGAGTACACCCTGTACCTTGACATAGCCTGTTGTTCCTTGCCAGCGCATCACCTTTCCCTCAACACCGATTATGTTCTCGAACGCCACCTTTGGTTTTAATAAAAAGGTCGGTCTACCCACACGGTACATGATATAAGAATGCACCGCCAGAGCAATCATCAGCACTGCCAGTCCCCAGAGCGGGACTTTAATATTGAACTGAGGCAATAACCACAGCACCGCAGCCACCAGCAATGCCTGCTCCAAAAGAGCACCCAGAATAGTCTGCGTGATATACCACAAAGGAGGTGCAGATTTCATCTCAGAGACACATGTACTGTGATGCCAGGCTTGTCGCCGTTTCGACAGTTCACACCTCGCTGTACCGCCCCTCACCACAAAGATAAGCACACTTGGGACAATACCTTGAATCAGATGGCACCACAGCACCACAATTAGGGCAGTGCAAGTCGAGCACGGCACCGCAATCGGTGCAGAATTTGAATTCAGGCGGGCTCGTTATCCCGCAGCGGGGACACCTCTTCAGCACCATCTGCTCTTTAGCCGCCAGCCTGGCACCGCAATTACCACAAAAGCGATGATGCATGAGGTTCTCGGAACCACAGTTAGGACAGAGAAATGTCTCTACCATTACCGTCGCTTAATATGCTTTGCTTCTTAATATTTCCCCATAGCGTTTACTTGAACCGACACATTTTAGCCTTTTCACCCTTTTGCCCTCAACCCCCTAGATTCAATCTTCGACTATCGCCACCACGCGGCTCCAACCAGCGCTGCCACCTTTCAATTTGATCGGAAAACAGGCTACCTTAAACCCGAATGGTATGGGGATTTTGTCCAGATTAGCCAGTTTCTCTATATGACAGTACTCCCTTTCAATCCCCACATAGTGACCCGACCAAATCACCCGCTTATCGCCCGTCTGACTGAACTCTTCCCGTATTGCCCAGAACGGGCGGTCCCAGCCCCAGGCGTCGGTACCCATCACCCTTACCCCCTGCTCTATAAGCCATAGCGTGGACTCGCGGGTCATGCCACAACCAGCATTGAAATACTCCTGCTTTCCCCACAGTTTATCAGCACCTGTCTGGATCAAGACGATGTCCCAGGGCTTGATTTTATACCCGATCTTACCCAGCGCCTCTTTCAAGTCATCAACTGATACCCCGGAACCTTGCGGTTTGTGCCTCATGTCCAGGACTACACCATCGTGATAGAACCACTCTAACGGCATCTCGTCTATCGTCCGTGCCCTTTTACCCTCAGATACTGGCGCGTAATGCCACGGAGCATCGACATGCGTACCCGAGTGGGCAGAAAGCGTAACGGTATCATTGGACCAACCGAGACCATCTGGCAAATCGCTTTCCTCACAACCAAAGATCGCCTTCATCGATGCTGTGCTCTGCTGATGTGGCTCGTGGACAATCTTGGGCGGGACTGGTTCGCTGGGACTCTCTTCCAAAGGAACACTCAAGTCTATTATTCTGACCATATTTTTGACCCCCTTTTTATGCAGATACCCCGATTATGGCATAGATGCCGCCAAAGAGACAACGCCTTCGGGCTGACACTGCTCTCACAGTTAGCTATACCTCAGGTTCTTCCCGCCATTGCGTTACGGTGCTATACTAGACTAAGGGGGATTACGATGGCAGACGTGAACGAGGCGAAGCAGCGGATAGAGAAGCTACGGGAACTGATAAACTACCACAATTACCGCTACTATGTTCTTGATAGCCCTGAGATCAGCGATGCTGAATACGATGAGCTAATGCGTGAACTCAAGGAGCTGGAAACTAAATATCCCCAATTTATTACCCCTGATTCCCCTACCCAGCGTGTCGGCGCTGCACCCGTGGAAGCCTTCGGCGTCGTTGAACACCCCCAACCACTCCTCAGCCTGGCAAACGCCTTTGATGACGATGACCTGGAAGCCTGGTACCGTCGAGCCGTTGACCTGCTCGGTGGACGCAAGTTCGACTTTGTCTGCGAACTGAAAATCGACGGGCTGGCGGTAGCACTCACTTATGTTAACGGGTTGCTCGAAGTCGGCGCCACCCGCGGTGATGGCTACCGGGGCGAGAACATAACTCAAAACCTGCGGACAATAAAGAGCATCCCTCTATCTGTACCCAAGGACAAAGCCCCGCAACGCTTTGAGGTCAGGGGCGAGGTGTATATGCCAAAGACCGGCTTCAAGAAACTCAACGAGGAGCGAGCCAAAGACGGGCTGCCTTTGTTTGCCAATCCCCGCAATGCCGCTGCCGGCTCGGTGAGGCAACTAGACCCCCGCATCACCGCCCAGCGTCCACTGGACATTTTCATCTACGGTCTGGGCTGGGCTGAAGGTGGCGTGGTCCCCGATACCCACTGGGAAATACTGCAATACTTAAAAACCCTTGGCTTTAAGATAAACCCAAACGTCACCCATTGCGACACCATTGCTGAAGTGCGCAATTACTACCGCCACTGGGTGGAATACCGCGAGACGCTGCCCTACGATGCCGATGGCGTGGTGGTGAAAGTCAACCCCATCCCCTATCAAGTAGAACTGGGATTTGTTGGGCGTGAGCCGAGATGGGCAATCGCTTATAAATTCCCCGCCACTCAAGCCACCACCCGTCTTATGGACATAGGTATAAATGTTGGCAGGACGGGAAGCCTCAACCCGTACGCTATCCTTGAACCGGTACAGGTTGGCGGAGTGACTGTAAAAAGCGCTGCTCTCCACAACGAAGAGGACATCCACCGCAAAGATATCCGCATCGGCGATTGGGTCATCGTGCAGCGGGCGGGTGAGGTGATACCTGAGGTCGTAGGTCCCGTTACCAGCCGCCGCACCGGTGAAGAGAAGATCTTCCACATGCCTACTCGCTGCCCGGTGTGCGGTGCCGAGGTGATAAAGCCTGAAGGAGAAGCGATGCACCGCTGCACCAACGCCGCCTGCCCCGCCCAAGCACTGGAAAGGATCAAACACTTCGTCACCCGCGGCGCTATGGACATAGAAGGCATCGGGGAAAAGCTGGCACAAGCTTTATTCGAAGCCGGGCTAGTGAAAGATGTGGGCGATATCTACTATCTCACTAGGGAACAACTGCTTAAACTGGAAAGAATGGGTGAGAAGAGTGTGTCTAACGTCCTCAAATCTATCGAGCAAAGTAAAGACCGTCCGCTGGCACGGGTCATCTTCGCACTGGGTATTACCCATATCGGCGAAGAGACCGCTGAACTACTCACTGACCACTTCCACAGCATCGACGAACTTGCCAAAGCCACCCGTGAGCAATTAATGGAAATCCCATCCATCGGTCCCAAAATTGCCGATAGTATTGTAGCTTTTTTCCGTCAGGAGCAGAACCGGAACATCATTGAAAAATTGCGCCGCGCCGGAGTCAGGCTTGAAGAAAAGAGAGTGGAGGCTAAAGCGCTACCACTTGCCGGACTGGAGTTCGTCATCACCGGCAGGCTGGAGTCCTCCACCAGGCAGGAAGCCGAAGCTAGGATCAAAGCCCTCGGCGGCAAAGCTGGTTCAGACGTCACCAGGAAAACAGACTTTCTAGTAGTCGGCGCCGACCCTGGTTCTAAGCTGGCGAGAGCCCAGGCACTGGGTATCAAACAACTCAGCGAGACTGAGTTTCTCGAGTTCCTGCACCGTGCCGAAAATCAGACCAAGTGACAATGTCCCAATGAAACTCATCATAGGTCTTGGCAACCCTGGCAAAACTTATGCCGCTAATCGCCATAATATCGGTTTCCGCTGCGTAAACTTTCTTTCACGCCACTATTCCATCCCGCTAAAAAAGAATGAATGCCGAGCGCAAACTGGCAGCGGTAAAATAGCTGGCACACCAGTGCTGCTGGCTAAACCGAAGACCTTCGTTAACCTGTCAGGAGAGGCTGTCAGCCGTCTGATGAAAAAACACTCTGTTGCCGTTAACGACGTCATCGTAATCCATGACGACCTCGATCTGCCGCTGGGCAAGCTGCGAATTCGCAAAGGCGGTCGCTCGGGTGGGCATAAAGGCATAAACTCGATAATCACTGCCATCGGCGATAGCAACTTCTGCCGCATCAAAGTGGGCATTGGACGTCCTGTGGCACCTGATGGCACACCCATAACCGACGAAAAGGTAATCGTTGATTACGTTCTCGGTGACTTCACCCCCGAGGAAGAAGAAGCCGTCAAGCCCATCATCGCCAGAGTAGCTGAGGCTATAGAGTGCCTGCTTACCGAAGACCTGACCGCCGCTATGAACCGGTTCAATTGAACCATATAGCTTGCAGCCTCCCCCGGAATAAATAAGGTTGGCGTCACTAAAGTCCACTTAGTTTAGCCACGTATGCCGTGGCAAGAAACGAAAAGACTATGCTTTCTCTGGCGCTGCACAGTTTGCCATGATAGAATGAAATGCGTCGTTGGTATGCAATAAAGGCTGTTCTCCCATGGCGGTCAAACGTCTACAAGCTGTGATAGCGCTATTGGTTTTGCTCTCAACTGGCTCTCTTGTAGCCGGCTGCAAATGTAATCAACAAGTCCCCGGCTCACCACAAACATCGGAGATACAGCAAAATGGAGATATTACTAGCAGAGAATTCGAACAGGAAGTCTATCCACATAATTATTGGTCACATACCGAGTTGCCTCAAATGACCACGGCTCAGAGGCTTCAGGTCGCCCTTGCGGCACAAGCCCAAGGGCAGGAATACGTACGAGAGCACAATGCTGAAGCCCAGGAGCTTTCAGACAAGCTGGAAGGCTACATCCGACGATGGCTCAAAGGCGAAGTCCCGGCAAAATTACCTGAAGGCTTGTTGCCCGAATATATTGATAGCCCCAAGACCAAAGACTGGACATTGATGAAGCCGGAAGAAGTACTGCCCGAAAAACAATGGCTTGTTATCCCGTGTCACGAAGTTGACCCCGAATTTAAGAAATTGTACATGCTCGGGACTGACCCGCATGTTACATATGGTAAACTAATATTCGTGGCTCCGATCGGTTCAAAGCTATTGATAGAAGGCGATTTCCCACATGCCCGCTATATGAGCTATGAGGTCTTGCCACCCTTTGATCCCGAACATCCAGCAAGCGGTACCATGGGGGAGACACCAGAGGTACCACTGGTCGATGTTGATATCGAGCCTGACCCGGGCAGCACTAATCCCTTCAGGGTCGGTGCTGACCGTACCGCCTCAAACAGACACTATCATATTACCTTCGATTTGAGGCTGGGTAATGCCGTGACACTCAATCCCGAAGCGATGAAGAGTCCAGAGTACCGTGCACCAGGCAACTGCCGCGTCGGAGCACCTTTTGGCTTTGCCGGTCCCTGGGGAAACAATGTACTGACACCCTCTGTCCTGTGGTACCGCGTATATGCGCCTGACAAAAACACCGATATTTATGGTGGAGTCGGTCTGCCAAAAGCTGTCTTACAACTAAATACCGGAGAGAAATTCTGGCTGCAGCCTGATTTTTCATTGGCTTTGGAACGACAAACAACGGTGGTGCCTGCTGGCTATGAGGCTCCCAGAGAGCCTTACAACTTCATAGGTCCGCAGCATGGGTGGTTTAAGATCTTTGGTCTAACCCTGATCAGAGCAGAGAACGCAGGTTACATCGCGTCCCAGACCAGCAAAGTTCAATCGGCTGAGCAAATCAAAGAAAATATACGAAAGATGTTCCTACTGCTTTTCAATCGCGGGGAGGAGGCTGAACCACCGGGTAACTACGAAGGCAGTGCTACCGCCTGCAAAAATAACAATTTCTTGACCAGGATCTTCCAACTTGGACCCGGTAAGGTATACGTCATTACCGGCAAAATGCCCAGATTCCCGAAGACTCGAAACGGCGAGCCCATTATGACCGACGGGGAGGTACGCTACTGGTCCATTTCTCAGTATGGTAAAGGCGAGGGCGACAAATACGAAACAGCGGTAAACTATGGCTCCTTGATGGATGACGAAGTAGTCCTGAATGAAAACGACGAATATATTATCGTTTACTCTACCCCGGAGAATAGACCAAGCAACGCTACCGCAGAAAACGGTGTCACCTGGGCTAACTGGGGTCCACGCTCCCGTCAAACCATCACTATCCGGTGGATGAGCGTCATGCCCGAATGGCACCTGCCAGAATACGCCCCAGACGAATACAACCTCCCCTGGAAAAAGGCAGCGTGGTCCGCCACTCAGTATGACCAGTCCCTAGTCGGACAAAACAAACCTGGTGTAATGGGCCCCTACCACCCGGTCATACATTACTTGAGCAAAGAACAGTTTGAGTCCCTCGGCAACAGAAAGTTGTCACCGAAAGATATCCCCGAGTGGCGATGAACTTATTCCGCACTATCAAGCAAACAAAGGTGGCTTCAGTTTGCCATCACTTTACTTCATGGTATAATTGCCTCCAGACTTTTCTGCAATTCGCGACGGTACTATGTCCAGAGGTGGGTCCGAAAAAAGGACTGTCATCGGTGTAATCGGCGGAGGGCACTGTT
>DAOUCT010000023.1:0-187832 GCA_034432055.1 Dehalococcoidia bacterium | reverse complement strand
CAGTCACCCCCTCCCCAACGGAGCGGCAACCTAAAGTTGCCGCTCCGTTTTTAAATGTAACCTCGAGTTGACAATATCTATATATTGGGTTATAATTTGGTTGTACCACAGCGTATAGGGGGTGTCATGAAGTGTCCCTATTGCGGTGATTCAGAGAGCAAGGTGATTGATTCCAGAGATATAGGCGATGGTGTAAGGCGCCGCCGGCAATGCCTTCGTTGCCAGGCTCGGTTCACCACATACGAGCAACCGCAGCTACGCAACCTCTTCGTAATTAAAAAAGATGGCCGACGTGAGGAATTCAATCGTGATAAACTGCTTACCGGCGTCCGCAAAGCTTGTGAGAAGCGCCCGCTGCCCACAGGAAAAATCGACAAGCTGGTCGACGACATTGAAGCTGAACTGTACCGCCTTGGAAAAACAGAGGTGCCTAGTTCTCTGATAGGTGACATGGTAATGGAAAGGTTGCATAACCTAGACCATATAGCCTACATTCGCTTTGCTAGTGTTTATCGCGAGTTTGCTGATATAGCCACACTAAAACAGGCAGTCGATACTCTGGTAGATACCAGAGCAAGAAGACCACCAACTGGTCAATTGCCCTTATTACCGGACGAGGAGTTAAAGCTTTCAGAGCACCGTCAACGCAGGCGAAGGCAAAATGATCAACCGTCAAAGTAAATCAAGTCCACAAGCTGCAACTAACCAAAACCGCATAGCCCGTGCTATTTTTGCAGCCGCGGAGGCTATGGGGATTACAGACAGGAAACTGCTGGAAGAGCTTACCGATCAAGTTATACAAAGGCTAGAACCGAGACCTACTTTGCCAGGGATGGAGGATCTAGTGTCAAAACAGAGAAAACAAAGCCCCTCACACGCACAAATTAGAGATGCAGTCAAACAGGTCTTAGCAGGGAAAAAACAAGAGGCAACAGAGCCCCCACCAAGACTACTTGTCTCACAAGCACCCTCTGGAACAGAAACAGGATTGCACCTTTCTGAGAACGCATTGACCGTGCTTGAAAGAAGATACCTGAAAAGGGATAACCAAGGGCAAGTTATCGAGACTCCTGAAGAAATGTTTCGTAGAGTGGCAAGACATATCGCCTCTGCGGAACTCAATTACGATCCTAAAGCTGATGTCAGCTTCTGGGAAGAGAAGTTTTACCAGCTTATGACCTCTCTGGAATTCTTACCTAACTCCCCAACCCTTATGAACGCCGGCAGAGAACTCGGACAACTGTCTGCCTGTTTCGTCATTCCCATCGATGATTCAATGGAATCCATATTTGATGCTGTAAAATATACTGCTTTGATCCATAAAAGCGGGGGCGGCACCGGATTCTCCTTCTCGCGTTTGAGACCTAAAAATGACAGGGTAGGATCAACCGGAGGCATCGCCAGCGGTCCAGTTTCTTTTATGCGAGCTTTTGACACGGCGACCGATGTTATTAAACAGGGGGGCATGCGTCGGGGAGCTAACATGGCTATCTTAAACATCGACCACCCCGATATTCTGGATTTTATTTTTGCTAAAGAAGACCCTAAAGCATTAACAAACTTTAACCTTTCCGTAGCGGTGACAGACAGCTTTATGCAAGCAGTGGAAAACGGAAAGGACTATGACCTGATAAATCCCCGAACCGGTGAGACCACTGGCAAACTGAACGCTCAAGAAGTGTTTAGAAAGATTGCCGAAATGGCATGGCGAACCGGAGACCCTGGCATAGTCTTCATCGACACTATAAACAGGTACAATCCGACCCCCCATTTAGGAAAGATAGAAAGCACCAACCCGTGCGGCGAACAACCACTGTTACCGTTTGAGTCTTGCAATCTCGGTTCTATAAATCTTTCCAAGATGGTCAAATGCAAAAATGGTAATCCAGAGATTGACTTCATTAAGTTGGGCGAGGCTATTAGACTCGGAGTACGCTTTCTCGACAATGTTATTGATGTCAACGAATTTCCATTGCCTCAAATAGAAAGAATGACTAAGTCCAGTAGAAAGATCGGACTCGGCGTAATGGGATTTGCTGATATGCTAATTAAGCTCCGTATCCCTTACAACTCTGAGGAGGCACTGCAAATAGCAGAGAGACTCATGCGCTATATATCGGAAGAGGCAACCAAAGAATCTGTAAAACTGGGAATAGAACGGGGTGTGTTCCCTGCATTCAAAGGCAGCGTTTATGATACAGGCAATGGAATAAGACCGAGAAATGCCTCGCGGACCACCATCGCCCCTACCGGTACACTCAGCATAATTGCTAACTGCTCTAGCGGCATTGAGCCGCTCTTCGCACTCAGCTATACTCGTCATATCCTTGATGGCGCGGAACTCATCGAGGTCAACCCGCATTTCGAAGCGATAGCTAAAAAAGAAGGTTTTTATTCACAGGAATTGATGGAGGGACTAGCTAAAGGAAAACGGCTTAAGGATTTCGAAGGTATCCCCGACTGGGTAAAAGAGGTTTTTGTCACCGCCCATGATATTACCCCAGAATGGCACGTAAAGATGCAGGCAGCTTTCCAAAAATACACTGATAGCGCCGTCTCCAAGACAGTTAACTTGCCCCACGAGGCAACAGTTGAAGATGTGGCAAAAGTGTTCCTGCTCGCTCACAAACTCGGTCTAAAAGGGATCACGATTTACCGCGACCGCAGCCGTGAAAGCCAGGTGCTGACAACCGGTGATATTAATCAACCTGCTTCCACAACGCTGCTAAAACCAAGACATCGTCCTAAAGTCACTAAGGGGATCACTGAACGAGTGACGACAGGCTGTGGGTACATATATGTTACAGTTAATTTCGATGAAAAAGGGACCTGTGAAGTATTTTCCAGCCTCGGAAAAGCAGGTGGCTGTGCATCAGCACAACTAGAAGCTACCAGCAGGCTCATCTCCTTAGCCCTAAGATCGGGCATCGATACGGCTTCGATCACAAAACACCTCCGTGGTATCCGCTGTCCATCCGTGGCTTGGGAGGAAGGACGTGCTATCCTTTCATGTGCTGATGCTATCGCCAGTGTACTGGAGAAATACGTAAAAGACGCAGGAACCGGTACTACTGACGACCAAGAAATGACTAAGAACTGGGCAGGACAATGTCCAGAGTGCGGGAATATCCTAATTTATCAAGAAGGTTGCCATATTTGTCCTAGCTGCGGCTACACTAAGTGCGGTTAGAGTTCTAAACAATTGGAGGGGTATGTGGAAAACAGCGACCTCACTTTTTCCCAGGCTTTCAAACAGATAGCAAAAAGTACAAACTCGTCATTGCCACTAAGGAAAGTTCTGAACTCCATAGCCAAGAGCACTACTAAAGCCCTAAAGGCTACAGGCTGTACCATCATGCTCTTAAGTCCACAAAGAGAACATCTAGACATCGTAGCTGCCTTCGGTCTTAGCGATATGTACCTAAAAAAGGGGGCGCTAAATGCACGGAAGAGCCTCCACGAGGTTATGGAAGGGAAGATAACTTCAATCTTCGATGCAAAAGATGACCAGCGGACTCAATATCCAGAAGCCGCAGGAATGGAAAGAATAAGCTCAATCCTAGCAGTTCCTATCCTGCAGGGCAGAGAGGTAATCGGACAAATTCGCATCTACACCCGCGAACCGACTCATTTTTCTCATGCTGAAAAAGATTTTGCATCAACAGTAGCCAATATAGTCTCCGTGGTACTTGAAAAAGCCGAGCTCCGCCAGCTACTCAAGGACGAACATAAAGCAAGAGTAAGCAAAAGGCGGAGACTGGCTGAAGTCCCTAGGTTACCGTCCTCATCACTAAGACCTTCTTCTTTTGGACATCCCAGTGAAGAAGAATTTGCCAAGCTGCTCGATTTTTATAGGATCGAATGGTTATACGAACCACGCTCTTTCCCTTTGTCATGGCAAGACGGCAAGATAAGAGAGATGTTTACCCCCGACTTTTATCTACCAGAATTGGACCTTTATATTGAACTCACAACCTTAAAACAAAGCCTGATCACAGAGAAGAACCGCAAAGTGCGCCGCCTTCGTGAGCTTTACCCTGATATAAACATCAAACTTCTCACCAGAAATGATTATTTAAGACTATTAGCCAAATATGGCTACGGAAATCTAGGAGTTACAAAAGTACGAGGAATAGACCGCGTTCTTTTTAGCCATACGCAAATCCAGCGCCGCGTAAAAGCACTCGCAAAGCAAATTTCGCGAGACTATGCTAGTAAGCAATTACTTTTAGTAGGTGTCCTCAAGGGTGTTATTTGTTTCATGTCTGACCTTATGCAATATATATCAATACCACTTGATATAGATTTCATGGCAATCTCATATTATGGCACCGATGCTGAAACAGTCGTGAAAATAACCAAGGACCTTGCTACAAACATTTCCGGACTGGATGTCATAATGGTGGAAGATATTGTAGATACAGGAATGACACTCAACTATGTACTGGGTCACCTCGCCTCATACAAACCAGCCAGCTTGCGCGTATGCACCTTGCTAGACAAGCGAGTACGTCGCTTGGTCGATGTGCCACTGCACTACATCGGCTTCGAAATCCCGGATGAGTTTGTAGTAGGCTACGGACTGGACTTCCGCGGAGAATACAGAAACCTGCCATTTATCGGCGTGCTCAGTCCAGAGTTAACTGAAGGAGGACAAAGATAAATTGTCCCAAGTAACCTCACCTTCCCGGCTCCACAATCCAACGCTTTTCGGCCTTCGCCTACCTTGCGTCAGCGCCTCACCGCTTCAGGCTTGATTACTTGGGACATTTTTAATATAGCACGCCTGAAACGCTTTGTCAAGACCCTATAGGCTCTTTGTCAAATGTTGTGGAAACAGCTTCGAGATGGTACGAACCCCAGGAGCATTTTTCTCCAGTAGACCTCCGCATTTTTCAGTCCATAAGAGATGCGTTTAAGCATCTTGATTTTGGTATTACAACCTTCGGTAAAGCCATTGGTCGTCCGGCTAGCAAAGTAGTTCAGTATCGGTCCCCGCCAATACTTTAAACTGTTAGCCCATCTAATGAGTTCTCCGTCATCGCTTGATTTGAGGTTGAAGATGATATTATCCAGCACTTTGGCTGCTTCCACCAGGCTACTCTGCCGATAAAGCTCTCTCATCTTCTCCTTGGCCCAATAGAAACCTTGAAGTGTTGGATACTGGTCTAAAAGTCCATCTACCTTTGCTCTCTCCTCTACACGGAGTTTATCTCTAGCTGCCAGGAATATCTTCTTCGGCATCTTTACTTTCTTCCTCCGTTGCACATCTTGCTCTATCCTCCTGGCTTCGTCCATCTTCCTATTAGACTCAGCAATTACATGGAAGTGGTCTACCACTACCTTAGCCTCAGGGAACAATGCCTCAACCGCTTTCCGCAGACCATCTTTCATATCAATGCATACCTCTTTGACCTTGTCCTTAGGGATCCTGTTCAAAAACTCCTTAAGAGTAGCTATACGGTCATCCTTCAAAACTCCTAATACGCGTCTCTTTTTAACTTCAGTTACTGTGTGCACCAGATCGTGATGCCTGAAGCTATGCTCATCAATGCCCAGGAAGATCGCCTCTTCACCATAAATAAAACCTAATGCTTCTTCATCTATCTCCCTCTCTAGAAGACGGCGCAGAGTGCCATAGCCTACGCCTAATTCCCTTCTTACCTGACTAAAACTTCGATCTTTAAGCTGCCACAGAGCCTCTACCTCAGCTTGCTTGGTTATCCTGGAATAGGGCCTTAGCAACTCCAACCCATCATTAAAAGAGCGCCCGCATATCCGGCATCGCCAGCGCTGGCGATGCAGCTCAAGGTAAACCTTCCTGCCATTGCTCCAGCTATGAAGTACCCTCCTCGGTTTGCACCGCCCATGTCCGTACATATCCGTTGAACTGCAATGAGGACAATTTGCCTTTCCTATCGCGCTCTTTACCTCCACCATTATCCCCCCGTCACCTTCTCTCACCTTCCCTACCATGTACCCTTCAAGACCTAGCAGAATTGTGATACCATCTTCTTGGCCTTTGGCCATCGGTGGTAAGTCCTCCTTTCTGTTCACTACGGAGTTCTTACCACCTTATCACTTTTCCACAACTTTCAGCATAGAGCCGACCCTATACTAGACGGCTCACTCCCATACACGGTATAATGGGCTTGCTAAGTCATCAGCTACCATAATCTTCAATTCCTAAAATAGGAGGAATATCAATGGGGAAAATCTACATCATTGATGTCACTAACCGAGATGGCGTTCAGACCGCCAATCTGGGACTGTCCAAACTTGAGAAAACAATGATAAATCTTTACCTGAATGAGATGGGGGTCTTCCAATCAGAATTCGGATTTCCCACCACTCACCATGAAACTAATTACCTGCAAGCAAATCTAGAACTGGCTGAGATGGGCGTGTTGAAGCCGATCAGGTTAGGAGGATGGATAAGAGCTACTGTAGGCGACGTAGAGACTGCCTTCAAGCTTGTGCCAAACCTCAAACATCTCAACTTGTCAATTTCTACCTCTGACCAGATGATTCAGGGCAAATTTCTGGGTCGCAAGACTAGAGATGACATCATTGAAATGATGACCGAGGCAGTAGATGCCGCACGCCAGTATGGCGCTAGGTCCATAGGCGTAAACGCTGAAGACGCCTCGAGGACGGACTTAGATTTCCTGGTCAAATTTGCTTCTCAAGCAAAGTTACACGGTGCTGACCGGCTTAGATATTGTGACACCCTAGGGTATGATAATCCCTTCACTATATACGAGACCTCACGAACATTAGCGAAAGAAGTAGACATGCCCATAGAGCTTCACTGCCATGGTGATCTTGGTATGGCAGTAGCTAATTCACTCGCCGGGGCTAAAGGCGTGCTAGATGCCGGACAAGACGCCTATATTAACACAACCGTGAACGGTATCGGAGAACGAGCTGGCAATGCCGATCTGGTCGCTACCGTCCTTGCAGTGACCAAATCTAAGGGATTCGCTGGCAAATACCGCTTAGGTAACCACATTAAACTTAACATGGCATGGAGGATAGCCAAATTTGCCAGCTATGCTTTTAAGGTGCCCATACCAATTAATCAACCAGGGGTCGGTGCCAATGCATTTGCTCATGCCTCAGGCATCCATGCCGATGGGGTTCTAAAAGACCCACAAAACTACGAACTGTACAGTTATACCGAGCTCGGAAGAGGTGAACCAGAACTTGTCGAGACTGGAAGCCAGATATGCACCGGTGAGTACGGTGGAATATCAGGCTTCAGACATGTCATGGGTAAAATGGCAGTAGAGTTCAAGGATAGCCAAGAGGCAGAAACGATACTGGAATTAGTAAGATACGCCAATGTCGCCTGCCAGAAGCCACTTGTTGAGGATGAATTGCTGTTTATTGCCAAATATCCACAGATCGCTAAAAAGTTATTGACACTTACACCGCTGGTATAGTTCGCCTTTCAGCTAGAAAGAAGCTGGTTTTATGAATTAAAGCTGAAAAATTGACTGGATGGCAAAACTGAAAGCCCACTTAATACCCATTGGAATAGTAAGAAACAAACTTGAAGAGCCAGGACGAAGGGAGTGGCAAAAAGTTATCTCCGAAATAATCATCGACAAGGAACTAGAAACAGCACTGGATGGCGTAGAAGGGTTCTCCCATCTCATAATTGTTTATTGGATGCATAAATTACCCCCAAGGCAACAACCACCAATAAAAGTGCATCCGCGAGGCGAGCACTCATTACCGCTAGTCGGAGTATTTGCCAGCCGGAGCCCAAGCCGTCCTAACCCGATAGGTATAACAGTAGTAAAGCTGCTTGGGCGCCAGGGAAATATCCTTAAAGTCGCAGGACTTGACGCACTCAATGGAACACCATTGCTTGACATCAAGCCCTACATCCCGTCCCATGATTCAATCAAGGACGCCGTAATCCCAGAATGGCTTGAGCATAAATAGCCTGTCTATTAAAAACAAACATTGACACTAATAATAAAAAAGCAGTTTAATATAAGCACAAAGCGGGTGTAATTCAGCGGCAGAATGCTTGCTTCCCAAGCAAGACGTCGGGAGTTCGAATCTCCTCACCCGCTCCACAATGTTCCTGAGCTAGTAAATTATCGCAACTCCACCTTATCATTTTCACCCGCTCCGTGTTCACACTCTTCCCTTTCACAACACTCGCCC
Organism: Dehalococcoidia bacterium; assembly: GCA_034432055.1. Taxonomy (GTDB): domain Bacteria; phylum Chloroflexota; class Dehalococcoidia; order GIF9; family UBA5629; genus CALJTV01. The sequence continues at coordinate 179,651 of DAOUCT010000023.1, read as the reverse complement.
ACTGCACCTTCTATAGTGTACCCGCAATTGGGACAGACTATTTTCTCGTCTGTGACCATAGTATCACCTTCTTCTATATAAAATTTATCTAAATCGCCTAAACACTTCGGACATACCCAAGACCTGACCAACGACGGATACCTCCTATTATGTCAAATTATGCCCTGCCCAACCTGCAAAGAAAATGCTATAGCCTGTCAACCACTACCCCAATATCTCCGACCTGTCACATGCAGGACCGCCACAGCATCAGACCGCAGTATTTACAAATACTCCTTTATCTTTGCGGCTAGCTTACGAGGCATTCCTTTCGTTGAGGTAAGCTCCTCTACTGAAGCCGCTCTTATCCGTTCCAATGAGCCAAACCTACGAAGTAAAGCCTTCTTGCGCTTTGGCCCTATCCCCGGGATAGCATCGAGTAATGAGGTCATAGTGTCCCTTTGCCGCAATTTCCGGTGATACCCTAGAGCAAAACGGTGCGCTTCGTCCCTCACCCTTTGAAGTAAGTGCAAGGCTGCTGAAGTCCTTGGTATTTCAATCGGTGCCGGGTTGTCTGGCACAAATAAGTCCTCGTTTTCTTTAGCCAAGCTAACAACGGGGATATGCTCAATTTCAAGCTCTTTCATTACTTCCAGAGCTGCATTTAGATGCCCCCTGCCACCATCAATAAGAACAAGGTCAGGGGTCACCGACCACATAGCTCCATCCACTAAGTACCGCTTGAAACGTCTTGCTAGCATCTCCCGTATCATGGCATAATCATCGATGCAATCCACCACAAGCTTGAAACGCCGATAATGAGCTGGCTTTGCAAATCCCCTTTCAAAAACTACCATACCACCTACCGCCAATTTACCCCGGATATTAGACACGTCATAACCTTCTATCCTGATAGGGAGACCAGGTAAACCAAGCCTTTCCTTCAGCTCTTCTAAAACTAAAGCTGTCTGTATTGTTGTTGACTGCTTTGCTTGATACATCAACAGCCCCTGTCGGGCGTTTTCGGTAACAGTCTCTATTAACCGTTTCTTAACTCCACGCTGTGGTACAATCAACTTGACGACTGCCCCCCTTAGACCCATCAACCACTTAGACAGGATCTCCGGCTCCTCGACTGGATGCTGTAGCAAGATAAGAGGTGGAATGGAAGTAGCCGAGGTATAGTACTGCTTAACAAAACTGGTCAGGATTTGTCCAGGCTCCTCGTCATAAGTACCATCTAACAGAAAATATTCACGCCCAATGAACTTATCATTTCGTATAAAAAACAACACCACATAAGCCAGGTCCTTAGTTTGTTCCATAGCAATAGCATCGTAATCACCCCGCACTGCAACAGCTATTTTCTGTCCTTCAATAACCTTCTCTACAGCCCGAAGCTGGTCACGCAGCATAGCAGCTCTTTCAAAATCTAACCTTTGTGACGCTTCGCCCATCTTTTGCTTCAGCTCACGAGCTACCAGCTCTTGCTTGCCCTCCAGAAATAAGATGACTTGTTTTATGATTTCCGCATACTGCGCCTTACTCACAGCCCCGATACAAGGACCGAGACAACGCTTGATATGATATTCAAGACATGGCCTTGTGGCATTCCCTGTAATAGACTTACTGCAGGACCGGAAGGGAAATATCTTCTTTAGTAATCTTAGAGTCTGCCGCACCGAACTCGCGCTTGCAAATGGACCAAAATACCTGTCACCATCCTTAGCGAAACGCCGAGTGATACGCACACTTGGCCATTCCTCCTTCAAACCAATCTTTAGGTAAGGGAAATTCTTGTCATCCTTGAGACGGACGTTATAGCTCGGACGGTATTTCTTAATCAGGTTACATTCTAGAATAAGAGCTTCCTGCTCGGAATCAGTCACAATAGTCTCAATATCACTAATGTTAGCTACTAATTTCTGGTGCTTATCGGAAAGAGTAGAACTATGACCAAAGTAAGCCTGCACCCGGCTGCTCAGACATGCCGCCTTGCCCACATATACAACCTTGCCCCGGTTGTCCTTAAAAATGTAAACGCCGGGTTTCGCTGGCAATGTCTTCAACTGCTGGGCAAAAAACTTGGACATAATCTTGAATTTATTGTAACACTGACTAAAAAACGAAACAAAAGGTTAAACTGGAAAACAGAAATATAGCCCCATTTCCAACTTTATGTTAAAATATAGACCAAAATGCTTTCCGAAATCCGAGCGAGTATAGTCCCATTTCTTGATTACCTAACTAAAGAAAAGAGGTATTCCCAGAATACTCTGCTTGCCTATACAAGTGACCTGAATCAATTGATTGACTACATAGAGTCAGTAGTACCGGAAGAAGAACAAACACGGTTACGCCTAGATGCGAAACTTCTATCTGGGTACTTGCATTCTCTGAAAGATAAGGGCTACAAACCTTCTACTGTAGCCCGGAAAGTTGCTGCTGCTAAGTCCTTCATCGCCTTCTTACTGGAGAAAGGTAAACTACAAGATGATCTGACCCCCATTTTAACCTCGCCTAAAGTAAGAAAACCTGTACCAAAACCCCTGTCCGTATCAGACATCCGTAATCTGCTGGCTGAACCAGCTAAGCTCTCTACCCCAGAAGCAAAGAGGGATAAGACGATGCTGGAATTACTGTACGCTACTGGCTTAAGAGCCAGCGAGCTTATGGCATTGAACGTAAAAGATATCAATCTCAAAAAGAATACTGTGAAGTGCGTAAGCCGAGGTTCCAGAACAAGGGTTATACCTATCGACGATAAAGTCGCACAAGTTATCAAGGAGTATCGTGACAATGCTCGTTTACAGTTAACTAATGACGAAAAGGAAACCGCGCTGTTTGTAAATCGGCGCGGCGAACGGCTTACACGACAGGGTTTTTGGCAAATAGTACAGTACTATGCTAATAAGGCTGGGTTAGACATCAAGGTGACCCCACGCAATATCAGACACAGCTTCGCCATCCAAAAGCTAAGAAGCGGCGCTGACTTACAGTCAGTCAAAGAGCTTCTAGGACATGCCCATGTCTCCACAACCAAAGCCTATACACAGATAGAGCATACAGCAGATTAAGATAGCAAAGTGAGGTGTCGATGAAGAAAAAGAGGGCAAAACGAAGAGCAAGGTACCGGGCTACAAAGCCAGCCGAAGGGTTCCCTAAGGGAATGGCTGCCACCAGCCAGCCTTCCAGAGCAATAGTAACGGCAGCCACAGGTACAGCAACCTCGTCACAAGCACAAAAAGAACAGCATAAATACTTACTGCCAGAATTAAGGCAGATAGGCATTATAGCTGCCAGCTTGTTCTTAATTCTTATCATCCTGAGCTTTATACTAGGCTGAAGGTAAAACGGAGTGAGTCTTGAGGCAAGCCGAGCCCGGCTGTTTGAATCACTGCATCGAGAGATATCAGATAGACGCGTGCTTTCGGCAATGGAACGGGTACCACGAGAACTCTTTGTGCCACCGGAATCCTACAATCTCGCTTACGAAGATATACCGCTAAGTATAGGTTACGGACAGACCATCTCACAGCCATTCATCGTAGCTTTGATGACACAGGCTCTGGGACTGAGAGGTAATGAGAAAGTGCTAGAAATCGGGACGGGGAGCGGGTACCAAACTGCAATACTCGCTGAATTAGCCAGATGGGTTGTCAGCGTTGAACGCATACCTGAACTTGCAGACTCTGCAAAAAGACTCTTGGATAAGCTTGGCTATAAAAACATAGAGATTCATCTGGCAGGCGAAACTTTAGGCTGGCCACAAGGTGCTCCCTACGATGCCGCGATAGTGACTGCTGGAGCACCACAGATCCCGCACACATTACTGGAACAGCTGACTAAAAGTGGCAGAATGGTCATACCGGTAGGAACAAAATGGGAACAGGACTTATTCAAAGTCATCAAGAAGGGCAACAAAGTCCTTGTTGATAACCTAGGTGGCTGCCGATTCGTACCGTTAATCGGCAAGGATGCATGGGAGGACTAAAGTCCAGTTGCTTATATGCCAGCCCTGGGGATAAAAATGGACGGAATGTTCTCCTTAGGCACCAGAGCACCTACTGGACACACATCCACACAAGCCAAGCAAGCCTCACACTCAGCCTCTGCTAGCGGCGTACCAGCAAAAGTACTGACAACAGTGTCAATACCCCGGAAAGCAAAATCAAGAGTACCCGCACCTTTTTCATGACACACCCAGACACATTTACCACAGAGAATGCATTTGTTCGGGTCATATACAAATAGCGGATGACTCGAGTCTACAGGTAGATTTCTGGGTATCTGCTTCAACCGCCTGGGCTTTAGCCTCAACTTCAAGCGGGCAGCTGTGTCCTGAAGCCCGCACTTTCCATTTTTGGCACAGTGAGCGCAATCTAGGTGATGATGACTAATTAGAAATTCGAATGCAGTGCTCCTTAGCTTGTTCACCCGAGGGGTATTGAGATGCACTACCATACCATCGCTTACTGGCTCGGTGCAAGATGTGACCGGAAACTGCCTGCCCTCAATTTCTACAAAACAGAGGCGGCAGGAAGCAAAAGGTGGATTTACTCCCCTCATAGCACAAAGATTGGGAATATAGAATCCGCTATCTAGAGCTACCCAGAGGATCTTTTCGCCCTTCCTGGCTTTAATCTCGATGCCATCGATGATGCAGTTAACTAGCAAACTGCGGCTCTCCCGGTTTAGAATATGACCCCAAGCTACCTGGCATTCACAACAATCGTTACCAAACTCGTGACTCCGAACATTACCCCGTCTTTCGCTTGGGTTTCAAAAAACTCTCTTCCAGAAAGTCCACCAGTTCTTCAATTGCTTTTGGAGAAAAATTTCTAACCCCGCACTCAATAGGTTTCTCAGTCACAACAGCTATTAGGTTCTTCAAATCAAAGGCATTTGCCTCCTCTGAATCCCTGTAGAGCTTTATTTTTGGCACCTCGCTCTGCTTGAACCCCTCAGCGAGCAGAATATCATAATCTGCTCCCAGAAGTTGCGCCGCCTCACCAAGGGAAAGCTCGCGCAACACCGGCTTAATCAACACCAGCTGAGTAGAAGAGAGTATTAAAGTCGCCGCACTTCCCGCTTGAATATGCCGCCAGCTATCCTTGTGCGCCTTATCAAAGGACAGATTAGCTAAAGCATGTTTTATGGTCCCCACCTTGTAACCGCGAGACTTCAACCTCGCAATAAGTGACTCTAACAGCGTAGTTTTGCCTGATTTTGATGTGCCCACTATCGCAACAATTGGAGGTGTTCGTTTAACGGCTCTAACATTAGACATTAGAATAGCCCCAGGGTCGCCTATAAGCCTTCCTCCACGGTTCTCTTCTCAGGGAGATATAGTCCTTAACTGCTGCCTTGACCGCGCTAACTGCCAATGATGCACAATGGTAATTACCTTCTGGTAGCCCACCCAATGCCTGAGAAATATCCTCCTCACAGATTGCCAGCACTTCAGCGATATCCTTGCCCCTGGTCAGTTCGGTGGCAATACTTCCACAAGCGACTGTAGCACCACAACCATCTGTCCAGAATGTTACTTCCGCTACCTGTGCCCCGTCCACCTTAATCCACATCTTCATTACTTCACCACACTGGCTACGAACAACTGCAAAACCATCAGCATCGCTGAGATCACCTAGATTCCGAGGATTCATTGCATGGTCAACGACTCTCTCGCCATACATCTCCTTCATCCTAGCCGTTACTTGCCTTTCAAGCTCATCAAATTGGTTATCCACGTTATCACTCCATCTGTCTTTAATCTCTATCCAAGCCGAGCCTTTGTATAAAGTTAGCGCCAAAAATACCGACTGAACTCGAACTATAATATCCCATCTCACCTTTATGACACAACATTGCAATGTCTTGAACGAGCGACAACTGCGTCAGCAGCACTGCTGCACCTATTTCGCCACCTCTTCCCAATGAGCCTTGCCAGACACTTCTATTCTCCTATCTGTTCCGGGAATAATCAAGTAAGTTATATTCTCTACCACCCCCAAAACCGGGGCTTCGAGCTAGTTCGTTTGTTATCGCCTTGCACACCGCCCAAACAACTCCTGAAACAAGCAAGAAAGTACAATACCGAGATAACAATAGATGCGCGGTCTTATGAAAGCACCACTACAACTTCCACTAAAGCGCCCGTAGATATAGACCTTCTACTACCTGCAGAGCGTCCTTACTATCTTACCGCTTCGGTCTCTAAGGTTCACTTCGAGGGGCATTTTCCCAGGAAGTGTATGTGTGGCACATGCCAGACACGGGTCGTAAGGTCTGAAAGCCATTTCCACCATGTTCAGCAGTCCCTCTTTAACCTCAGGACCTTTCACAAACCCCATTGCTGCTTTCTTAACAGAAAGACAAATAGGGGCTGCGTTGTGCTGCGTAGCTACTATAAGATTGGCTCTTGTGACCAGTCCCCTATCATCGGTCTCATAATGGTGTATTAAAGTTCCCCTTGCTGCTTCAACACACCCGATGCCTATCCTCTTGAGTCTCAGGTTCATATTCCGTATATCCTTGCTGGTTAAAAGAGGTTCATTCGCTATCCGCTGCATGTCCTCAGCAGCCTGAAGCGCCTCTATTAACCGCGCCCAGTGGAAAGCCAGTGTATGATTGCTGGGTCTGCCCCCTAATGTGTCAAACATCTCCTCATACGCTTTCTGCGCCAGAGGAGTTGCCATACCATCGGCAGCATTCAGACGGGCGAGAGGACCAACACGATATAAAGATGTCTTATCTCCCTCTATCAATCCATTCCAACCCAATTTTCTGAGGTGAGTCAGTCTGATATATGTCCAGGGCTCAACCCACTCGCCGATGTAGTCAACATAGTCCTTGGGGTCGAACAATGCATACTCATTTCCTTTAGGGTCTGTGACCCTGAGTTTACCTTCGTAGAAATTCACTTTTTTGTCAGCATCCACCAGTCCCATGTTATAGACATTTAGTTTATAAGCATCGTGCAAGATCAGGTCAAGATATTTCTTCTCACCAAGCACAGCTTCTTTAAACAACTTTAGGGCAAATTGCGCAAACTCGACCGAATCATTAGCGGTATCTCGAATCCATCTTCTTTCCTCCTCAGTGACACCTCTAGGTACACCACCAGGCAGCCCTCCTTCAGGATGAGGAGCCTTACTGCCGATAAGACGAATAATATCACGGCATCGTTTCCTTATGTCAATTACCTTTTTGCCGATATCTAACCCTACTCTGCCGATAACACCGATTATGTTTCGTACCGCCGGATCAGCATCCGGACCGACAACAAAGTCCGGGGCAGAAAGAAAGAAAAAGTGAATATAGTGGTCTTCGAGCATAAACGCATTATAGTGAAGCTGCCTCACCAGCTTCGCTGCCGGTGTCGGCTCCACACTGTAGACATCGTCCACTGCCTTTGTAGATGCCATATTATGGGGTGTAGGACAAACGCCACAAATATTAGGCGTTATCCTTGGCATCTCTTCCACCGGTCTACCAATGCAGAACCTTTCAAAACCTCTTAGCTCAACCACCTGCCAGTAGGCATCCTCCACGTTGCCCTTGTTGTCCAAAAAAATCTCAATTTTACCGTGTCCCTCGAGCCTTGTAATCGGGTTTATAGTTATATTCTTTGCCATTTCTACTAACTCCTTACTCCCTATATTCTTTTGCGCACCAGCGCCGACACCGGTGCCGAGAACCGGTAGAGATAGCCTGCAAGGTCATCTATTTTATCCACAAGCCTTTTCACTTCTTTTTCATCATCAGCATCGAGCATAGAAGCTAACGCAGAGACAAACTTCGTCCCAGCGTCTTTCACTCCCTCCACAGGACCAAAGCAACCTCTGCACGGCAAGTTTATCTTCATGCAGACCTCACCACATCCCGAGCGGGTCGCCGGCCCCAGGCACAGTATCCCCTGCGCCAAAAAGCAGGTATCAGGATTAGCTTCCACCTCGTGAATGCGCTTTATATCCTTCAACGCAATTCGCGGAGGTTTCGTTTTATTCCGCTCGCAGGTATCACAAAGAGCCTTATGAGGAGCTAGAGTGGAACCCTTCGGTGGGAGCTTACCTGCCAAAACTGCATTCACAGCACTGGCTATCAGATCCGGTGGTGGAGGGCAACCCGGGAGATAATAATCTACATCTATAATTTGATCAAGAGCATATACCTGCTCGTAAAACTCAGGCAGCGTTAACTCTTTGCCATTTACCTTGGATTTGGGTTGAGGGACATTACCTTTTGGGTTCACAACAGTGGGCGCATCACGATAGACCCAGTTAAATATATCCTCCTTAGTAGTAAAATTCGCCATTCCCGGCGTACCGCCAAAACAAGCGCAAGCACCAAAAGCAAGCACTAACTGCGATTTTCGTCTTAAGAGCCCTGCTACCTCTTCGTGGTCGGAATTTCTCACATGCCCATTGATGATGCTTAAGGCTATTTCTTTGTCCTTCAGCTCCTCAATGTGGTGATACTTAAAGTCCATAGCCACTGGCCACAGTATAATATCCACAGCCTCAGCAACCTGCAAAACCGCTTCGTTCAGGTCAACCACAGCCTCATCGCAACCACCACAAGCACCCAGCCAACAGATTGCAACCTTAGGTTTAGTCGCCATCGCTTGTTCTCCTTCCTTACCTTTTCGCTTTTGCAACAGCTAATGCTCGACTCACCGGTTTGATCTTCTTTACCGGTCCCATCCTGCGCAAAGTTTCAGTCATATCTCTAACATGATTAAGTATCTCTTTACCTTCAGGGTCTGACGAAAGCACTATACGCACCCGCTCCGTCTCGATACCGTAAGAACTCAGCAACTTTCTCAATAGATAAACTCTCTTCCGTGCCTCAAAATTACCGTCCTGATAATGACAGTCCCCCTCAGGGCAACCTAAAATAAGAACACCGTCAGCCCCGTTCTTAAATGCATCTACAATATGGGCGGCATCTATCTTGCCACTACAGATTATGGGCACCCAGTTCTTTATTTGGGCAGCTAACTGAGCCTCGTCAGCCAAATATCCCCAACTAAACTTGCAAGAAAAACAGACCAATTTAGGTTCGAAATTGTTCACTTCTCCTCCTTCATCTTAGTTTGTAGTTACTGCAATGCCGCATAAACTTTATCGATTCTCTCGTAAGTCAGATCCTCGACCATTTTTCTGGCATCAGAAGGGCAAGCAGCTACACACATGCCACAAGACTTGCATCGGAACATATCAGTGGCAGAGATGATTTTGCCTTCCCTTTCCACAAGATGCGCTGACCCGTAATTACAGGAGTACACACAAATTCCACACCCGCTACATCTATCCTCATCCACTTGGACAGAATAAAGTGACTTCTCAAACCCAATAGATATGCAGGCTTTGCAGGATACGCAAGGACCACAAGTAGCGCATCTTTTCGCTTCCTCTATAGCTTCATCAAGGGTAAGCCCTCTTTCAAACAACTGAAAATGCATCCTCTGCTCAGGCGGTATCCAGACCACCTCAGTTGGCGGCTTATAGTGGGACCTGAGAGGGATATCGAATTTCTCAAAGTCTCTTCGTCTACCCTCAGTCATATTCAGTCCCCTGAGATACCTGTGGATAGATTCAGCGGCTTCCATCCCTTCTTTCATAGCCTCAATCATGAACCCTATCCGGCGGACATCGCCACCGATAAAGACATCACGGAACTTAAGACTTTGTAAGGTATGAGGGTCAACAGCTAGCCTGCCCCTCTCGTCGAGAAGCATCTCATTCTCTAGGACAATCCTGTCAGGTCCTTGCCCTATAGTTATTATCAGAACGTCGCCGTCCAGCTCTACCGTGTCCGATAAGTCAAACTTCGGATTAAATCCCTGCTCATCAAACACGCAGGTACACTTTGGAGATACAATCTTTTTGAACCTGCCTGCTTCACCGATTATTTTCTGCACGCCACGAGAGTATACTATTTGAATCCCCTCTTCCCAAGCTCCTCTTATTTCGTCTTCATCAGCAGGAATGCCATCGCGAGAACTTTTATCTTCGCACTCCAGGCATACCACAGTTACCTCACCCCCAAGTCGCCTCACCGAGCGCGCAACATCAAACGCCACATTCCCACCACCAATCACAATCACCTTGCGGTACTTAAAATAGTCAGGCTCGATATTCCCATGGCTGATCTCATAAAGCAAAGTATGCCCGTACAACACTCCGGACAGGTCTTGACCCTCCACTGGTTTACCATCGAAGGTCAATATTCTGGGATAAGGCGTTCCTTTCGCCAAAAATATTGCCTTATACCCCTGCATCCTCAATCTCTCAAAAGTAAGTTTACCTTTACCCACCTCAGAATTAAACTTGACATCTATCCCGGCAATTCGCACCAAATTATCAATAGTAGTGCTTAGCACATCATCGGGCAAACGGTAATCAGGTATGAGCCATAACGCTCCGCCTAGCCTGCTGGAAGACTCGAAAATCGTCGGCTTGTACCCTTTCTTCGCTAGATAGTAAGCACACATCAGACCACCTGGTCCACCACCCACAATAGCTACATTTTCTTTGTCCTTAACTATGTTTAGCTCTTCCTTTTGGTTTAAATAGTCCGTGTAATAGTCCGAAAGAAATCTCTTTAGCAGCCTGCGCCTTATCGCTCCTCCTTTAGTCTTATAGTTACACTCGAGCTCACAGAGACCGCAGATATAACCGCAAATATTAAAGAAGGGGTTTTTTTCGTAAAGGTAATCACCTATTTGAATTATGCCGTTTTTGGCTGACTCGATATCCCTGGGCAAAAGAGAGATAAGCACGTTGGTCCGCTGGATATCTTCATTGATGGGACATCTAATCTGACACGGTGGCAGTAGCTGCTTAATTGCCTCCTCTACATGAGCTCCACCAGTTGTTACTGTGCGCCACATAATCTACCTCCTCTGGGTTTTTATCAGTTGCACCAATAAATCGGCAAAACCAAAATATAATACAAAATTATCCACCCATTTTTCAATATACAGTACAAAAATGGCTTAAGGTAAGAGTGCCAGTAACAAAACCTGTAACTTGTTCAGACCTGAACGAGTCTGGAAGCCGAGGGGGTTTATAGCACCTGCTCTATCTCGCTAGTTCACCTAAAACTTTGCCATCCAAAGAAACAAGCTGTACTCTGAACGGCATTTGCCCCATAACATGTGTAGAGCAAGAAAGACAGGGGTCATAGCAACGAATAGCCACTTCCACCCGGTTGAGGATACCCTCGGTGACCTTGCCATTTTTGATGAACTCTTTTGCCACCTCATACACCGCACGGTTCATCGCCCAGTTATTATTGCCTGTAGCCACAATAAGGTTAACCTTCAAAATTTTACCAGTATTATCCACCCAGTAATGATGGAACAGAGTCCCTCTGGGAGCTTCAATAACCCCGATGCCCTGTTCATTATATTCCGCCGACCCCACAATCAAATCTGTGGAACAAATATCTTTATCTTCCAGCAATTGCTGGGCTCTTTCCAAAGAATAAAGTAATTCGATGAGACGTGCATAATGGTAATAGAGTGAACCTTCCACTATGCCATTCTTACCCAGGCTTTTAAAATTTTTGAGCTCTGACTGAGCCCGATAGGTTGATATCGCCTCACAGACATTCAAACGAGCCAGAGGACCAGCCCTGTAAACCCCTTTCGGATAACCTTGCTTTTTATAAAAGGGGAACTTGAGATATGACCAGTCTTCCACATACTCACCGATGATATCCAGGTAGTTAGCAGGATCGAACTGGTCTTCGAGAACCTTACCTTCAGCATCAATTAGCCTCAATTTGCCGTCATAAAGTTCGAGATTATTGTCTTTGTCCACCAATCCCAGATATCCTGTAGGAAAGCTTGCACACGTACAGACAAAATCGTTGTTACGCTCATAGAATTGCTTTATTATCCCAATAGCAGCCTCGGCATCAGCTATCGCCTGATCAATCTGTCTGAGAAAACGGTCGCGGTCAGATGGCGATAACGCTGCGTTCATACCCCCGGGCACTGCACCGTTAGGATGGACCTTTTTCCCGCCAATAGCTTGAATGATTGCCTGCCCGAAACCACGAAGCCTCACGCCTTTGATAGCAAGCTCGGGGTTCGTCTCAATCAACCCCACCACATTCCGTTTTGCTGGTTCATAGTCCAGTCCCAAAAGCAAGTCTGGACTAGCCAGATGGAAGAAATGGAGAGCGTGCGACTGGATAAATTGCCCCATATGCATTAGCTCTCGAAGTAATTTTGCCGGTCGGGTGAGTTCAACGCCAAGAATTGCATCGCAAGCTTTGGCAGAGGCTAAATGATGGCTCACCGGGCAGATACCACAAATTCGCGGGGTGATCACAGGCATCTCCCAGAATACTCTGCCCTCACAGAACTTCTCAAAGCCACGGAATTGAGTCACATGAAATCGAGCATCAATAACATTGCCTGCGCCGTCGAGTTGAATGGTCACCTTACCGTGACCCTCAAGCCTGGTGACCGGGTTTATCTCGATGGTCTTACGAGTTTCAGGGACTTCCTTGGTCTTCTTAACTTCAGTCGCCATTCTGCACCCCTTTTAATCAAAACGCATCATATCACTGGGCAATACAGGTAACCTGCCCTCCAGCAGTTCCTTCAAAGCATAGAGGATTGTCTTAGCATCCGGAGGACAACCTGGCACATAGCAGTCCACCTTTACCACGTGGTTCGCCGGCTTCACCTGCTCCAGCAACGCTGGTACACCGGGTGGACGAGGTATTTTCCCATCGCAGGTGCTCTCAGTCTCAATATAGGCACGCCTTAGCACCTCATCTTTGTCAAATGTACTGCGCATTCCACAGACTCCACCAAAACAAGCGCAATCACCCCACGCCATCAAAATCTTACAGTTAGCCCTCAATTCCTTCAAAACCTCTTCTTCCTCAGCATTGCCCACCGAACCTTCCACTATGCCTACGTCCACTGGCGAGAACTCCTTGATATCGGTGATCGGGCTTCTAGTAAACTCAACTGCATTAACTAATTCCACTATCGCCTCATCTATATCTAGAAATGACATATGACATCCGGAACAAGCTTCCAGCCAAACAGTAGCTACCTTCACTTTCGCCATAGAAACAACTCCCTCTATTTAGTGCTTACTTACTGAGCCGCCTGTCGACCTCGTTAATGAGTTCCCAGTCAGCACGAATTCCTTCCGGTGGTCTCACAAGACGCGCGACCCGCTTGTTCAAGCCATCAAGAGTCGTGTAAGTTGCACTGACCTCCGTCCAGAGAGGTGAGGGCAACACCACATCTGCTTCAGAAACAATAGGGGATACAAAGCTTGTCTGGAGTACAAGGAATTCCACGCCAGTGGGACGGCTTGCTAATTCAGGTGCCTCAGTCCAATCATCCCCTAATAGTAAGTACAAAGCCTTGATAGACTTATTTTTAGACAGTTTTGCCACACTGAATTCCCCAGTGTTGACCACCCCGAGGTCCCACTGTCCGCCACTGTTTCCTTTTGGTTTCAACCACAGGGTTTTGGTTACCCGATTATCACTCTCAAGTATATCTGCTAAGTCAAAAAACAACCCTAATAACTCCGGGTTCCGGTACTGCAAAACGCCCTGCCCATAGACGACAATACAACGCCTTGCCTTAGCCAGCATAGAAGCAGCATTGCTGAGTTGTGCATACTCAATTCCTGTCTGTTTACAGACATCTGCCGTCTTGACATCCGCAAGAGCAGCAACACGCTTTTTGTTCTTGTTGGAAGCACTAACCAAGCCTTCATCAATAATCAATTTAGCTAAAGCCTTCATAACTAAAGCTTCTTTCCCCTGCTCCGGATGCAGCCACAGTGTCGCTTGATAAGGGAAGCTGTTTCCCGTCGCGTCTAAAACGATAAGGTTTGCTCCATTTCGCTTAACCGCACGAACAACGTAAGAGCCAACTACAGGGTGGGTCTCCAGGGGGGCGGCACCAGCTACAAACAGACAATCAGCCTCTAACAACTCCTCCAATGAGGAGACTTCGATATCTTTCAAGTTCTTTTTAGCATCTTGCAATACCTGCATTACAAGTCTGAGACAGTCACCGTCCAGGCTATCCAGCTGCTTACTGCCTAGAGAACCAGTTATAAAGTCCTTAAAAGCCTTGGCTGATTCGTTGCTCAGTTGACCGGAAATCAGCCCTGCTATACTGTTACTACCATAACGAGTTTTTATCTCCCTCAATCTAGCACCCACAATTTCAATAGCCTCGTTTAAAGAACAAGGCTCAAGCTTACCATCACTTCGCTTCAATGGTGTCAAAACACGTTTGGCGAACGGTTGCAAAGGAGAAAAACGCCCTTTATTGCATAGCAGACCGCGCGGCTTAGAAAGATCAGGGCTGTCTATCTTCACTAATCTGTTATCTTTAACAAATGCTTTGATTTCACAGCCAACACCACAGATAGGACAAACGCTGGTGACCTGCTCACATTCTGAACTCTTGCCTTTGTAAGCGCTGGACTTGGAGAAAATAGCACCGGTGGGACAAACCTGGAAACAAGCCCCACAAGAAATGCATGAGGACTCTCCAAGTGGTTGACCCAAGTCAGCCACCACTCTATCCCGCCAGCCACGGTAACCAAAGTCCAGAGTATGGATACCAGCAAATTCGTCACACGCCCTTATGCAGCGTCCACAAAGAACACATCGGTTATGGTCAACCACCAGATATTTGTTCACCGAGTCCACGGGTAATGATGGCCAGGAAAGGGGGTACCGCAAGTTGTCCATCTGATAGCGATAAGCGAGTGCCTGTAATTCACATTCTCCGCTAGCTACACATTGTGCACAGAGATGGTTCTTTTCCGTAAACATCAACTCCAGAATGAGACGGCGATATTTTTCTAACTTTTCGGTGTGTGTCTGCACTACCAAACCATCCCGTGCGGGATAAGTACAGGCTGGCATCACCCGTCTTTCTCCCTCTATCTCCACCAGACAGAGCCTGCAAGCAGCCACATCGCTCAACCCATCGTAATGACACAGCGTTGGAAGGTCGATATTATTCGCCCTGCAAACCTCAAGGATAGTATCGCCTTCTTTCCCTTTGACCTGTTTCCCGTTGATGGTTAAAGTAATCTCGTTCATCCTTATTCTCCTACCTCAAGGTCGCATCTCAGGCACCTTTTAGCTTCCCTTCTGGCTTCTTCTTCTGTAAGAGGCAGTTCTATCTCATCAAAGCTCTGCCGCCTTTTCTCTACAGGAAGCGTTGGTGCCTCTCGCCGGGGTTGTTCTTTCCATATTTCTTTAGCCACATCAATAGACAATTCTTCGGCAATCTCAACTTTAGGTTTAAGCTCATGCAATTCTACCCTAGATGTATCTCCCTTGAGATACTTGTCTATAGCTATAGCCGCCCTCCTTCCATCAGCGATAGCATATATCACCATGTCAGGACCCCTGACAAAGTCACCGCCAGCGAAAATACCGGGGACATTAGTAGCTAAAGTATTTGAGTCAACTCGAAGTCGATCCCACTCTGTTCTTTCCAGGCGGCTATCCGGGGGCAAGAAAGAGAGGTCTGGCGCTTGCCCCACAGCAGCAATTACTGCGTCTGCCTCCACCATGAAATCAGAGCCCGGGATAGGCACTGGTCTACGCCTACCGCTTGCATCGATATCTCCCAACTCCATGCGAACGCACCGCAAACCTGTGACCTTCCAGTTCTCACTCAAAATCCGTACTGGGTTGACTAGGAAGTTCATCTTGACCCCCTCAGCCACTGCCCCTTCATATTCCACCTCAGATACTGGCATCTCCTCACGAGTTCGGCGGTAATAAATATTCACCTCTTCTGCCCCAAGCCTCAACGCGGCACGCGCTGAATCTATAGCCACATTACCGCCACCGATAACAGCTACTCTTCGTTCGATCCTCGTCTGCCTGCCAATCTTTACATCACGGAGAAACGTTAGACCATAATAAAGTCCGCTCAGTCCCTCTATCTCACCAGGAATCCCCATCCGCTGGCTCTTCTGTGCTCCAGCAGCGATAAAGGCAGCATCGTAGCCACTTTGCAGAAGTTGCCTCACACGGAAATTCTCGTTTATCGGCGTGCTGTACCTGATCTCCACTCCGCGCTTCGCAATATACTCGATCTCCTGTTCGATAATCTTACGCGGTAGACGGAACTCAGGAATAGCTACAGCAAGCATGCCACCACCCACAGGCAGCGCCTCAAATACTGTCACGCCATATCCCATCTGTGCCAGAAAATAAGCACAGCTAAGGCCGGTCGGACCTGCTCCAACAACTGCCACCTTCTGAGGCTTCGTCCTGGGGAAGGGTTGAGGAGGGGGCACCTTATCCAAATTCTCAAAATACCAATCGGCAGCAAATCGCTTGAGCGCTCGAATAGCCATAGGTTCATCAATATCTTTTCGTCGGCACTTGTATTCGCAAGGATGATGGCATATCCTGCCACATATTGCCGGGAACGGGTTCCGTTCTCTGATAGTCTCCACCGCCTCCAGATACTCCCCGGCAGCAATATGGGCAATATATTTCGGGATATTAATGCCCACAGGGCAGGTATGCTGACAAGGTGACGGAAACAGCGCCTGACATACTGCAGCCGGGCACCTCTTGTCCATAATATGGGCTTCGTACTCTTCCCTAAAATGTCGTACAGTAGTCAGCACGGGATTAGGCGAGGTCTGCCCAAGTCCGCAAAGTGAGCAGGAGCTTACCATCTCAGCAAGTTCTTCAATGGTGCTCAAGTCTTCCATCGTTCCCTCGCCGTTCGTTATCTTGGTCAGTAATTCCAGCATCTTAGGTATCCCTGCCCGACAAGGAGTGCACTTACCGCACGACTCATCTCTGGTGAACTGGAGGAAAAACTTAGCCACATCAACCATACAGCTATCTTCGTCCATTACCACCAGACCTCCAGACCCCATAATCGCGCCGAGACTGGTGATAGACTCATAGTCCACAGGTGTGTTAATATGCTGGGTAGGAATAACCCCACCAGAAGGCCCACCCATCTGCACCGCCTTAAATCTCTTGCCCTCGGGTATGCCACCACCAATATCAAAGATGATTCTTCCCAACCTCGTCCCCAGAGGGACTTCAACCAACCCGGTGTTGTTTATTTTTCCTACCAGACAAAGTACCTTCGTGCCCTTACTTCTTTCCGTACCCACAGCTGAAAACCAGTCTGCTCCCTTCCAGATGATCTGTGGCACGTTTGACCAGGTCTCTACATTATTAATAGTGGTCGGCTTACCAAAAAGTCCTTTGTTTGCGGGGAACGGGGGACGCTGTCGCGGGTTGCCACGCTTACCTTCAATAGATATTAAGAGTGCTGTTTCCTCACCACAGACAAAAGCCCCAGCCCCAGGGAAAATATCAAGGTCAAACTCAAATCCTGTACCCAGTATATTTTTCCCCAGTAACCCGTGTTCTCGAGCCTGCTCAATAGCATGTCGTAACGTTTCAATAGCTAAAGGATATTCAGCTCGTATATAGGCATACCCCTGGTGTACATTACCAATAGCGTAAGCACCTATTGCCATTCCTTCGATTATGGAATGCGGATTACCCTCCAAAACGGCACGGTTCATATACGCCCCAGGATCGCCTTCGTCGCCGTTACATACCACGAATTTCTCATCCCCCGGCGCATTGCGAACAAACCCCCACTTCGTAGCTGCGGGGAATCCAGCACCCCCACGCCCCCTTAAACCAGACTTCCGAATCTCATCCAGGACTTCATCAGGGGACATCTGCGTTAATACCTTAGCCAACGCCTGGTAGCCATCCCTGGCAATATATTCCTCGATATCCATCGGGTCAATATCCTGATTATGCATTATCCTTATCTCTTGAAATCCAAAAAGGGGAGACTCAGTGTCCATCACCCATTCTGCTACCGGTGTCCCTTTGATAAGATGCTGGTCAACAATGCGCTGCACTTTGTCCTCAGAGAGGTCAGCATAGATAAATCTCCTCTTATTTCCAGGCTCAATAACAGTAATTACAGGTTCACGCCCGCATAATCCAATGCAGCTTGCCTTTAATACAACTACATCAGACAACTTCCGAGAGGCTACCTCGCGCTCAAGAGCCGCCAGTATCCGGTTTGCCCCTGAAGATATACCACATGTACCTAGATGCACTCTAACCTGTATCTTCTTTTCCCGCTCTGCAACCTTAGCCTGAGCCTGTTCCTTCCAGCTTGAAAGCTCCTTTACTGACACAAGTGGCTTTACAATCATCTTGTCCCCCTAATCACCTAACTATAGGAATCCAGAATTTCTTTTAATTTGCTTGGCTTCACTTTTCTATGCACGTCATGCCCAATAGCTATCACCGGCGACAAACCACAGCAACCGAGACATCTGACCGTTTCCAACGAAAACTTACCATCAGGGGTGATACCCTTGGGCTCCAGACCGTAGTCCTTCTTTAATGCCTTCAAAATCCTCTCGGACCCCTTAACATAGCAACTCGTCCCCGTACAGACCTGAATAACATGTTTACCCTTTGGTACAAGAGAGAAAAAATGGTAAAAACTGACTATGCCATAGACCTCACTCAAGGCGACTTTCATCTCAGCCGAGACCACTCGTAACACTTCAGGTGGCAAATAACCTACAATCTCCTGCACCTGCTGCAATACCCGTATTATAGCCCCCGCCTTCCCAGCATTTTCATCCACCACCTTAAGTATCCGCTGCAGAACCTCTCGGTTGATACCCTCCCCTGTTTTTGTTGCCGTAGCAGTACCTGTTTGCTGCACAGTCACCCCCTTTGATTAAGTATGACTCAAACTTCTGCAAGATTATGTCATATTAGCACTCAATCTAATAACCGCAAAAACCCTTCCTTATAAAGTATCCCTGCATTAACACATTGCTTACATCGTACTTTTTGCCTAGATTCAAACCGTACTTTCAGCCACAGCCAAACACAATCGCCCCCTGTAACTGTGCCATAGCTCGAACACTATGCATTGTATCATACGAGCATCTTAAGTGTAAAAGATGTCCTGCCCTCAAAAGCACAACGCAACCCGTTAGTTTTAACTGAGACAAATTGACCGTAGCGATGCTAACAGATTGAACAGCGATGGAACAACCAAAGCCCTGCAGGAAAACGCATTAAAATATCGAGAACAAAAAGGTAGAATATGGTAGGCCGTGCAGGAATCGAACCTGCGACACCCTGATTAAAAGTCAGGTGCTCTACCGACTGAGCTAACGGCCCATCAGTATATGCACATTATAGCAACCACAGCTAGTTAGAACAAAGACGGAAACTACAGAAAACTGCCCCTGACGAAGAGACACTATTTACTAGGCTCTTCTCCGGACTCCTCTACGGAAA
Source organism: Dehalococcoidia bacterium (assembly GCA_034432055.1). Taxonomy (GTDB): domain Bacteria; phylum Chloroflexota; class Dehalococcoidia; order GIF9; family UBA5629; genus CALJTV01. The sequence continues at coordinate 160,316 of DAOUCT010000023.1, read as the reverse complement.
GAACAGTGTGGATATATTGCGCTAGAGCCGGATGTATATCGCAGATATAACCATCCCGAGTTGCTTCTACTGAGAAGGTTAACCTACCTGGTTTCCGGGGCGAGTTGTCGAACTTGTTCAGCCCGGAATCGTCCCACGGCATCTCTTTCCCCAACACTTCCAGCATACCCCGCACATCACGAGGTTGCTGCAGCACCACTTCAAAACGCAACCGTTTAGCTAAAAGATTAAGCTGGTCCGTTCTCAACTTTACCCGCATGGCTCAGCCTTCACTCCTCAAGTATCCAATCTCTTCTTTAATCGCACACCAGTACCTGTCTTCAGGCTGGACGGGAAAAGTTTACCACTTTTGCTGTTTTTAAATCAACAACCGCACACGACATATGGCTCAGCCATCCAAACAACAAACCTGAATTATAAGCCCAAAAACCGAGCTAGAGTCATGGCATTACGTACCGCGTAAGCTTCTGCATCATTGTTAAAATAAATATACACCGCCTTCAGGTCTTTGCCTGTTTCCCTGATCTTAGCTGCCCAGGCATAGAGCTCCTCATCGCTATAGCAACTCCAGTACAACCCCCTGCTGCCATGGAAACGAAAATAGGCAAAGTCGGCTGTAGCTATCGCCGGGCAGGTGAAACCGGGCATATCAAAGACACATAGCCCAACATTATATCGTCCCAAAATGCCAAAGATTTTGCTGTCAATCCAGGACTCATCGCGGAACTCAAATGTATGCTGGTAACCCTGAGGCAGGGTTCCCAAAAAGGCTTCCAGGACATGTTCGTTGCGCTTCATCCCAGGAGGCAACTGGTACAGGAGCGGTCCCAGCTTGTGCTGCAAAAAAGCGGTGCGGGAAAGAAAAGTATGCAACGGCTCTTCAGCGTTTCTCAATCTTTTTATGTGCGTGATAAAACGGCTGACCTTCACAGCGAACAAAAAATCACCAGGTGCAGATTCACGCCAGCCCACAAAAGCCTGCTCAGATGGTAATCGATAGAAACTATTGTTGAGTTCCACTGTCTTGAAATGCTGCGCATAGAAGTCCAACCACTTCCTCTTGGCAAGCCCTTCTGGATAAAAAAGACCCCGCCAATGCTCGTAATGCCACCCGCTAGTACCGATAAAATACACAGGCATCCCCACCTCCTGCTAGAGCCTATCTGGTCCCGCGTGTATGACGCTGCTTTTCATCTTCTTTCACGCCACTTTATTATTCACCCCGGTCAAATAAGCCCTCGATTTGCACAACTCACAACTGTGACAGGTCAAATTTCATGCCATCGCGTGCCGCAACAACCTTGATACCTGTGTCCTCGGTCAATTTCTGCGCGATTTCCCAAGGCTTTGACCGCCATATAGACATTCCGAAGTGGGTCAGTATTGCAACTTTTGGCTTTACTTCCTCGATTATCTTTCTAGCGTCAGGAATAGCCAGATGGTCTACTCCCTCCCTAGGCTCAAGCATTACCACATTCATCACCAGTAGTTCGCCACGGTAGTAATCAGGTAACCCCTCGAAATATTTAGTATCAGTAATCCACGCAATAGTATGTCTAGGAGTACGAAAAACAAATCCATAAGTCTCGACGGGATGTATATGCCTGACAGGAACGCGAAAAGAAACATCCCCGACTGTATAGTATCCGCCCTCCTTTAAGACCTCCACTCTTTCAGGACAATCAAGTGTGTAGGGAAAGATTACAGCACCTTCACTAAAAGCATCGGCAGGTGCAAACAATACTCCCTTGCGTTTAAAACCACCCTCGGTCATCGCCTCGATCATGATATTGATGTCGCCGGAATGGTCGATATGTTTATGTGACAGAACAATCGCCCGGAGATGAGCAGCATCCAGTCTCTTCTTAGCACTATACACAAGGCACCCGGGACCAGGGTCTAAAAGCATTTCCACACCACCAAAGTTGAGCCACACACCCCCTGAAGCCAGCAATTGCTTGGTGACGACAAACCGAGCACCGGCAGTACCCAGGAAAATTATGGAATCATCCAAATTCGACACCGTCATAATTATACCAAGTTATAGCTAGCCCTTTTAACTGTATTTTGCTAAAATTTCGCCTAAAGTACCAACTATGAAAGACCTGCAAAACGATATCGCTAAACTCATTAGAGAGTATTACGACAAGACCGGCAACCTTCTGACCATAGGCACAGTGGAATCTGCCACAGGGGGAAGGATCGGGGATAAAATAACTAATGTTGCCGGTAGTTCCGATTATTACAAAGGTTCCATTGTCGCTTACAGTAATGAGATAAAAGCTAGAATTGTGGGGGTGAAAAAAGAGACACTGAGAAAGCATGGTGCTGTAAGTCGCGAGTCCGCCCGGGAAATGGCAGAAGGTGGCAGAAAACTCCTCAAGGTAGATATTTGTGTGTCAGATACAGGAATCGCTGGACCCGCTGGCGCCACTCCAGAAAAACCCGTAGGGCTTTTCTATATCGGGCTTTCAGCTAAAGACGCCACATGGATCAGAGAATATCACTTCCCGGGCGACCGCGAGGAGAACAAGCAAAAAGCTGCTGAAGCAGCATTGGAGCTATTAAAAGAATACTTACAAGCCTGCCTCAAGGGAACATCAGAGACTCCCCTCGAAGAAAAACACGTGGTCACCTGTTTTTTAGAACATAAAGGCAAAATCCTGCTCCTCAGGCGAAGTGCCAAGGTGAGCACATACCGTCGGAGTTGGGCTGGCGTCAGCGGCTATATAGAAACAAATGATATAGACCAAGCATATACCGAAATAAGTGAAGAAACAGAACTTTACAAGAACGATCTGAAACTTGTCCGCAAAGGAGAGCCCATCGAGGTCATCGATCAAAACCTGAACAGAAAATGGGTTGTGCACCCGTTCCTCTTCCACGTCAAGAACCCTGATAAAATCAAAATCGATTGGGAACATACTGAACTCAGATGGATTAAACCTGGCGAGCTAAGAAAATACCACACTGTTCCCGGGTTGAAGGAGGCACTTGACCGCGTATATAAGCGATAGACAGACACCAGGACTAAGAAAAGACTTCGCCTGTGCGCCCCGGAATACACAAGCCACACTAAATCTAAAACGTTATCTCAAATATAGAAGGAAACTTTGCAAAGTTGCTAGCTAGAGTAAAAACTGCCGCCATAGTGGGTCTGGATGCCCAGATAGTAGAAGTCGAAGTCGACATAGCCAGCGGACTGCCCACAACAGTTATAGTTGGGCTACCAGACACCGCTGTACAAGAGGCAAGAGAACGGGTCCGTGCTGCCATCCGCAATTCGGGCTGTAGCTTTCCTGCTCGAAGGATTACGGTAAACTTAGCCCCGGCTGACCTCAAGAAAGCTGGACCAGCATATGACCTGCCGATCGCGATCGGCATACTGCTCAGTTCGGGACAAATCAATGCTGATGTTTCACAGACTATGTTCCTCGGAGAACTCTCTCTAGACGGTGCTTTACGACACACTCAGGGCATCCTGCCGATGGTATCGCTGGCTCGCGAGAAAGGACTGCCTCAGGTCTTTGTACCTGCCGACGACGCAAGAGAAGCCGCTTTAATAAAAGGTATAAGTATCTTTCCCATTATTTCACTGGCTCAACTGGTCAGTCACTTCCGAGGTGAGGCAATAATCTCCGAATATCAATCGGACACATCGTGGCAAGAAACAGATATAAGCTATGCTTCAGTGGATCTCTGTCACATAAAAGGACAGGAACATGCCAAGCGTGCTCTGGAGATAGCCGCCGCTGGCGGGCACAATGTGTTGATGTCCGGACCTCCAGGTAGCGGGAAAACTATGCTAGCTCGCTCGCTGCCCTCGATAATGCCAGGGATGACTTTCGACGAAGCCTTAGAGGTGACCAAAATATACAGTGTCAGCGGGCTTCTTTCTCCTGATACTCCTCTTATAACCCGCCGCCCCTTCCGCTCACCACACTACACTATCTCACACGCTGGTCTCGTTGGTGGGGGACACTGGCCCCGCCCGGGCGAAATAAGTCTGAGTCACCGTGGTGTGCTTTTCCTCGACGAATTCCCTGAATTCAGCCACATCGCCTTAGAGTCCTTGCGCCAGCCGCTTGAGGACAAGGTTGTCACCATCAGTCGAGCACAAGGAAGCGTAACTTTCCCGGCAAATTTCATGCTCGTAGCTGCAATGAATCCCTGCCCTTGCGGCTATTACGGCGACCCCATCAAGGAATGTAAGTGCTCCTCGGGGGAAATCTCCCGCTATCAAAAGCGGATTAGCGGTCCTCTTCTAGACCGTATAGATATCTTTATTGAAGTGCCTCGCTTGGAATATGAAAAGCTCACCGATGAGTCACTCTGTGAGACCTCGAGCGATGTCCGCAGCAGAGTGGAAGCCGCCAGAAAGACCCAGCAACACAGATTCCGAGGTACAAAACTGACCTGCAATGCCGAGATGACACCAGTAGAGGTCAAGGAATTCTGTCGTCTGGAAACTGAAGCCCAAGGTTTGTTAAGAGCAGCTATGAAGCAATTCCATTTCACCGCTCGCTCTTTTCACCGCATACTCAAGCTCGCCAGAACAATCGCCGACCTAGATTGTACAGATACTATCAAGCCCCACCACCTTGCAGAGGCATTTCAATACCGTCAGCGGGTCCCCACTTAAATCAACTCAAAAGAGCAACCTTTAATGTAGCGCAGGACTAAACAAAAGATGACTGCTGCTAGCCCTGATAGCTAACCTCAGTCGCTGGATCGCCTAAAGGAATCCGGTACTTCAAATTCAGCCCGTCCTGCGGTACATTTATCAAGGCTCCGCATCACACCATGAAGACGATGATAAGGTATTGAAACTAGTAAGTCCCCGGGATTATACCCCTGTAATCGTCGACTGGTATAGTCCATAAGGCTCACATTAAGTTCGCCACTCACAAGCGGATAAGCTACAGCTTGATGACAGGTTGAACCAGACATTTCCAGTTTAGGAGGTACACCTGTAGAATACATGTCGAGCGTGACTAAACGGCATGCCTGCAAAGCATTACAGATAAACAGCACTACATCGGGCTCGAACTCAGCTTTTTCCAAAGGAGATAGGACAACATGCTCGGCAAGACCCAAAGGTGGTGCCGTGGATAAATATTGAACCCGATGGAACACGGCTATGGAACAGAACAGCTTCTCGCCCTTCACCAAGAATTCCTTAAGCGCTTTATCACCTTCACCTTTTGGTCTCTCGGTCAATCCCAAGTGCCATGACCCTCCCCGGCAAGAGGAACTTTCTGCCGTAAGGTCGATGACCTCTCCATCCCGTGCCTTAAGGAAAGCCTCGCACACACGATGTCTCCCAGAAATTGCTTCGCCAGGGGGCTTCATCGAATAAGTGACGGCTACAGGACTTCCAGCGAGCCCAATGACAGCTTTGATCTCCTCGGCATAGCTTTTCCACTCCATTTTTGCCTCCTTTTATGAAATGCCTTACTGGACTAGCTTCATAGTTATTAAGGCTGCGACCATATAAAGGGAAACGCCGGTAACTACCGATGGCACAAGTCCCCACCGCTGTAACATAAATATCATAGCAAAAGCGTACAACGCCCATGCCGGAAGTAAGAATAGCATACCACGGAAATACGATACGGTCGCATTGGCACCCCCAGTCAAGTATATACTGACCAGTGTTACTACTGTAACACTGGGGAAGAAAGCCACGAAAGCGGCGAGTAACCCTTTGCCAGAGCTACCGAAATAAGTCACCACAGCGACAATTGTTCCACCAATCAAGAAATACAGGAGCAGCAGCTTTAGACTCATAAGTCGCCTCCGGAAAAAGAGTTCATTTCCAGACCCCAGACTTTAGACCTCGGGCACAGACAAGCCCATCAGGGCTTCAAAAATAAAAATTGACCACTCTGGAAACCCACTACAACCCCAGCCTGGGTTTGCGGTCTGCCCAAGGTCTTGCCTGTTCAAGCTGTGCCGCTAGACGGAAAAGCGTTGCTTCATCACCAAAGCGACCCACAAAATGGACACCGACAGGAAGACCATCAGCATTCCAGAATAGCGGCATTGACATAGCCGGCTGCCCGGTGATGTTACATATAGGTGTAAAAGGAACAAATTCGGCAGCCCGACGTTGAGCATAGAATGGGTCGTCCGGAGGGCAGTCAAACGAGCCAAGAGACAACGGTGGCTCAGCTAAAGTCGGCGTGAGCCAGACATGGTAATCACGGAAGAACTTAGCTACTTCTCTCGAAAATCTTTGCAGCAGAGTCACTGCAATTAAGTATTCTGATGCAGTCCGCCGACGACCCATCTCATAAATAGCCCAGGTTGCTGGTTCAAACTGCTCTGATACCGGTCTCTTGCCCATAGCCAGAGCAGCACCTTCAATCGTTGAGGCACATCCAGCTGCCCAAACGGTCATGAAGGCACGATTCACCAATTCACTATCCACCACTGGCGAAAACTCAATCATCTCGTGACCAAGCTCAGCACATAGCCTTGCTGCGTCCAAGACCGCAGCAACACAATCAGAGTGTACTGTAGCACCTGTAGGAGCCTTAACAGTAAAAGCAATACGAAGACGTCCTGGTGGCACACCTACTTCGCTCTTGAAAGGGCGACGCCTTGGTGGTGCCCAATAAGGATCGCCTGGGCTTGGTCCGCAAGTAGCATCAAGAAGGGTCGCACTGTCACGAACAGTGCGCGTCAAAGCATGTTCCACCACCAGCCCACCCATAATGTCACCAAAATCAGGACCCAGGGAATTCCTGCCACGTGTCGGTTTCAATCCAAAAAGTCCACAACAGGATGCTGGGATACGAATCGAGCCACCGCCATCATTGCCATGAGCCATGGGTACCATTCCAGCAGCTACAGCAGCTGCTGACCCGCCGCTAGAACCACCTACCGTTCTTGTTAAATCCCAAGGATTACGGCACGGACCAAATAGCCGTGGCTCTGTAGTCGGCAAAAGTCCGAACTCTGGCGTGTTAGTCTTACCCAAGATGATCAACCCAGCACGCTTCAGCCGCATCACCAGCTCACTATCGTTGGAAGGTATGAAGTCGGCTAGAAAAGCACTGCCTAGGGTCATGCGGACCCCCTTATACGATGCCAGAAGGTCTTTAAGTAGAAAAGGTACCCCGGTGAATGGTCCCTTGGCCAACTTGCCAGTGGCTACAGCACGCGCCTGTTCATACATGGGTGTGACCACAGCATTAAGTAACGGGTTCAACCGCTCAATTCTTTCAATAGCCGCATCTACAAGCTCTAGCGGCGTAACTTCCTTGCGTTTGACCAGTTCTGCCTGAGCAGTGGCATCAAGAAAAGTCAGTTCATCCGCCTTTATCACTTTCCACCTCCTTAAAAATAAATGCCTACTTCTTCACCCGCCTCAGTTCGAAGACTACTGGATTTGCCGGATCGGGGCAGGCGATAGTAGTCTTATGCTGACTTGGTTCCCACGGGAAACCACCCCCCAACTGTAGAACCGAAACAAACGGAAATAAAACATAGAACGCCCAGCAGCACATATCGGGTGGAGTTCTGTCGCCGATCACGAATTCGTCCCCGACCTTATGACCAGCAGCACAATGTCCCTCTTGTGAGACAACCTTGGCAACCACTTCATAGGACTCTCCCTGAGACATACCCACACCTCCTTACATTTTCAGCGCCATCATTGCAACACAAGCCACCACACAAAACCTCCACCATTAAAAAGTGACTAAAAATTAGGTGGCAAGCAACACAGGACAACAAGTGGAAACAAAGGGTTCCGTCAAACCAACCACCTCACCGGCTATTTCGAAGCTAATTATACCTTACCCTCGCGTGCTTGCCACCAAGAAAGAGCTGACAGCTTTACCTAACCTCTACTGTAGCTCCAGCCTCTTCCAGCTTTTTCTTTATTGTAGCTGCCTCTTCTTTACCTACACCCTCCTTGACAGGCTTCGGGGCGCTTTCCACAAGCTCTTTAGCCTCCTTCAGCCCCAAAGTGGTAACCTCTCGCACTGCTTTGATCACATTGATCTTATTCTCACCAACTTCTTTTAAAATGACCGTAAATTCGGTCTTCTCTTCCTCAGCCGGTGCGGCTGCCGTCGGTGCACCTGGAGCCGCCGGAGCTGCAGCTACTGCTACCGGTGACGCAGTGATGCCAAACTCCTCCTCCAGAGCTTTAACCAACTCGGCTAACTCCAAAACCGTCATCTTTTTTACCGCTGCTATAATTTCCTCTTTTGTCATGGTTATCACTCCTTTTCCTTGAATAATCACTTCAGCCCGGATTATTTTCTGGGACTATTTTTTTCACTCAAGCTTCAGCCTTTAACCCTCACATCCGATAATCTTAAATTCCCCTAATCTGCTGGGCCCTGAGGTTCAACACGCTGATAAACGACTGTAACGGCGCAGCCAACATATTATGTAAAATTTGCAACGGTGCTTGCAATTGACCGATCAACCTGGCAAGTAAAACTTCTCGCGACGGTAATGTCGCCAAACTTGATACTCCTTCAGCATTCAATAGCTTGTCGCCTAGCACTCCGCCTTTGATCTGCAGCACCGACCCGGATGATTGAATATATTCCCGTAAGACACGCGCTGGTTTGACCACATCATCAAAACAGAATGCTATAGCCACAGGACCGTTCAACAATACGCCCAATTGCTGTACACCGGCTTTCTCTGCGGCAAACCTGGCTAAGGTATTTTTCACCACACGATATTCAATGCCTTCGTCTGCAAGTAGACGACGAAGCTGCATTACTTCCCTTGCCGTCACCCCTCGGTAATCTACAGCTATAGCTATAGAACAACGAGATAGCCTTTCAGCTAATTCCTCTATAACCTTTTTCTTTTTTCCTTTCTCTTTTGGCATATGCATACCCCCTATAACTAAAAAGTCCTTGTGCCTAGGCAACAAGGACTTCTACGGAAAACTTCCCTCCTGGTCAGCCTAGGCAGGCCTACGATTTAAGCCCTAAGGCACCTGCTGTTATGGGCACAGACCAAAATTTATGCTATTCTCGGTTAACCAAAATCCAACCTCTTAAGCTTAGGACAAAAGCGTCTTCAAGTCAAGTCTGATCCCTGGTCCCATGGTGCTAGATAGAAAAGCACTGCGGATGTACTGTCCCTTTGCTCCACTGGGTCTGGCTCTCACTACAGATTCCACCACCGCGTTTAGATTGTCCAGGAGTTGGTTATCAGCAAAGCTGATTTTACCAATCGGTACATGGATAATCCCCGTCCTATCCAAACGGAACTCCACCCTACCTTTGCGAGCATCAGCGATAGCCCGTGGTAAGTCCTCTGGAGACACCACAGTCCCTGACTTGGGATTAGGCATCAGTCCCCTGCGCCCTAATATTCTGCCCAACTTACCCACTTTACCCATCATGTCGGGTGTTGCAATACCAACATCGAAGTCAAGCCAGCCGTCCTCTATCTTCTTAATAAGCTCATCACCACCCACATAATCAGCACCAGCCCCCTCAGCACTTCGAGCAGCCTCGCCCTGGGCAAAGACCAAAACCTTAATTCTCTTGCCCAGTCCATGTGGCAAAATAGCTATGCCGCGCACCTGCTGCTCAGCGCTTCTCGGGTCAAGCCCCATCCTTAAATGTAACTCAACAGTCTCATCAAACTTGGCAAATGCAGCCTTCTTGGCTAATGCAATGGCCTCATTTGGTGGATAAGCAATCGCTCGATCCAAAACTTTGACAGCGCTCTGATATTTTTTACCTCTAGTCGTCATATTTTATTCCACCTTGATACCCATACTACGTGCTGTACCCTCAATAATTTTTGCTGCGGCCTCAACATCCCGTGCATTCAAATCTTTCATCTTGAGTTTAGCAATTTCATAAAGCTTAGACCGCGACAAAGTACCTGCACTCTGCCTACCCGGAGTACCACTCCCTTTTTCGATACCTAAAGACTTCTTCAGTAAGTCTGAAGCCGGAGGGGTTTTAGTGACAAAACTGAACGACCTGTCTTCATATACAGTTATTTCCACCGGGACGATAGAGCCAGCCTGCGATTTAGTTCTCTCATTGTAGTCCTTACAAAAAGCCATAATATTGACACCATGCTGACCGAGAGCTGGTCCTACCGGTGGAGCGGGTGTAGCTTTACCAGCCTCGATTTGCAATTTTATGACTGCTTTAACTTTCTTAGCCATCCTTATAACCTCTGGACCTGCAAGAAATCAAGTTCCACAGACGTTTCACGACCGAACAGTGTCAGCAATACTCTAACCTTGCCTCTTGTCTCATTTATCTCATCAACAACCCCCACAAAATCGGTGAACGGTCCGTCGACCACACGCACACTATCGCCCTTCCGAAAACCTATCTTTACTCTAGGAACGCCCTCTTTCATCTGCTTCAATATAGACTCCACCTCTGATTCAGACAGTGGCGTCGGCTTGCTACCACTGCCTACGAAACCTGTTATCCCTGGTGTATTCCGCACCACATTCCAGCTCTTATCATCCATTTTCATCTGCACAAGCACATATCCCGGGAATACTTTTTTCGTCACTGTCCTGCGCTGCCCGCCTTTGACTTCTATCTCTTCTTCGGTAGGAATCACAACCTGGAAAATCTTGTCCGCGGCGTCCATAAACTTCACTCGCTGCTCCAGAGCCTTCTTTACACGCTCTTCATACCCGGAATAAGTATGCACAATATACCACTTTCTATCATTGTCAGTCATGAAAAATTAGCTCCCGCCCAAGAAGATTTTAGACACAAGTTCTGCAAAACCATAGTCCAGAACTCCTAAAATGAGCCCAACTGCAACACATAAACCAATGACCATAAGCGTCAACCGCAAGGTTTCCTGTCTTGATGGCCAAACAACTTTTCTTAACTCACCAACGATATCGCTGATAAAAGCGAATCTGGAACGTTTTTTGGGCTTGGCAGTCTGAAGCTGGGTTTTCTTCACCAAAGATTATCTGGTCTCCCGGTGGAGTGTATGAGCATGACAACGTGGGCAATATTTACGTAACTCCAACCGCTGCGGGTCGTTCTTCTTATTCTTCGTGGTAGTATAAGTCCTCTCCTGGCATTGAGTACACGCCAAGTGGATGATACCACGAGATTCACCTTTCTTAGCCATGACTATTCTAATATCTTACTGATAGCGCCAGCACCAACTGTTCTGCCACCCTCTCTGATAGCAAAACGCAGCCCTGATTCCAAGGCAACCGGGTATATCAACTTAACAGTCATCTTTATATTATCTCCAGGCATTACCATCTCAACACCCTTGGGCAACTCGATAGTGCCAGTGATATCCAATGTTCGTATATAGAACTGAGGCTTGTAACCATTAAAGAAGGGAGTGTGACGCCCACCTTCCTCTTTTGTCAACACGTACACCTCAGCTTCAAAATGCGTGTGGGGCGTGATAGAGCCAGGAGCTGCCAGGACCTGCCCCCTCTCGATTTCGTCACGCTCTATGCCCCTGAGCAAACAGCCAACCGCATCGCCAGGCTCTGCAAACTCAAGCGTTTTATGGAACATCTCCAAGCCCGTTATCACAGTCTTGCGTGTTTCTTTGATGCCAACAATCTCAACCTCATCACCTACCTTTGCCACACCACGCTCCACCCTGCCCGTGGCTACTGTGCCACGCCCCTTGATTCCAAAGACATCTTCGACCGGCATCAAGAACGGTTTATCCTTCGGTCTAACAGGCAATGGAACCCACTCGTCGACAGCATCCATTAGCTGAAGAATCTTGCCACACCACTGACACTCCCTCTTACCACAGCCGCACTCCAACGCTTTTAACGCACTTACTCTAACCACAGGCGTCTTGTCACCCGGGAAACCGTATTTTGAAAGCAACTCCCTAACTTCAAGCTCAACAAGCTCGAGCAATTCTTCGTCCTCCATAGCATCTACCTTGTTCAATGCTACCAGCATACTGGGTACCTCGACCTGGCGAGCTAGAAGAATATGCTCTCTGGTCTGGGGCATAGGACCATCGGGGGCGCTCACCACCAGTATCGCACCATCCATCTGGGCTGCACCTGTAATCATGTTCTTTATATAGTCGGCATGCCCGGGGCAGTCCACATGAGCGTAATGGCGTTTATCGGTCTCATACTCAATATGAGCGATAGCAATCGTTAAACCGCGTGCTTTCTCCTCAGGAGCATTATCGATAGAATCAAATGAGCGAAACTGAGTTGGTCCGTTCTTCGACAACACCATCGTAATCGCTGAGGTCAAAGTGGTCTTGCCATGATCCACATGACCAATTGTCCCCACATTAACATGTGGTTTGGTTCGCTCAAAAACCTTCTTTGCCATTTTTTAAAACCCTCCTTTTCTACCGAGCCCACAACCAGATTCGAACTGGTGACCCCGTTCTTACCAAGAACGTGCTCTACCTGCTGAGCTATGTGGGCAACTAATTACGCTATTCCTCTTTAAGGTTACCAAAATTTTTACCAGATTATACACTATTTTAATAAACTCTCCAAGATTTGCAAACGGTGGAGGGGGTAGGATTCGAACCTACGCAGCCTTCAGGCGGCAGATTTACAGTCTGCTCCGATTGTCCACTCCGGCACCCCTCCCAGACAATACACAATAGCCCGAGAGGGGAGTCGAACCCGCTAACCTACCGATTACAAGTCGGTTGCGCTACCATTGCGCCACTCGGGCAAAAAGCACAGCACCCTGGCTTTGCCTTGAACTATGCTCAATTTCAGGCTCTTAGTATAAAAAAGAGAGGAGTAAAAGTCAAACCAAGCTAGGCATTTTACTCTCAGATGATAAGGCTTTGCCTGTTATCCAAGGTATCTTCTTCACCTTGAACGATAACAGCCTCAGTTATTCGACTCCAGCACACGAAATAAGCCTTTGACCGGCAATAAAAGCCTCGTCCAAAGCTGCTGGATATCGCAGAATAGCTCCCATCTCATCAATCCCGGAAAAGACTACCTCACCAGCATAGTCCACATCCAGAGTCGTGAACCAGCTCTTCACCGTCGCTATCGCTGGTTGGAACAGGTCGCGTACCTTCCTCCCACCCACCGAAACAAACAGTCCACTACGTTCCTTACCCGAGGGGATAGACACCGACAGCTTAAGGACATACTTTACAACCCAGAGCGCCTGACAGCGGTCAATCATAGCCTTAGTCTGAGCTGTCAGCCCCATGAAGAAAATCGGTGACGCTAATACGATACGATCTGCTTCCCTTAAATCAATGTGCAACCACTGCATGTCATCATTCACAACACATTTGCCTGTTTTCAAACAACCATCACAATGCCGGCAAGGAGCAATGTCCAGCTCACTAAGCACAACAGTCTTGATCTCAGCTCCCTGTTCAGCAGCACCAGCCATTACACGCTGAAGCAGAACATCCGTATTGCCATTACGCCGGGGGCTACCGGCTATACCCAGAACCTTTATATTTCGGACTACCTTTTTCTCTTCCCTGTTATTAAACATTCTGTGTTCACCTGACTAAAGGGGCAAATAAAACTTCCCGCTTTTCATGCGGGACACCCATACTGGAACACACTGCGACAAAATGCATTAAGGTGACACAACTCATTATACTTTAGCAGCACAACAATTATCGAATCATCTCCTGCACAATACGAAAACAGAAATGGCAAAACCGGTCCGGCACAATATATTTTTGCAAGCAACAGCACAAATAGGCTAAAATTAAAAGCACTTTTTATTTATCAAACCGAAACCCAGCGAGGGAGAAAAAATGATAAAGTACGAAATACTACAACAAGCCAGGAAGGAAAAGAGAACACTGCTCACCGAGATCGAATCCAAGGACCTTCTAGAAGAGGCTGGGATACCTGTTGCCAAAGCTAAGTTAGCGCGGACAAAGTCCCAAGCAATTTCCTTAAGCAAGGAAATGGGGTTCCCTGTGGCGCTGAAAATAGTTTCACCTGATGTAATCCATAAAAGCGATTCCGGCGGTGTCAAACTGGGACTTAGCAATGCAACCCAGGTTAGCAAAGCTTACAGTGACATACTTTCCTCAGTAAAACAGTACCATCCTGATGCAAGAATTTATGGCGTCTCAGTCCAGAAGATGGCTCGCCCTGGGATAGAAGTTATAATCGGCATGACAAAAGACGCACAATTTGGTCCAGTGCTCATGTTCGGACTCGGTGGAATCCTAGTCGAGGTTCTAAAGGATGTTGCTTTCAGAATAGTACCACTAACAAAAAGAGATGCCAGAGAAATGATAAAAGAGATAAAAGGCTACCCGCTGCTCCAGGGTTACAGAGGACAAGAGCCTGCAGATATTGCCTTCCTTGAAGAATTGCTGATAAAAGTCTCCAACTTTATCGAGAAAAACCCTGAGATAAAAGAGTTGGACCTCAATCCCATTTTCGCTTACAGAAGCGGAGCAGTAGCAGTGGACGCCCGGGTGATTCTGGAACCTTTTTCATAATCACCTTCAAGCCTGGACACGTGAAAACTTGCGCTTGATCGCTACCCGCAACATACCTCGCCCTGCCTGAAATAGCTTATCTCAGCTGAAGACAAGGCTACAATTAACCACAGGCTGTCAGCAAGGTAAATAACGAGGTTTGCAGGGAAATTAGCCTATAAAAATAAAAACGACCCCGATGGGATTCGAACCCACGATCTCCACCGTGACAGGGTGGCATGTTAGTCCGCTACACTACGGGGCCAAGCTCTATGAGAAAGCTTTATTATTGGGCAACAGCCCTTAAAATCTAGCAATAAGTCTACCAGCACCACATCAGGAGTGTCAAGGAATCCCCAGTTCTTCGGAATCACCTCGTGGCAGCTTGACAGTGATTCGAAACGTCTGTTACCATGAATTGACGAAGGGGATATAGCTCAATAGGGAGAGCACTGCGTTCGCATCGCAGGGGTCGGGGGTTCGAATCCCCCTATCTCCATTTAATTTCAATAGAGCTAACATAATTTACCATCAGTAAGGCTATCCACATACCTCACCAAGATAAACAGCCAGCTATGTAGTCTGGTCCTTTTGGATCATCAACCGCAAAGATACCAGTTATTAAGATTAAACACTTATGTTGTATTTAGATACTGTCCTAGATCTGGAAAGTTAACAGGGAAATTCTGGCAAACTTATTTGATAGCTCGGTTCCATTGAGAATCTCACCAAGGCATCATTTTTTCTGGAAGTTAACTAGCCCGCCAGGTTTACACACGTGCTGCAGCATACGACGCTCCTCGGTATTTCTAGAAGCACATTCAATGCAGTCCTGCTTACCACAAGGATAGAACTTGCAAATATAATTAATATGCGCATCTGATTATTTCTGCTAAAATAGTGCTCATTGAAGAGGGAAATGGTAACAGGTAATTATACTAAGCTGGATAAAAGAATATTTGCCGCCATAAAAACACTAAGCAAGAAAGTAGCCCCCTCTTTCACCACACGGCAGATCGCTGATTTAGCATTAAGTGAACTTCAAAAAATAATGCCAGGGGTGGACTGCTGGATACTAACCATTGACCGAAGTCAAAAGATGACTTCCCTTATCGCGCATCATGGCTTAAATACCGAGGCAACAGAAAGAATAGCCAGCGACAAAACAACCAAAAGCATCATCTCCCAGACCATCGCATCAGCACAACCTGTGGTTATATCTAACCTGCTTGCCGCGCAGGAATACAACGAAAGACTGGCTCAGTCTGGGTATCTTTCCTTCGCCAGCATTCCAATTAAATCAGCAAACGGGATAATAGGCATTTTAGGACTTGCTTCGAACATCGAGTCTAGAATTACAACTCAAGAAATAGAGGCGCTTGACACCTTCGTTTACTACCTTGCAACTATCCTCGAGAAATCAATCATCCAACAACGAAACCAAGAGAGTGAGAAAACTCTGGCTTTAGTCAACAACTTGACCAAGATCATTACTTCAAGCCTGAATTTAAATGAGGTATATCAATGGTTTGCAGAAGAACTAAGAAAAATTATGGATGTCGATTGGGCAAGTGTTGTAATCATAGAGGGAGACAAGCTAAGGTTTTACGCTATGTCCTCAAAAATAGACTCCGTCTGGCAGACAGGAGATGTTGTACTACTCGCTGGGACAGCTACAGAATACGTAGCTACAACGAAAAAACCACTTATAGAACCTGACCTGGCGAAGAAAAGGAAATTCTGGACAGGAAAGTACCATCTGGAACGCGGCATAAGGTCAATAGTCTATTTACCTTTGCTGGCGAGAGGTGAAGCCTTCGGAGCGCTGATCATCGCCAGCCGTCGTACCCACGCTTATGGGGAAAAGGAGCTAAACCTGTTAAAAAATGTCGTGGGGCAAATAGCGCTACCCATTAGAAACACACGGCTATTTGAGGAAACGGAACAAAAAAGACAGCTACTCGCTTCGATTTGCCATGTAGCCAAGACCATAGTCTCAGATATAGATTTTAGCAAGGTTTTCCAGAGTTTCACTGAAGAACTACAAAAGTTAGTGCATTTCGACTGGACTTCCATAACACTGGTCGAAGGAGATCGAGTAAGGTTCCTAGTCGCATCACACAATGCACCAGCAGAGCTACAAACCGGCAAGACCTACCCGCTTAAAAACTCAATAACAGGCCTGGTATTGAAGGCAAAGAGGACCGTCTTCCAGACTGATATAGCCGAGAGTAAATTATCATTTGTTGATGAAATTAAGTTCAGCGCAGGTTCTAGGTCCTCTATCCATATCCCCTTATACGGTAAAGGAGAGGTATTTGGGAGCTTGAACCTTTTCAGTTATAAACAAAACGCCTACGGCGAAAAAGAAAGAGAAATACTGGAACAACTTGCAAATCAAATAGCAGGAGCTATTTGGAGTGCTCAGCTTTACGCCAAAACTGAGCAACAAGCACGAACGGATGCGCTTACGGGATTGTACAACCGCCGTTACTTTGAGGAGTGCCTTGACCGTGAGATTGAACGCCACTCCCGATACGGTGGCATCTTGTCATTAGTCATTTTAGACCTTGATTCGTTCAAAACCTACAATGACATCCGGGGGCACCTAGCAGGCGACAAAATGCTCAGCCGAATAGGGCAACTAATAAAAAGAACAATCAGGAATATCGACCTAGCTTTTCGCTATGGCGGCGATGAGTTTGCACTCATCTTGCCGCAAACAGGTATAGAGCAGGCTTATGTGGTGGCTGAGCGTGTACGCAGACAAATCAGCAACAAAATGTGGGCTAAGCAACTTTTATTCACTGCCAGTTTTGGACTAGCCACATGGCCGGGTGATGGCACAACTGCTGACGAACTATGCACTGCCGCTGACCAAGCTCTGTATTACGCCAAAAGAACTGGCGGAAACCGAATACAGGTCGCGGCGAAGACCCTCCTGACTTCAACCGAGAGCTATTTAACCACCGGGACTACAGCAGAAAAAGGTATCCTGAGCATTATCCATGCTTTAGCCGCTGCCGTCGAAGCCAGAGATATCTATACTCATGGTCACTCACAGAGGGTCCGCGATTACGCTATAGCTTTAGCCGAAGCACTGGGTTTGCCCTCTGACAGGACAATTAACTTAAGCACCGCAGCTCTGCTACACGATATAGGTAAAATCGGCATCCCGGATGAGTTACTTAGGAAAAACGATAAGATGACTGCCGAGCAGTGGGAAATTATCCAATCACACACCAAGCTGGCAGCCGCGATAGTTGGGCGCATACCTAGCCTGACCCCTTGCCTACCCGCTATACTTCACCACCACGAAAGATGGGACGGCAAGGGTTACCCCACAGGACTCCAGGGTGAAGCTATTCCGTTAGAAGCCCGCATTCTAGCTATCGCTGATGCCTTTGAAGCTATGACAGCCTCTAGACCCTACCACCAGCCTATGCCACTCAGTCGAGCGATAGAGGAACTGAAACGCAACTCTGGCACTCAATTCGACCCAAAGCTAGTCGAGGTCTTTCTAAATATCGTACCTGAACTTTCCACCAAGTCTGCACGACAAAGACCCCATAGCTAAGAACGTATCAGACTATAAATTTGGTCAGGAGTCCCACTGTAAACTCTGGCTATTAACAGTGCTCCCGAGATACCTCAATTATAAATTACAATGTCCACATATTGTCCAGATAAAACATGAATGCTAAAATAGCACGACTAAGCCAACTCATCCTGTTTTTGTAAATGGCAGCAATAAGTCAGATACTCGCTACCACTATCTTTCTGGCGATGTTCGCCGTAATCATAAGCGGCAGGGTGCATCGTTATATACCAGCCGTTATCGGTGCTGCCCTTGTAATTACGGTCGTATTCCTGCTCGTTATGCAAAGCCCACCTTCAGCAACTAATGTGCTAAATATCAACCAGCTCGTGCAGCTGAGATTCTGGGTGCCAGGGAAAGAGCAGATAGAATCTCACGGAGTCAACTGGCAAACTGTAATCTTCATCGCCGGTATGATGACTATGGTAGAAGGACTAAGCAAAGTAGGCTTTTTCCGCTGGATATGTCTTCACATGGCAAGGTTGGTCAACTACCAGGTGCTTCCCATCCTTGTGGTATTCATGTTGCTCTCGGGTTTTCTAGCAATGTTCATTGATAGCATTACAGTGCTCTTGTTTCTTGCTTCAATCACTATAGAGCTAGCCCGGTTGCTCAAATTTGATCCTGTTCCTGTAATAATCGCCGAAATCTTTGCTGCCAATACGGGGGGCAGCGCTACTATGTGCGGTGACCCACCGAATATAATTATCGGCACTGCCTTCGGCTACACTTTCACAGACTTCGCCATCAATACCGGACCTATCGCTTGGGCAGGCATGGTCGTGAGCATCGTATATTTCTACTTCTGCGCACGCCGTGCTCTTGTCTCCAAGTCTGCCTCCAATTCACCGCAAGACCGATACCCAAAGCCAAATGAGGCTATTGTTAACAAAAAGTTGCTCTGGTTGTTTACGGCGATTTTCGTCTTTATAGTGTTGCTGCTAATTACCCATGCGGAGACAGGGCTCTCGGTAGCTCTCATCGGTGTTATCGCCGCTATCCTGACCTTGCTCACCGGCAGAAAGGAGTCTGCTGGCATCATCAAAAGGTTAGACTGGCGCACTTTGCTCTTTTTAATCGGACTGTTCATCTGTGTAGGCGGACTGGAAGAGACCGGAGTGCTCAAAATCGTGGCAGGATACATCGAAAAAATGTCAGGAGGTAAGCTGGTCCTGGTGATACCTATGATTATATGGGTCTCTGCATTCGCCTCGGCTATAGTGGACAATATTCCATTTGCAGCCACAATGGTACCAGTGATAAGTAGCCTATCTCATAGCGCTGGACTTAGTCTGTCTACATTGAGCTGGAGTTTAGCTTTGGGTACAGATATCGGTGGCAACGCTACTCCAATTGGGGCATCAGCTAACGTAGTAGGCACTGCTATTGCAGAAAGGGAAGGCTATCCCATTAGCTGGGGAAGGTTTCTAAAATATGCTTTGCCAGCGACAATCCTCGTTGTTGCCCTATGTCATTTACTACTAGTTTTGAGGTATACTTAAAGCTATGTTTGAAAGCATCCTTGTTGCTTTAGATGGTTCAAAGCTAGCTGAACAAGCACTGCCTTACACCGCAGAGATAGCTAATGCATTCGCCTCTGAGATCTTTCTGATTAAGGTGTGCCGGACTGAAGAAACAGACTTTAGCTCCGTTTCTCAGGCTTACCTTAATAAGCAGGCAGAACAACTGAGGAAAAAACTGATTGGAGAAGTCAGAATCAATACTTCAGTTTCACTAGGCAGACCTGCACAGGAGATTATCAGATACGCTGTAGAAAAGAATATCAGCCTTATTATCATAACATCAACAGGGCGCTCGGGCATAATCCCTTGGTTGCTAGGTAGCACTGCTAACGAAATAATCCACTCCGTTAAAGTGCCGCTACTTGTGGTCAAGGTCTCTAAATCACCACCTTCTTCGGTAAAATTAAAACGACTTCTCGTGCCGCTTGACGGCTCGGAAAGAAGTGAAGCAATACTACCCTATACTACTAGACTGGCGCAGAATCTATCTGCCGAGGTAATCTTGATACAAATAGTCGCCCCTGGTAGACATGTCCACACCATTGGTGGCTTAGATTATGTCTACTTCAAAGACAAAGATATGGAATCTATGAAAGCAGCGGCACAAGAATACCTTGACAGAATGGTTGCTAGGCTAGCCAGAGAGCATGTAACCACAAAGTGTGAGATAAGAATCGGTGAACCATCCTTAGAGATAGCTAGCTATGCTGACGAAAATCATTGTGATTTAATTACAATGTCGAGCCATGGTCACTCGTACATGGAAAGGTGGACTTACGGTAGCGTGGCATATAAGATATTACACTCCAGCAACCGACCTGTACTCATTCTGCCACTGAAAACCACCGATACCTAAGTTGACCTCGAATGCTTGACGATGTTTATCCCCTAATGCTATCCTTAGCTTAAACAAATGTACTTTGAAACGAGGAGAAATTAATGAACTACGAACGCGAATTGCTAAAAGGTAGTACTGATTCTTTGCTTTTATCTCTGATCAACAACCAACCGATGTACGGCTATCAGATCATTAAGGAACTGGAGCGAAGAAGCAACGGCTACTTCCAGTTTAAAGAAGGTACTCTTTATCCAGCATTGCACCGATTGGAGAAGGCTGGGCTTATTTACGGCAAGTGGCAAAAATTGCCTAACGGACAGGAAAGACGTTATTACTATATAACCCTAAAAGGGCAAAAAATTCTGGCAGAAAGACTGGCAATATGGCAAGATTTTTCCACGGCGGTTTCTTTGATTATGCAACCAGCAAGCAATTGACGGACTATTACAGTGGTACCAATTAAGTTGAGCTATTTTGAAAACTTAAAAAGATATTTAAGGCTCGACCCCGGGCTCGAAGGTGATGTGATAAAGGAGATCTGTACTCACTTGGAAGACAGAAGTCACGAATTAAAAGAGGCAGGGCTCTCCGAGGAAGAAGCTACAAACATTGCCACTAGAATCTTGGGACCACCACAGCTAGTTGCTCGCCAGATATATGAAGTTTACAGCCAAGGCACCTGGCGCCAGTCACTATGTGCCGGATTGCCCCACCTCCTGATAGCCCTACTGTTTGCTCTACATTTCTGGAACAACGTTTTCTCTTTAGCAATAGTGCTTGTTCTCGTTGTTAGCGTTACCATTTATGGTTGGTGTCACGGTCGACCAAACTGGCTGTTCCCATGGCTAGGCTATTCATTAGTCCCGGTAATAGCCACTGGAGTCCTCCTGATTTATCTGCCCGGAGCCTGGTCATGGTTTGCAATTCTAGCCTACGTACCTCTAGTCCTCCTTGTCATTATCTCCGTTACCAAAGCATCTTTAAAGCGGGACTGGCTTTTCACTTCATTAATGTTGCTTCCTCTGCCCATAACAATAGGCTGGATAGTCGCCCTCTTGGGAAATACTAACTTATTATGGAAAGAACAGATTCAACACTTTGCGCCTATGATCGCTTTAAGTTTTTCCGTTTTAGCAATAGCCGCGGCTACTTTCATCCGTATGAGGCAACGCTGGGCAAAGTTTGGAACTTTAATAGTGCTCGAATCAATCGTCTTCATTATGATTGTTTACGCTGGCAAAAGCTCTGTAAGTCCAGTTACCTGGCTACTCATCGCTTTACTCGGTTTGTTCCTTCTCATTGGCCCAGCTCTATTGGAACAGAACTTCACCAGAAATCATTCAAAACCAGCCTAGATTACCAAGCAATTCAACCTCTACCCTTTATCAAAGAGCCATCTCATGTCAGTGTGATATGCTGGAAATTATTTCCACAGCCCTTTATGCAACTGCTTAGCCTCATTCTCCACCTCTACCAGATATTTTTGGTACCTCGTGTCAGGCAAATATGCCTTGGCAAGGGCATAGCCATTCCTTACCATCTCTGCGTTAACAAAAACACTATTCACATACACATAACGTAATAGTCTTCCAAAGTCATCTCGATCAGAAACATCCTTTTCCATCTTGACCCGTTTTCCCATAACCAACTGCTCATTGAACTGCTTCGCCTCTAAATAGTACGGGTCGTCTTTCTCCGGAGCGTCAATGCCGATATAACGCACGTGGTAGCCCCCTTCGACTACAATAGTGTCACCATCAATAACTCGTATCACCCTAGCTGTCTCAACATCACCAGCACACCCCGCCATCAGCAAAAAAACAACCAGTGCTAAAGCAACCGAGTTACTCCATTGAACCAAAGGCATAGCACTTGTTAAATTTCTCAATCTCATTCAATCTCGCCAGCTGTTCGAACAGCAATAAATTGTGAAATAGGGCAGACGAGGTAAAAGACATACACTAAGAAGATGCCAGCAAAATTCTGAAGATTATCAACCTTCTACCACAGACCTTGCTGTGCGGAATGACCTTTCCGGTAAACAAGTCCAAGGTGCTCATAGGCAAGCTT
Organism: Dehalococcoidia bacterium; assembly: GCA_034432055.1. GTDB lineage: Bacteria > Chloroflexota > Dehalococcoidia > GIF9 > UBA5629 > CALJTV01. The sequence goes on along the minus strand of DAOUCT010000023.1, from coordinate 137,869 downwards.
TGTAGCGGCTCTGCCTCTGGGAGTACGCTCTATAAACCCTAACTGAAGTAAATAAGGCTCGTATACATCCATTATTGTATCGGCCTCTTCACTGATAGATGCAGCTATGGTCTCCAAGCCAACCGGCCCACCGTTAAATTTCTCAATAATAGTATGCAATATTTTATGGTCAACCTCATCTAGCCCCAGAGAATCTATTTCCAGTCTTAGGAGTGCCTCAATCGCCACTGACTCGGTAATCACACCATCAGCTACCACTTGAGCATAATCGCGCACTCTTTTGAGAAGACGATTGGCAACCCTGGGGGTTCCTCGAGCCCGGCAAGCAATTTGACTTAGCCCCCCCTCATCTATCTCGATATGCAGCAGGTCTGCAGACCGTCTGAGGATCTTTCTGATTGACATATCGTCATAAAAATCGAGGCGGTACACAGCACCAAACCTATCCCTTAAAGGTGGACTCATCAAAGCATAGCGAGTCGTAGCTCCAATCAAGGTGAATGGTGGCAAGCTTAAACGGAGGCTTCGTGCCCCCGGTCCTTTACCAATCACTATATCTATAACAAATTCCTCCATCGCTGGATAAAGGACTTCTTCCACAGGATGGCTAAGCCGGTGAATCTCATCAATAAAAAAGCCGTCGTTCTTCTGCAGGTTAGTCAAGATAGCTGCTAAGTCACCAGGACGCTCTATCGCTGGTCCTGACGTGACCTTGATATTAACCCCCATCTCAGCAGCAATAATATAAGCCAAAGTAGTCTTGCCCAAGCCAGGTGGTCCATAAAGCAAAATGTGATCTAGAGGTTCGCCCCTTTTCTTAGCTGCAGCAATCGCTATTTCTAAATTTGCTTTAACTTTGTCTTGACCAATAAATTCTTCCAAACGTCGAGGGCGAAGCCTAGTATCCAGCGATACATCGTCTGCGTTTGGCTTGGCTGAAATTATCCGTGTCCTTGTTTCTTTCTCCTTCATTTTACCGCTGCATAACTTCGTAATTAGCCGTCACTGCACCACATTATAGCATTATATCTGCACATTTCCCTACTCCGTTGCTGTAACTAATCCAGTCGCCTGCAAAAGCTCTAGCGATACACAACAAAACAACTGGTTGACACCAAACCTAATGCTGCAGAAAAAACAGCTAAATTCCAGAAGTCGTGGAAAAACAGGCAAACAAACCAGAACCAACCCTTCCCACCACATTCGAAACTTTTAAGTTCGGATGTATTTTCAACCCTATCCCCACCAAGAGACCAATTTCTCTAGAGCGCAGGTAACATATCTCGATCAGCAGGGACGGCTTCCTCTTCTGAAGATAAAGCCCGAGCCGGAATAAGCTTGCCTATGATTACATTCTCCTTGAGACCAAGCAAACGGTCTGTCTTCCCCCAAATCGCCGCTTCCGTCAAAACTCTAGTAGTCTCCTGGAACGAAGCAGCAGATAGCCAGCTGTCAGTATTCAAAGAGGCACGAGTGATACCCAAAAGAACAGTCTGGGCTGTAGCTGGCTCGCCACCTTCCGCCAGTACTTTAGCGTTTATGCTCTCATACTCAAATCGATCAACCAGGTCACCAGGTAAAAGGTCGGTATCGCCAGGAGACTCAATTCGTACACGCCTCAGCATCTGGCGGATGATAATTTCAATGTGCTTATCATTGATATTGACACCCTGCGAGCGATAGACCTTTTGCACTTCCTCGACCAAGTATTGCTGTACGGCGTCCCTGCCCATTATACGCAAAATATCTTGTGGGTCGATCACCCCGTCTGTCAGTTGTTCCCCGGCTTTCACTCTATCTCCTGGCCTGACCCGGATGCGACTTCCAGAAGGAATTACATATTCACGTTCCTCAACTTCCTCATACCCGATAAAGATTTGTCTGTTGCGGATGGTCACAGTGCCAGAAACCCTGGCTATAATAAGGGAGTCATCGGCAACTGCCAGACGCTGCTCAGCCATTTCCTCTGGAGACCGAGAGGCTATGGAAGCTAGTCTGGTTCCAGCCTCGACCCACTGCCCATCAGCCACCAGCAAGGTAGCTCCTGAGGGCAAAGAATACTCGTCCTGGTAGTATTCAGAACTGATAACCTTGACCTTCCGAATATCCTGAGTCTCGATCACATCATCCACAACACCATCGATCTCAGAAACAACAGCCACACCTTTCGGGACCCTTGCCTCAAACAATTCTTCGACTCTCGGCAAACCTGTAGTGATATCGGCACCGACCACACCCCCTGTATGGAAAGTCCGCAAAGTTAGCTGTGTGCCGGGTTCACCGATACTTTGAGCAGCAATGATACCCACAGCAGTGCCAATAGCTACCAATCCCCGTCTAGCTAGATCCCGCCCATAGCAATGCTGGCAGATACCTCGTCTTGAACGACAACTCAAAGGTGATCTGACATAAACTTGCGTAATACCTGCATCAATAATTCGTTTCGCCCTATCCTCACTGATTTCTTCATTTCTGCGAACAATAACTTCACCGGTCGCAGGATCAATAACGTCAGCAGCCGCCAAACGTCCCAAGACTCGCTCACTCAAAGGTGGCAATAACCCCTTGTCAGGCTTGTCAAACAGCCAGACACCCTCCTCGGTACCACAGTCTTTTTCCAGAATAATCAAATCTTGAGCTACATCTATAAGTCGGCGTGTAAGATAACCAGCATCAGAAGTCCTCAGCGCAGTATCAGCTAGACCTTTGCGGGCTCCATGAGTTGAAATAAAATACTCTATCACATCGAGTCCCTCACGAAAGCTGGAGCGGATAGGAAAGTCTATTATCCTACCAGAAGGGTCGGTCATAAGACCGCGCATCCCGGCCATCTGTCTAATCTGCGAGATATTACCTTTAGCACCCGATGTTGCCATCATATAAAGCCCACCATAACGATCAAGCGATTGGGCAACAGTATCTGTAATCTTATCTGTGGTCTCTGACCACACCTGGATCGCACTGCTATATCTCTCGTCTTCTGTGATCAATCCTCTATCGTATTGACTTTCAATAACAGCTATCTTTTCCTCACCTTCTTCCAAAATCTTCGCTTTGTTCTTCGGCACCTCGATGTCCTTGGCAGCAATGGTGACCCCTGATTTGGTAGCAAACTCAAACCCTAAGCGTTTAAGGTTATCGAGCACTGTCACTGTGGGAGCGCTTCCTAATACACGATAACAGTCCAATACCAAGCGTTTAAGTGAGGCTTTGTCCATCACCTGATTACAGAAGCGGAACTCGGGCGGCAGCACTTCATTGAACAAAATCCGCCCTACACTGGTTTTCAGCCTTGCCCCTCCCGATTCAAGCCTCACCTCTATCTCAGCATGTAGTTCTACAGCACCCGTCTCATAAGCCAGCTTAGCCTCATCAAAACTACCAAAGACCATCCCTTCCCCCCTAGCCCCCGGACGGGTGATAGTAAGATAATAACAGCCTAGTACCATATCTAGCGTAGGTGTCATCACAGGTTCACCGCAGCTTGGTAGTAGCATATTATGAATACTAAGTATATGTTCCTTCGCTTCCCTAACTGCTGCCCGAGAGAGCGGCACATGAACCGCCATTTGATCGCCATCGAAATCCGCATTGAAGGCAGCACAAACTAACGGGTGGATCTGAATCGCACTGCCTTCGATAAGAACCGGCTCGAAAGCCTGAATGCTCAAGCGGTGCAAAGTAGGAGCTCTATTAAGCAAAACTGGACGTTCTTTAACCACTTCAGCCAGAATATCCCATACCTCAGGTCTTGCTCTTTCTACCTGCCTGCGGGCGCTCTTAATGTTGTGAGCATAGCCCTGATCGATAAGGCGCCTCATTACAAAAGGCTTAAATAACTCCAGGGCCATATGTTTAGGTAAACCACACTGATGTAACTTCAATTCAGGTCCAACAACAATAACTGAACGACCGCTGTAGTCCACCCGCTTGCCCAACAAGTTCTGGCGGAAACGCCCCTGCTTCCCTCGAAGCATATCCGATAGAGACTTCAACCTGTGAGTTCCGCTCACTGCAGCCGCACGTCCCCTGCGCCCACTATCAACAAGCGCATCAACAGCCTCTTGAAGCATTCTTTTCTCGTTACGAATGATGATCTCAGGGGCACCCAAGTCTATCAACCGCTTAAGACGGTTGTTACGATTAATCACCCGGCGGTAAAGGTCATTAAGATCACTGGTAGCAAACCGCCCCCCATCAAGTTGCACTATGGGACGAAGATCTGGAGGTAACACCGGGAGAACAGTCAATATCATCCACTCCGGCTTATTACCACTGCGCCAAAAAGCCTCTACCACCCGCAACCTCTTTATCGCCTTCTTGCGGCGCTGCCCAGAACTAGAACGAACCTCTTCCCAGAGTTCCTGTCGCAACTTCTCCAGATCCATATCCCTCAAAATGTCAAGGATTGCCTCCGCCCCCATAGCAGCTTTAAAGAAATCGCCATAATCCCCCTTCAACTCCTGGTACTGATTTTCAGTGAGGAGCACCAATGGCTGCAGGTTTTCAAGGATTGATATCCTTTCTTGCAATATGTCCTGAAGTTCCGCTTTCTCCTCTTCAAACTCACGCCGCAACTCGTTTATTTTCGTGATTGTCTCCAGATTTGAGGCAGGCTGTTCTTTAGCTTGCTCATGAGAGATGCGTTTCTCCAGTGCTGCCTCCCTTTTCGAAACCCGCTGTCTAAGGCTTTCTTTCAGTCTTTTAACTACTTCGTCACGCGCCTGAGTATCAACCGAGGTGACAATATACTGCGCAAAATACAGAACCCGCTCGAGGTTACGGGGGGAAATATCCAAGAGCAATGCCAATCTGCTGGGTATCCCCTTGGCAAACCAGACATGAGCCACCGGCGCAGCTAGTTCAATATGACCCATGCGTATTCTACGTACGCGGGAGTGCTCTACTGTAACGCCACACCTATCACAAGTCACACCCCGATACCGTATCTTTTTATATTTTCCACAATAGCATTCGTAGTTCTTTGTCGGTCCAAAAATTCTTTCGCAAAAAAGCCCATCCTTTTCCGGTTTCAAAGTGCGATAGTTTATCGTCTCTGGTTCAGTTACTTCACCATAAGACCAGCTTCGAATCTGCTCTGGCGAAGCCAAGGAGATTCGAACAGCATTGAAATCATTTACTTCTATCATCTTGCCTCTCCCTTAACTCGAAGTCCTAGCCTTGCTCCCTATCCGCTTCCTCTCCTCAAGAAATCCCACCACCTCCTCCTCTTCATTAAGCAATTCCACAGCGAGACCTAAACTGCGCAATTCCATAAATAGAACTTTAAAAGACTCTGGAACCCCGGGCTGAAACACATCCTCACCTTTAACTAGAGCTTCATAAGCTTTGGCTCTGCCAGTCACATCGTCTGATTTGATAGTGAGCATCTCCTGAAGCGTATAGCTAGCACCATATGCTTCCAGTGCCCACACCTCCATCTCGCCAAAACGCTGACCACCAAACTGTGCCTTCCCTCCAAGCGGCTGCTGGGTAATCAAAGAATAAGGACCTGTTGAACGAGCATGCACTTTGTCTTCTACCAGGTGGATAAGCTTCATAATGTAAAGGACACCGACTGTTACTGGCTGATCAAACGCCTCCCCAGTCCGCCCATCGCGCAGATTCATCTTGCCAAATATAGGAGGCGACAGCCTATGTTCCATATAGACCTTGTCTACCATTTCCTCCACCTCTTGGTCGCTGAGCTTATAGGCTTTTACACCTAAACTTTCCAGCCATAAACGAAGACAAACATCCCTCGCCACCCCTGAGTACTGGTCATCAAAGACTTTATCAGGGTTATAACCATTATCCGCAAGCCATGATTTTGCTTTCTCAATATCAATCTTCCTATGCCTGTCAGCACAAGCGCGGTCAATAGCGCCAGATTGCTCAACTATCCAAGCCCTTGCCAAAGCATCTTCTATAGCCGTATCGCTTGCCCCATCGAAAATAGGATTGAGCACTTTAAAGCCAAGAGCCTCAGCAGCCCAGCCTAAATGCGCCTCAAGGATTTGACCTATGTTCATACGAGATGGCACACCTATAGGATTAAGAATTATGTCAACTGATCTTCCATCGGGTAAGATTGGCATGTCTTCCTCTGGTACAATGCAAGATATGACACCTTTATTACCGTGCCTGCCTGCCATCTTATCGCCGACAGAAATCTTTCTCCTTTGTGCCACCCACACGCGTACAAGTTTATGCACGCCGGCTGGTAAATCACTATGGTTATCTCTGGAAAATACCTTCACATCGATCACCTTACCCCACTCACCATGTGGTACCCTCAAAGAGCTATCCTTGACCTCGCGCGCTTTTTCACCAAATATAGCACGTAATAACCTCTCCTCAGCAGTAAGTTCAGTCTCTCCCTTAGGAGTGATCTTGCCTACCAATATAGAACCAGGCCCGACCTCAGCACCGACACGAATAATACCGAACTCATCTAAGTCACGTAGACTCTCCTCTCCGACATTAGGTATATCCCTTGTGATTTCTTCCGGACCAAGCTTAGTTTCACGGGCTTCGATCTCATACCTCTCAATATGTATGGAGGTGAACCTGTCATCCTTGACTAACCTGTCACTTATAATAACCGCATCCTCAAAGTTATAACCGCGCCAGCTCATAAACGCACAAAGTATATTCTGCCCCAAGGCAAGTTCTCCTTGATCCGTAGCTGAACCGTCAGCTATAACCTGCCCTTTCTTAACCGTGTCACCTTTAGAAACCACGGGTCTCTGATTGATACATGTACCCTGATTGGTACGGGAAAATTTAATCAGCGGGTAGACTCGCGTTTCGCCATCATCCTCGCGGACAACAATCCTGTCTCCGCTAACAGACACGACCTTTCCATCTCCGCGAGCAAACACCACTTGACCACTATATTTGGCCACTTCTTTTTCCATCCCTGTCCCAATGATCGGAGCTTCAGGGCAAATCAATGGGACCGCCTGGCGCTGCATATTCGACCCCATCAAAGCTCGGTTAGCATCATCGTGCTCAAGGAATGGTATAAGTGAGGTAGTAACACTAAATACCTGCTTTGGTGAAACATCCATCAAGTCCACTTTCTCGGCTGGCTCCTTAAGATACTTTCCACCTCTCATTACTCCAACTCTCTCTTCAACAAACTCATTCCGTTCATTGAGCCGTGCATTGGCCTGCGCGATCGTGTAACGTTCTTCGTCTTCAGCGGTCAGGTAAACAATTTCACCAGACACAAAGGGGACTACCTTGATTTTGCGGGGTGATAACGCTTGAAGTTTTTGAGCGATCCCTTTCGTAACTAAAGTACCCTTTGATGCGATCAACTGCCCACCTGCCCCCAACACATCCTCAGCAAGAGTCCTCCCCTTCAATTCTTCCGCGGTGTTAAGGACTTCACAAAGCACTTTCCGATAAGGAGTCTGAATAAACCCATAATCATTAATGGATGCATAAGTCGCAAGGGAGCCGATCAGCCCGATGTTTGGACCTTCCGGTGTTTCTATAGGGCAGATTTTACCGTAGTGAGAATGATGCACATCTCGCACATCAAAACCAGCACGCTCCCGGCTGAGTCCTCCAGGCCCCATCGCTGAAAGACGGCGTCTGTGTGTAAGCTCAGCCAGTGGGTTAGTCTGATCCATAAACTGCGACAGCTGTGAGCCACCGAAAAACTCCCGCATGGCAGCAACTATAGGGCGGTTGTTGATAAGATTGGCTGGAGTAGCAGCCTCGGGGCCGACAATACTCATCCGCTCCTTAATCGTCCTTTCTAAACGCAGCAAACCGATACGAAACTGGTTTTGCACAAGATGCCCCACTGTACGCACACGACGATTGCGCAGATGGTCGATATCGTCTGGTTCCTCAAATCCATTATTGATCCTCACAATTTGACGGACAATTTCGACAAAGTCCTCTTTTGTTAAGCACCGTTGATTCTCATCGATACTCAGCCCCAATCTGCTATTAAGCTTGTAGCGCCCTACCCTCCCGAGATCATAGCGCCGAGGGTTAAAGAAAAGATTATTCAAAAGTGTCTGCGCATTCTCAACAGTAGGTAACTCTCCCGGACGCAAGCGCCTGTAAACATCTAACAGCGCCTCTTCTTGAGTTTTGATTCCAAAATCCTTTTCTATCCCGGACTGGACGCCGCTATGCCCCGACAGCATCTCGACATCATAGAAAATATCATGCAGTTCACTATCGTCCATACAGCCGATAGCGCGCAGCAGGACAACAACGGGTATCTTTCTTTTGCCGTCCACCTTCACATAAATTATACTTCTACCTAAAGTTTCAAACTCCAGCCAAGCACCATGTTCCGGAATCAATTTCGCCACACAAAGTTCCCGCCCAGTAGCAGGGTCTTCCTGTAAACTGAAATAGATCCCGGGGGATCTCACAAGCTGGTTAACGACCACCCGCTCTGCGCCGCTGATAACAAATGTGCCTTTATCTGTCATAAGAGGAATGTCGCCGAAGAAGATATCCTGTTCCTTGATCTCACCGGTTTCCTTCACAATCAGCCTGCTTCTCACATAAAGAGGAGCAGCATATGTCATGTCCCGTTCACGACATTCATCCACCGAGTATACAGATGGACGAAACTCATAGCTTATAAAGTGTAACTCCAGTCTATTTCCGGTAAAGTCGAGAATAGGCGATACCTCATCCAGAAGCTCTTTCAGCCCCTGCTCTTGGAACCAGCGGAATGAGTCCAGTTGGACCTTAATAAGGTTAGGAATTTGCAAAACTTCAGGCAGCTTGGCAAAAGATTTTCGATGTATCAAGACAGTACTCCTTTTTGACCACCTTATCTCTTCTTAAAAAGTGATTCTCCTAGTAAAACAATACAATAAAACCGTCTTATAGCACCTGGGTTCAGAAAACAGTACGGAGCTAGCAACAACGGATTGCGGGGAAGGTTAAGTAAATAACTCAGACGTCATATTCTATAGGCAAAAAACTAGTATAACACCGAAATCATACTTTGTCAAGATAGCACAAACAGGCACAATGACTTAAATTAGAAATTTGCACAATTTTTCTCTCAATCTCGGCTTTTCTATCTTCCCGGTAGGGTTTCTTGGTACTTTATCAAATATAATCCGCCTTGGTCGGAGATGCCTAGCCAGATTCTGCTCACAAAACTCCTGTACCTCAGCTTCAGTGAGTTCTTGCCTTGGTTTAGGCTCAATAACTGCCACTGCTATCTCCCCCAGTCTTTCATCCGGGACTCCAACAATTGCCACATCATAAATCTTGGGATGCCCGTGAAGAATCTCCTCCACCTCAGCCGGGTATATATTTTCCCCGCCTGTTATGATGACATCCTTTTTTCTATCGACGAGGTAAATAAATCCTTCCCCATCTATTCGGGCTAAGTCACCAGTATATAACCAGCCGTTCCTTACAGTTTCTGCCGTTTTCTCGGAATTCTTGTAATAACCTTTCATAACACCACCACCCTTCACTATAAGCTCACCGACCTGCCCTGGAACCACGTCCCGACCTTTGTCATCTACAATCCTGACCTGCCAATTATATCCAGCCTTACCGATAGAGCCTACCTTCCTTTCATTTTCTATGCCTAGATGGACACAACCCGGACCTGTAGCTTCGCTCAAACCATAATTGGTATCATATTGCATATTGGGGAAATACTCCTTCCACCGCTGGACTAACTTTGGAGGCACTGGCTGAGCTCCTATATGCATCAAACGCCAGCAACTCAAGTCATAATCCTCCTTTTTCAGTTCACCACTGTCCAGTGCTACCAATATATCGTGAACCCACGGTACTAGAAGCCATACGATGGTCCCTCTTTCTCTATCCACAGTCTCAAATATGTTTCTAGGATTAATCTCAGTCAGGATAGTAGCCTTGCCGCCTACCATCAGGCTGCCAAACCAATGCATTTTCGCCCCGGTGTGATAAAGAGGCGGGAGGAGAACAAAATTATCCTCGCGCGTCTGATAATGGTGCGCTTGCTCAGTTATAGCTGCACAGACCATATTGCCATGAGTCAAAAGTATCGGCTTGGGCTGCCCTGTAGTTCCCGACGTGAAATAAAGCCCACACTCGTCCTCGCTATTTAGCTTGATACTCACCGGACTATCGGACGATTCAGCAACAACCTCGTCTAAGGATTCCATCCCCTCTACCTCAGGAGAATCGCTGCCAGCTACTATACAGTCCTGCACTGTGCTTAACTGTGCCCGCACCGATTGAACTTTGTCAACAAATTCACCCCCCATGACTATCATTCTGGCTTCCGATATTTCTGCACAGTACCTAAAATCACGGGGGGTGAACCGGAAATTGAGAGGAACCACCCATGCACCTGTTTTGATAATACCGAAGTAAACCACAAGCCACTCGATAGAGTTTATCATCCAATGTAACACCCTGTCACCTTTTCGAATTCCACGCCCCAAAAGTGCATTTGCTATTTTGTTCGATCTTCTATCAAATTCCTGCCATGAAATCTCCCTCCTGAACCCCTTGCTAGGCTTCAATTCCACCAAAGCAATCTCGCCAGGATAAAGCCTGGCATTTTCAGCTAACATATCACAAATGTTGCTCACTTCCACCTCTTTCACAGCCTGACTCCATTTCAGTATGCTACCAGACCGGGCAAGAAAGTGGCAATCGCAGGGAATGCCATCAATATGACCACCACAGCAAGTTGCGCACCAAGAAAAGGCAAGGCTCCTTTAAAAACAGTCTCCAATGCCACATCAGGCACTATACCTTTTACAACATACACATTCACTCCCACCGGCGGTGTAATAACACCCATGCCTGTAGCCAGTACAACCATCACGCCAAACCAGATAGGGTCAAAGCCTAGAGCAGTTACTACAGGATAGAAAATAGGAATGGTTAGAACAACCAGAGCTAGAGCATCCATGAAACATCCCCCTATCAAATAGATGACCATTATAACCCCTACAACAGCCAAAGGAGACAATGATAAATGCACCACCTGCTGGGACAAAAGAAGGGGTATCTTAGTAACTGCTAGGAAATGCCCGAAGACAGTTGCCCCGGCAACTATGACCAGCACCATGCATGTTATCCTCAACGAATCCTTGACTGCTTCCAAAAACCCTTTCCATGTAAACTGCCGGGTGAGCAGGCTGATGACCATTACACCTGCAGCCCCCATACCGCCAGCTTGTGTGGGACTAAACCAGCCCAGAAAAAGTCCTGTGATCACAAAAGTAAACAGAACTAACGTTTCAATAACCCCAGCAAAAGCACCAGATTTCCACCCTCCAGTTTTTGACTCCGTAGCTAGCGGAGCCAGCCCAGGGTTAAACCTGCATAACAAAGCGACTACGACTATGAATAAAGCCACCAAGATTAAACCTGGAATGATACCAGCAACAAAAAGTTTTCCAATCGATTGTTCGGTCATCACGCCATAGACAATAAATACTGTACTCGGAGGAATGAGTATACCTAATGTCCCAGCAGCAGCTACACAGCCTGCAGCCAAAGAATCATCATACCCATATCTTCGCATCTCAGGTACAGATACTTTTCCCATAGCCGCAGCCGTGGCTGTGGTGGAACCACATATCGCCGCAAAACCGGCGCAAGCAGCCACAGCTGCCATAGCCAGTCCCCCACGCAATTTCCCCAATAGTAAATAGCTAGCATCGTACAACCGCCTCCCCATACCTGAAGTGAAAGCGATGCACCCCATTAGCACGAACATTGGAATAACAGTGAAAGAATAGGATGAAAATGTGTAAAAAATATCGCGGGCTAGAATGCTGAGTCCTGCTTCGGCAGACACCAGATAACTGAAGCCTGCAACACCGACCAGTGCCATGGCAAAGCCAACCGGTAGGCGAAAAAGGAAAACAACAACAAGCACAATTATGCTGATAATCCCGATAACTGGAGGACTCATCTTTCAGAATTCAAAGCCTTTATATACTGCACCACCAACACTAGACAAACTACAATAGCAGAAAAAGCTATACCGTAAAGAAGAGGGTAAAATGGCAACCGCTGTGTCATGGATACCTCACCACTTGATTGAAGGCTATACCCAAAATCAAAGCTCTTCCAAGCTATCAGAGCAAATAACAATATCGCCAGCGGATAGATGATGCAAGCAACAGCCCTCTGGACGACTTTGGGCAGGCGTGACACCAGGAATTCCACCTCAATATGCCCACGCATAACCTGCGTTTCTGCTACGGCAAAACTGATGACCACCACGCTCAAGAAAGCAGTAAGCTCAATGCTGCCGGGAATAGGGCTGTGAAACACTTTTGCCCCAATCACATCAACGACAATAAGGAGAAGCATAAAGACCATCGCCACCCCAGCAAACCAGTTGAGCCATTTGCTTAGAATAAGGACAACCTTTTCGAATCTGTCCACGCTAACACTCCAAGAACACTTACGGGGGTGCCCAACTCTACACCCATCGAGCACCCCCTGGAATCCTTTAACTGCGAACTTGTTATTTAACCGCTAATTCTTTTTCCACCCAGTTAACACAAAATTCCTCACTAGGTGCTTTCTCTGACCAATATCTAACGCGCTGAATAAGATATTCCTCATAGCTTGCTGCTGGCAATCCCATCGCTGTCTTTTGTTGAATATATTGATCTATCAAGGGCTTGGCTGCCGTTACCCATCGCCCCATTTCATCAGCAGGTAACTCAATCAGCTCCCTATCCGGGAAAGTAAGAAAATATTGTATCGCCACTCTGTCGTAATAAGTCCAAACAATGCCATGTTTATCTACCCATTCCTTGCTGACATCCAAGAAAACCTTTTGCACATTGCTGGGAAGACCCACCCATTTGTTTTTGTTCATGACCACAAACATATCAGTAGTATTGCCAACGTCGTAGCAAAGAGTGACATACTTCACGACCTCAGCTTGTTTCCACCCCTTGAGCACTTCACGAGGTGTAAAGCTGCCATCGATTGTCCCTTTGGACATCAATTCGTAAGCTTCAGCTTGTGAGGCACCATATCCCTTAGCCCCCAAAGCTTCCATTATCTTAGCCCCTACCCCTGTAGACCTAATCACCATACCTTTAAGGTCATCCAGTTTACGCACAGGCTTCTTGGTGGTAAACAAAACCCCAGGACCGTGAGCATGAAAATAGAGAACCTGTACATCTTCAAATTCTTTAGGCTTAAATTCGTGATAAAAATCATTTGCTACCTTAGTTGCTACCCAACCATTGGGATAAGCATGAGGTAAATCCACAATCTCAGATGCAGGAAATCTGCCCACAGTGTAAGCCAAGCAGGACATGCCTATATCAGAGATCCCCTTAACCACTCCATCATAGACCCCAGCAGCAGGTGTCAGTGAACCACCTGGGTAATGTGTAATTCGCACTTTGCCATTAGTGCGCTTTTCTACTTCCTGGCAAAACTTTTCAGCTAATAGCGAATTCAAATGTGTCGGAGGGAAAAAATTGCTATAAGTTAACTCTATCATCTCCACTGGCTTTGCCTTAGCGCATGAACCCAGTCCTAAAGTAGCAGCACAAATAAACGCCACCAGCAAAAAAGAAATGCATACCTTCACTTTTTACCTCCTTAAAAATCTAAGCCACCTACAATCGAGTCCGAAAGCGATAAACGCCAATCTCTAAAAGATTAGCACATTCGACCTAGACAGGCAACACTCGGGTCACAAATCGGCTTAAATGCGAATGTCCAGTAAGCAAAAATACAGTACAGTCTAAAAAGCAAACAAAACGAGACTGAACAAGATATTTTACTGCACCTCGAGCAATGCCCTAGACTGCCAAACAGCTACGGGACAACCAACATTACAAAGCTTCACTGGTCAGTTGTCTTTTGAGGATGCCTGTGAGTTAACCACCAGGCTAGTCCCCCACCCACTAGAACCACCACCACAATACTTATCACTGCGACGACCCAGCTACCAGCGGGCTCATAAAGACGTTCGCTCGAACCCAAGACCTTAAATATAGCCTGCCTCGAATCAATGCTGACTTTGTAAGTTCCAGGCTGGGTTTTAGTCACCGTAAACTCATACCACAAAGAACTCCCGCCATCTACTTTTACCGTCTGCTTATGTTCTTCCTGCCCGTCTATTTTCACCACCAAATTATAAGCGTCCGCTACATTACTTTTGTTAACCAATTTCACGCGTATGCTCACACTCTGACCAGCGTATACCCGCTCAGGCTTAACTTCTAGCGCTTTTACCTGCAAATACACAGGCAACTGAGCTGACACAGCCGGTCCACCTGCCACAACGATAAGCCCGTTAGCAATTCCGTCGAGATCGCCCATCCCACCGTCTGCAAGGCTTATAGTTACCACATTGTCACCATCATCGCTACCTATTGGTATTTGATACCAGCCGCTGCCGGGCTTACACTGCCAGAACTGCGTACCTTTCGGCGTCGGTGCCGGCAAAGTGACGCTTACAGTAGCTATGGAACCTGGAGCGATATCAACGACATTAAAGGAAAATAAACCGTGCAAGAAGGTAATGTTCGGTGGTCTACTGGCGCAACTCACAGCACTTTCAGAAAAAGGGGCAAGCCTGGCAATATTACCAATACTGGAAGCGAAAACGGCTTTCCCTGTGCCAGTAGCCGTAGCCACAGATTGGGCAGCACCGGTGACAAAGTTGACAAGCACACACTGCCTATACTGTTCACTCGGAACTGCGGAATGGTGAGGTGCTTCAGCGCATACTGCAACAGCACCACTTACATTCCCAGAAGTTAAAACAGCTAACCCTTTCCCATCCTCGGTCGTTTTGACTACTCTGCTATCTTTGTTGTCGAAAACGCCTCTTTCTGTAGTAAAGACGATCTCCGTACCATCAAAAATATGCCCCTGCTCCGCCGTATGCTCACCCCTCGAATTTTGGGTCATATCAGCAAATACATCAAGTGTAGCCCCTCCTCCGATAACCACGTTTTTAGGCTCTGCAATTACCTTTAGCATTAGCCAGGGCTCATACTCAACGCCGGGGGAAACACCATCCCCGGAACCCCTGCCAGTATTACTCGGGCCATCACTTGCTCCCCACCAGTTGTTAGTAGCATCTAACTGCCCACCACTCAGATTCTGAACGCCATAACCGGTATTTCCATAAATGCTATTAAAGTTGACATGAATATTCGATGCCACAGGTTCACTACCAAACACCACGCAGCCGCGCGCATTGCCGGTTATAGCATTTCCCTTGATGTAAACACTAGTTACATAAGAGACAATTTGTATCCCGTCAGGTGTCTCTATTTGTCCTCTGCTTGGTTGTGCAGTACCATCGATCAGATTACCTGAAACAAACAGCCCCGAGCCCCAACGAGGAGAAATAGTCTCAGGGACCAGAATACCAGCGACCAAAAAATTGCTAATCCGGTTGCTCGAGATGGTCACATTTTCTACGTGCCGAAGTACAATCGCTGGACCATTAGTGCGCTCAATGGTGTTGCCCGTGATCTTGCTATCAGCAAGTGTGCCCAGCCACAACCCCGCTTTACCGGTACCAATTATCCCATCGACCCGGTTGTTAGCTACAAGCCACCTCCTGTAACTGTTATGATCGCCCGTGTCATATAAAAAAATCGCCGAACCGGTGCAATCTACAAAACTATTCGACTTCACAGTGATGTCATGAGCACCGACATCGCCAAAAATCACAGCCTCACCCGAAATAACCTTCTCAAACCTAAAACCTTGAATCACACTGCCGCTAGCAGCATTTCCCACAGTTATGAGAGCCCAACCTGAACCACCACCAGTAAGCACAACACTGCTTGTCAAATAATCCCCCGTCGGCGAAGTTAGAACTATACTCTTGCTGATATTTAGCTGTTCATTATATGTTCCGGAACCCACAACAATCGTGTCACCACAACCAGCCCTGTCTATGGCATGCTGGATAGTACGCCACGGCTTGGCATGGCTACCATCACCCTCAACATCACTTCCGCTGACAGAGACATGCCACGAATTCTGCGCAGATACAGAGCCTGGAGACAGCAACAGTTCTATTGCCACCACCAGCA
Organism: Dehalococcoidia bacterium; assembly: GCA_034432055.1. Classification (GTDB taxonomy): domain Bacteria; phylum Chloroflexota; class Dehalococcoidia; order GIF9; family UBA5629; genus CALJTV01. The sequence goes on along the minus strand of DAOUCT010000023.1, from coordinate 121,820 downwards.
CTAAAGCCACTAATGTTAACGCTATCTTTCCAATCTTCATTGTTAGGCGCTCCTTAACCAACAATTTTTTTTATCATAAAATAACCCCTAATATAATCTTTGTCAACATTCATAGGCATTGACAGCAGGGAAAAATTGTGTTACGGTATCATCAAAAGCACTAAATATAGTCATGCGAATTTAGAAAGGAGAGGAACAAGTGGCAAGACACACAATTGGTGTAAAAGACGAGCAAGAGGAGCCTCCTGGCTTTACCACCACTACTAGCAATGAGGTAGTGGTAGAGGATGAAGAACCTCCAAGTTCAGGAGTTAGAGCCCCACATGATAGCACAAGAAACAAACTTTTTGGCAATGTCTCTGAGAAAGATTGGTCTGATTGGAAATGGCAATTCCGGCATAGAATCACCAGTGTTACAGAACTGGCAAACCTGATACCGCTATCAAAGGACGAACAAACTCAGCTCAAGTTAGTTAGTTCCAGATATCCCTTTTCAATAACCCCCCATTACCTATCCCTCATCAATGTTAGTGATCCCGATGACCCGATAAGAAAACAGGCAATACCATCATTTCAGGAAATAGCCCTATCCGATAGGGGATTCGAAGACCCCCTCGCAGAAATACGAGACTCTGTTGCTCCAGGGCTGGTTCACCGCTACCCGGATAGAGTGCTCATGGTACTTACCAATATATGCCCTGTTCTCTGCCGCCATTGCACACGTAAACGGGAATGGCACGACGGCAATTGGATACGCACACCAGCCGAAATCAAAACCATGCTGGAATACATCCGAAAACACAGGGAAATCAGGGATGTCATAATATCCGGCGGTGACCCCTTGTCGCTTTCCACACCACGTCTTGAAAATGTGATTGCTGGACTCAGACAGATTGGACACGTGGAAATAATCCGCCTTGGCACTAGGTTCCCTGTGGTACTGCCCCAACGCGTAGACGATGAACTGTGCACCATGCTGTCGAAATACGGTCCTATATGGCTCAACACTCAATTCAACCATCCTAACGAAATAACATCAGAATCTGCAACTGCATGTGACAGGCTACTACGCGCCGGGGTACCAGTAAGCAACCAATCAGTGCTACTTAAAGGCATAAATGACACTGTGGAAACACAGATGAAGCTTTGCCATAATCTCCTCAAAATAAAGGTGCGCCCCTATTATCTCTTCCAGTGCGATGAGGTCAAAGGGGTAGAGCATCTGCGTACACCCGTTGAGACCGGACTTGCGATAATAGAGAAAATGCGAGGACATACCTCTGGGCTAGCTATACCCACTTTTGTTATCGACCTGCCTGATGGTGGTGGCAAAGTCCCCCTCCAACCCAGTTATTTGCTCACACAAACAGAAGGCGAATTGATACTTAGAAACTATCAAGGACGTTTCTTCTGGTACCGAAATCCTGAAGCAAGCCCTAGACCAATCACTGAGGCGAATTTCCTTGAATACCACCGGACCGGCACTCAAGTTCAAAACAATAAGGAGAAACGCTGACTCCGACCTTAAAAATGAGAGTAGGATTGACTTACGATCTTAAAGAAGATGTTGAAAGGGCATTGTACTCGTCTTCCTATCTTGATGATGCCTTGGAAGAATACGACTCTCCTCAGACCATAGATGCTATTGTTGCAACTATCGAAAGCAGTGGTCATTCGGTCATTAAACTGGGCGGCGGCAAGGATTTCCTGAATAATATTCTCCGTCACAACGTAGACTTCGTGTTTAATATAGCTGAAGGGATAGGGAACTACAAAAGCAGAGAGGCACAGGTGCCATCTGTCCTCGAAATGCTTAGCATTCCTTATTCAGGTTCAGACCCACAATGTCTATCGATATGCCTAGACAAGCCGTTGACAAAAAAACTGGTAGCTACGGCGGGAATTTACACCCCCAGATGGACACTGGTCACCGATACTACACAACTGACCAATATAGACTGGACAGATTTTCCTTTTCCAGTCTTTGTTAAACCAGCTTATGAAGGTTCAAGTAAAGGTATCCGTACCAACTCTGTGGCTAAGACAGCAAGACAACTAGCAGAAATGGCGGCTTTTCTCCTCGAACATTACCAACAGCCCGCAGTGGTAGAAGAGTTCATCGCTGGTGAAGACATCACCGTAGGTATAGTGGGTAATTCACCAGCCGAGGTCTTGGGTATCATGCGCATAGCCCCAAAAAACGGCAGTCATCACTTCGTGTATTCCCTTGAAATGAAACGAAACTGGGAACGCTTACTACAATATGAGTGCCCAGCCAATCTGGCACCAGAAATTGCACAACACATCACATCTACCAGCCTCAAGGTGTTCAAACTCCTTGGCTGCCGCGACTTCGCCAGGCTTGACTTCCGCCTCGACCGTGAGGGAAACCCATATTTCCTAGAAATAAACCCGCTGCCCGGACTAAACCCCAAAAGTAGTGATCTACCCATCATGGCAATCAAGTCAGGCTGGACATACCAGAAGCTAATTCTGGAAATCCTGAACTCAGCATTGAAAAGGTATCCTCAATGCGTGGTGAAATAACCATAATCTACAACACGCCAGACCTGAGCCGCTGCCATACTCAGGTGGAAAAAAATGCTGCCCTTCGCATCTTTTCCGACACTCGTGCTGTGCGCCAAACACTCGAGAAAATTGGGTACCAAGTAACATGTTTGCCCCTTAGACCACCACTCCAATCAGCGTTAAGACGACTTAGGTCGATAAAAGCCGACATAATTTTTAACCTCTTCGAGGGCTTTGATTCCCAGCCAGAAGCTGAAGCTATCGTAGCTGACTTTCTATCATGTCTAGACATCCCGTATACCGGGTGTCACAGTACAGCACTATCCCTAGCTCTAGATAAAGCAGCAATGAAAGCACATCTCCAATTAGCAGGTATTGACACACCAAATTACCAGGTGCTGACCCCCGATACCCTGCACCTCTTTGCAATAGACTTCCCCTGTATTGTGAAACCATGTTCAGAGGACGGAAGTGCAGGTATTTGTGAAGAGAGCGTTGTCTATGACCTCATTTCGCTGGAAAAGCAGGTCAAGGTGACAAGCGAGCGTTTCAGAGGCAAGGTACTGATAGAGGAACTGCTAGATGGACGGGAGTTTAACGTGATGGTTCTGGGGACAAACCCACCAACAACATTGCCCGTCTCAGAAATAGTATATTCCTTGCCAGAGACAAAGCCTGCCATCCTTACCTTCGCAGCCAAATGGGATCCGAACAGCCTATATTTTAGACACACCACTGCACATTGCCCAGCCAACATAGATTACAAGCTCCAACAAAACATAATCGCAACTTCCCTCGCAGCTTTTGAGATCCTAGGCAATCGAGGCTACGCCAGGATTGACCTTCGCCTGGACTCAAAAGGCAACCTTAAAGTCCTAGAACTAAACCCAAATCCAGACATATCACCTGACTCGGGTGCCGCGCTGCAAGCCAGAACTGCAGGAATAGAATATGAGCAATTCATTCAAAAACTAGTCCAGTTAGCCCTTGATAATCATGACAGCCAAACCAACAAACAGACCTATGAAACAGAGGGACAAGCCAGCGATAATGCAGATACTGCGCAATACTCCAGAGTTTAATCCCGGTGAGATAGTTGTAGCGGAAGAGGTCCTAGATGAGTATCTGCGTAACGGAACACGCTCAGGCTATAATGTGATAGTCGCAGAAGTTGGTTCTTCAATCGCAGGCTACATCTGCTTTGGACACGCACCACTAACCGAAGCAACCTGGGATATCTACTGGCTTGTAATATCGCCTGACTTTCAGCAAAAAGGCATCGGCAAAACCTTGCTGAATTCCGCTGAAGAAGAAATCAAGAAGGCTAGAGGAAAGATAATCGTCATTGAAACATCTTCCAGACCTGAATATGGCAGAGCAAAACGTCTCTACGCCTCTCAAGGCTACCAATTGATATGCCAGATTCCTGATTTTTATGCCCCTGGCGATGATAAGCTCGTCTTCGTAAAACGGCTGGGATAACCATCACATCTTGCAATATCAGCTTGAATACCTTTCGTTGATTCAGCGCAGAAATCAATTAGATAGTGTGACATCAAGCTAAATTCATCTTCAAGGCAAGGCTACCTCTACAACATACATTCAGCTCGATGGAAAAATGCGCCATGCTCACTTGAAAACACGCTTGAAAACCCCTAAACTTAAAGGCGTAGCAGCAGACACAATAGAGGATAAATTATGGCAAACGGCATATCCCTTGGTAAGGCATTTGGCATTCCTTTAAGATTGCACTACACCTGGTTCATAGTTTTCGCCCTCGTTACCTGGGCGCTAACGGTCGGCTACTTCCCCCAGGCATACCCTGATTGGAATATTATGACCTCGGTAATCGCCGGGCTGGTAACAAGCTTACTCTTCTTCGGCTCGGTCCTCGCCCATGAGCTAGCACACAGTTTAGTAGCACAGGCAGCAGGTATCAGGATACATTCGATTACACTGTTCATCTTTGGTGGCATCTCGCAGATGACTGAAGAGCCCAGACAACCTAAAGTTGAATTCCGGATGGCGCTTGCCGGACCGCTCACAAGCCTGGTCATCGGTGGCATATTTCTAGCTATCTGGTTTTATCTCAAAGGTGTTCCTGACTTCGTTAAAGCAGTCTCCTTCTGGCTTGGCTGGATTAATCTCGTTCTTGCCGCTTTCAACCTCATACCCGGCTTCCCCCTTGACGGAGGACGAGTCCTCCGTTCACTAATATGGTGGCGTACTGGAACTTTACTTAATGCCACAAAAATCGCCTCCAATATCGGGCGTGGTGTGGGCTATTTGTTCATTCTTATCGGCATAGGACTGATATTTTACGGTAGCTGGATAAATGGGTTGTGGCTAGCTTTCATAGGGTGGTTCCTTGAAAATGCCGCTACCACAAGTTACCGCCAGACAGCACTCCTCGACATGCTCAAAGGACACACTGTTAGCGAAATCATGACCCAGGAATGCTCCGCTGTTCCACCAGAACTCGACGTCCAGAGATTGGTACATGAGCAAATACTCACCTCAGGACGACGGTGCTTCCCAGTGGTAGAAAACGATAAAATGGTGGGGTTGGTCACAATCCACGATATAAAATCCACACCTAAAGACCAGTGGTCCCTTAAAACTGTTGCCGATATCATGACCCCTGTCCACAAACTGAAATCAGTTGGACCCCACGACGACCTGGCTACAGTACTGCGAATATTGACTGAATATAACATCAACCAGCTTCCAGTCATCAGAAACGGTAACCTTCTTGGAATGATTGCCCGAGACAGCCTTCTCGCTTTCATCAGTATTCGCAGCGAACTCGGTACTTAGAATACAGCCATCGCAACCGACCGTCAGGGGGGATTGCCCAAAAGACACCAATACTATAAAATTCTACAGGATTAGACAACTCCGCTACTGCAAGCCTGTACTTTTGCATAAAGAAGTAGAATACAAATAGGGGCAGGACATGAAAAAGGCGAAAATTCTGGTCGTGGACGATGAATTGCAAGTGAGGGAAATCATCTCTAGGTATTTAATTAGTCAAGATTATGAATGCGCTACAGCCTGCGATGGTAACGATGCCTTAAGCAAAATAGATGCTGAGCAGTTCGATCTCGTTCTTCTGGATATCAAGATGCCCGGCAAATCTGGCATAGAAATATTAAGGGAATTGCAGGTCAAATACCCGGATACTGCTACCATAATGGTAACCGCCATAGCCGATATCGACATGGGTATCGAATCAATGAGAAACGGCGCTTATGATTACCTGATTAAACCGATAGATTTCAACATGCTTTCGCTCAGCATTGAAAGAGCGCTAGGAAGAAGAAGGCTCATCCTGGAAAATAAAGAATACCGCTCTCATCTCGAAAAGAAAATCAAAGAACAAACCGATAAAATACAACAATCCTTTATTGGTGCTATCCACGCCCTAGTCCAAGCACTAGAAGCCAAGGATGCCTATTCTAAGGGGCACTCAGAACTGGTAGCAGAGATAGCCGTTGCTACCGCCAAAGAGTTGGGCATGCCGGAAGAAAAGATTGAAAAAATTCGGCTAGCTGCCCTTCTCCACGATATTGGTCAAATAGGCGTCAGTGAGTCCGTCCTGAACAAGCGAAACAACCTTACAGCCGAAGAATACGAGCATATGAAATCGCATTGCACGCTAGGGAAACAGATCCTGCAGCCCATTATTAAAGATGACGAGATACTAGACACAATCGTACACCACCATGAAAGATATGATGGCACTGGCTACCCCGAAGGGCTATCAGCAGCACAACTCTCGAAAGAAGCCATGGTCCTGGCTACAGCTGAAGCCTATGCGACTAAGCTTTCACAAGATGCCATGGTCTCGAGCGCTGCTGACACTCGTGCTGCAATGCATTCAGAGCACCCACATCGCCAGGCACTTTCACTGCAAACCATCAAAGCTGAGTTTGAAAACGAAAAGGGGAAACAATTTGACCCCCTAGTAGTGGATGCCCTGTTTAAAGCGCTCAAAAGGCGTAACAAGACACTGCGCAAATGACTGGGCTACCGACGAAAGAAATACTGCTTATTCAACTGGTGCATTAGGTGGACGAACGTGCCATTCAATACACAGATTAGCAGTCTCGCCGGGAGATAAAAATAAAGGTAGACACAAAACGAAACAGCTTGCCTGGTACAGCTTTTCTACACCACCTTCAGAATTGGAGATACTCTCCACAGGAAACTGCCATAGTCTCACACTTGGTGATACCTTCAGTTCCAATTCTATGCCAAGATAACTGTTTCCCATCACCACTTTGTGGATATCTTCCAGCTCATTCCAGGAATCAAGGCAATCGCTAAAAGCTACTGCCGGAACCTTGTAATAAGCCTGTCGATTACGTCCCCCAGCAAGTAAGTTAATATTCCATTCATTACCAAAAACAACTCCAACAGGCGCTCTACCGGCATTCCTTAGTTGATAGGACACCCGAAGTGTCTTTTCGCCATATTTGTACAAGATCTGCTTCCATACATTAAAGGCTATAGCCTCGTTTTCAAGCAGCAACTTCCCATCCCTGCGTAGTTCAAGTTTTATCTTGTCGCCATTGGTTGTCGCCACAGCATCATATTGCTGATTGATGAAATCACCCAATTCCTCAAAGCGACCGTTAGCGAATTCTTCCATACTGACACCGAGAGAAAAGAAGTGGTCTTGCATACTGGAACGGGGGTACTCGTCATATACAATGTGCTTAATCACAGCTTTGTCCTTCATTCTTACCGAGTCATGTATGCTGCGCACGCTCGTTTCCGGTTCACTCAGCTCATCGTCACCCGCTTTAGCTAAAGCAATGTGATAAGCTTCTGGTCTCCGCGCCAGTGTGCTTAGGATATTGAAATTGTGAGAACGGATATCCCACTCAAAAATAGAGCCTCCCTCCGCCGGGCTCACATAAAAAGAAAACTCATCGCTCTCAACCAGCAACTCATCTGCACCATCGCCGTCGAAGTCAATTTGACGCCATCTTAGCCATCTGCATCTTCGGCGCCGTACTTTGTTCAACCAGCGGTGACATCTCTGAATAATTCGGTCAGCCTTATTCTCAGCCTGTATTAGATGCTGATAAGTGGTAGCTCTTATATCCGCGAGGTAAATACCACCAAAAATGCCATGCCAGTAAGGGCAGTTGCATTGTGATTTCCACAACTCTTCCAGACCGCAATCGCCAGAACTCAGGGCACGAGCTTGATACACCTTTTGATGGACAAAAAGCATCTTCCTGTACATTCGGTTAATCTCAGGATACTTGACCAGGAAATTGCGCCAGAAGCCACAGTACATGTATCTCTTTATATCTTCTTGCCCATCAGTATCCATCTGGCGTTTTAGGTTAGCGTATTCCCAGGAATCATAAGCAGGTAACGACCATTCCATCATCTCATCGTAAGAGGCACAGGGTAAGTAAACTCTGCCCAGTGGCGAGAATTTACTTATATATTCACTTAAAGGTATGGTGGAGAGCCACTCGCGATTGACTTCAAGTTGGCACAAGAAATCCTCGACCCAGCCATCTTGCCAGCAAAGCTTATACGTTCCCGGCCACACACCGAATTTCTCGCCATCGTCGCCAAATACAGCTATTTTGCCATCGCCGATTGAAGCTTCTGCCTTCAAGAAATCTATGACCTCTTCTACAGGTCGCCACGGAATGGAGTATCGGAGTAACTTACTTATAGGAAATAACTTTATGTGCTTCCCCTGCTCCTCTGTAATATAATAGCCCAACAAATCACGCTCTTTTAACCCCAGCGACTTAAAAGCGCCATCATCCAACAGAGCCCACTCCACCCCGGCATCAGCCAGCACTTTGACTAAATGGGGCTCCCAGACCCTTTCTGCTAGCCAGAAACCACGAGGCGTCACACCAAACTTATGTTTAAGAGACCTTTCCATCTTAGCAATTTGCCCAATTTTGTCAGCATCAGGAATCGCTGGCAAAATCGGTTCATAATACGCTCCCCCTACAAGTTCCACTTGATGGCGCTCAACCAGCCTGGCAAGACAGGACAAGAATTCCGGGTGGGATTCTTCCAGCCAGTCAAGGAGACAACCGCTATAATGAAGAGACAAACGTATAGTAGGGTGTCTTCCCAAAGCCTCTATCATCGGCAAATAGGTCTGCTGATAAGCCTGCTCGAATACCCAGGGGAAATTACCAACAGGCTGATGATTATGTATAACCAGTCCTAGATAAATACGCCCCAAATGCTCAACCCACAGCTTACAAATGCTATGTGCTGCTTCTCCCAGCAGCAAAACAAGCTCTTCGGCGTTCAGTCCGTGTACAGCTTGTCCGTAATCTGGTCAAAAATATGCCTTGCTGCCACCACCTTATAATAATATTCCTTCTTAATAGACGGGTTACAATTACTGGTAGATATTGCCTTATATGCATTAAGCAACACTCCTCGCTGTAGATTCAACCCACGATATACCATGTTTACATCCCACATCGGTTTCTTACTCGCCCACCAAAACTGACAACTATGAAGAGCCGCATCAAGAGAAGACCTGGCGATCCTGGCGAAATTGCGGCTGGTATCATTATCTGCCAGTTCTACAGCTTTGCGAGCAACATTAATTGTTATATCCAGATGCTCCCATTGCAACTGATGAATCAAATTATTTCTGTCGTTCCAAAGAGGGTAATAATTCTGTGCCTTTATATCATCAGCAGAAGTGCTCCAAGATGAAGGTCTTGGTTCGATCAAGTCACCGCGAGGGAAAAGTTCCAAAAGCTGGCTGATAGTGACCATCCTTATCTGCTTATCTTCCTTTCTACTCTCAAACTCGAATAACTTACGATGGTGGTCAGCAAGTAATTTTTGCTCATGAAGAGTCTTATCACCATTCTGCATTGGTTCCAGCGTCTCGAGAACAGGCGATAAGAAAAGCTTGTCCCAGTGCTGTATATGATGCCCAAATGTCTCCGCGTCCATAGCGGTGATCACGTATACATCGCCCTCGGACCCCCGCAATCGTCGGAGATGCTCAATAAAACTTTCACCATCTACAGCCCTAAAACTGATCTTGTTGCTTAAAATATCGTCACGAAATAAGACCACCAATTTACTTTCCTCTTGTCCAGCTTGGTATATAACATCCAAGGGCCAGGCAACAGGACAAGCAATACCACTTAAAACAATCCATTCATGTCGAGATTCGATGACGGGGCCAATTATCGCCTTTGAATAACAGAGTTCCGGCGGAAAAAACCCGCGCGGAGCATAAACATCGCCTAAAAGGCTACGATTGGTAATGTAGTTTAGCTTAATCTGTCGCTCTATCTCCTCACTAGGGATTAGAGGTAGTACAGGATGGTACATTGCCGAGCCAGTAAACTCTACCTGACCATTCTCAGCCAGTTGCCTGAGTTTAGCCAGCACATCAGAATAACCACATTGGGACAGCATTTCACTAAGCACACCACAGATATTGATTGTGGCTTTGGCATGAGGAAACTCACCGATCACTTCAAGCAAAGGGCGGTAAGCCTCGTTACTTACTTTCATCAAGACATCGGGGGTCTGAGTAGGTGGCTGGTAGAAATGGAACAATGGTGCCCAATAGATCATTCTTACAATCCCCTTCGTTCTTGACTGAAGACATAGGCAGCAGCACCTAAAATCCCGGCATGGGTGATAAAGCGTGCTCTCAGAATACGAACAGTACGACTGGGCAACGTAAAAGCTGTTTGCTCCGCCACCTTGCGTGCTGGCTCGAGCAACATGTTACCCATTTTTGACAATCCTCCTCCGATAATGATCAATTCGGGGTTAAAAATGTTAATCAAGTTTGCCAGCCCAACTCCGAGATAACTGGCAGCACCAACTATAACTTCTCGAGCCACTAAATCGCCCTGCTTTGCTGCTAGCGATACCGTTGCTGCGGTTATGTTCTCAATTTTGCCACTAGCCAGTCTAATAATAGAGCTTTCTTCTCCTCGTTTCAAATGCTCAATCGCTTCTCGGGTCACTGCCCACCCAGACACTAAAGCCTCGAGGCACCCATGTCTCCCGCATTTACATTGAGGACCATCTTTTTTTATTATCATGTGACCGATTTCACCGGCACAGCCATCGGCACCCAGGTAAAGTTGTCCGTTCGTTACTATGCCACCACCTACGCCGGTACTAACTGTAAGATATACCAGGTTCTTAACCCCCTTCCCAGCCCCAAAGCAATATTCGCCCCAAGCTGCTGCACTAGCATCGTTTAAAACATAACTTCTCACGCCGAATTCACGCTCCACGATATCCCTCAGCCTGATACCAGCAAAACCAGGGATATTGGGTGACATGGTAACTATCCCTTTCCTCATGTCAATAATACCAGCACAAGCAATAGCAATCCCCTCTAGCTCGGATCTCTCAAGTCCTGCCTGCACAACCGTGTCTTTCATCAGGGGCAAAAGCTGCTTTAACACTGCCTTTGCCCCCTTGTCACTACGAGTGAGACAGCGACGCTGCGATATTATCTTGCCCGCCGGACTTACCACTGCAGCTATGGTTTTAGTGCCTCCTAGATCGACCACTAAAGCTAAACGGCGTGCTTCATCCCTCATAGGTGACCCTCTAAGGCTCGACGGTAGAGGGACTCGTACTTCCGTGCAGATGCCTGCCACGAAAAGTCCTGAGACATCGCCCGGCTCATCGCCTTTCGCCAAGCCTGCTTATTTTTATAAGCATTAACCGCCGTCTCAATTGCCTCCAGTAAAGCCTTGGCACTATACTCATAAAATACGAACCCGGTGCCAATGCTGAGGTCATCCGCCAAATTCTCTACAGTCTCAGCCAGACCACCAGTATGACGAACGATCGGCAACGCCCCATAACGCATGGCAATCAGTTGCCCCAGACCACACGGCTCAAAACGGGACGGCATGAGAAACATATCGCACCCCCCATATATCAAACGAGCAAGTGGTTCGTCAAAAGCTATCACCACAGCTAAACATTGCGGGTAAGCCATTGCTGCTTGTCTAAGCAGAGTATGATAACGTTCCTTTCCCTTGCCCAAAATCACCATTTGAACTCCTGCTCTCTGAAACAGAGAGGCAAAACTCTCGGTCACTATGTCAAGACCTTTTTGGTCATCAAGACGCGATACCATACCTATTAAAGCTACTTCCGCATCCTTAGGAAGTCCAACCTTCTCTTGCAGTGCCAGTTTATTAATTAGCCTCTTATCCAGGCTACCGACATCATAGTTAGCAACCAGAAAAGAATCAGTCGAGGGGTTGTACTCTTTGTAATCTAAACCATTTACTATGCCGAATAACCTGTCCTGTCGACATCTCAATAGATAATCAAGCCCTTCGCCATATTCAGCTGTTAATATTTCACGAGCATATGTTTCGCTAACAGTTGTCACCACATCAGCCCATAGTATACCTGCCCCCAGAAAATTTAACGGCGGCTCGGAAATAACGGGGGGTGACAAGCGCCACCACTTTTCAAGACTGTAGTTAGCTAGAAACCTAGTATCAAAATTCCCTTGGTAAGCTAAGTTGTGGATCGTAAAGAAAGAAACATACCTGCCACCCTCCACCTTAAGCCCTAAAGGTATCAGCCCTGTATGCCAATCGTGGCAATGCACTATTTCAGGTTGCCAACCCATTCGAGGCAATATACCCACAACCGCCGTACAGAAAAGCAAAAATCGTTGTAATTCTCCTTCGCCATAAGGCTCCCTCACCTTTTTAAAGTCCTCATTATCAACCAGATAGACCTTAAGAGCGTTTTCTAGCGTCAACATTTCCAAAGAAACCCGCTCTACCATCCCGGCAACACTGAGTTCGAACTCATCAACTACAGGACTTGCCTTGCACCCCACAAGGTCAATCGTTCCATACTTTGGTATCATCACACGCACATCGTGACCCAGCCGATTGAGTGCTTTGGGTAGAGAGCCGATGACATCAGCCAGTCCGCCCACTTTGACCAGCGGGGCAATTTCCGCAGCAACAAAAAGAATTCTCATGGCATTACCTTGCCTTCTCTCTCAGCGAAACAATGGTAATCCACGTATGGAAATAACTTATCGGCTTCCCATAAACTGTGACACAACCGCAGAACCGTTTCATCGACCACGCCGGATTCAACCGAACCGCATAATTGCTGAAACCTATCTAAATGCTGCAAAAAACGGCTCTCGGCGTACAAACGGGCTTGTCCGGTAGTCACCAGAAACTGCCAATCGCTGGACTGCAGCAAAAGCAATTCCCTGGCTGCTTGGTTAAGCACTTCCTTCATCGAGCCCTCGGCTTGCGGGTACATAGCCACAAGCCGCTCCATTCTCAGTTCGGCATCATGGATAAGTCTCCACATCCATTCCGTATCCACATTTGACCATGTAAAGTGACCACCCCCCAATCCCCACGAGCCTTCGGGTAGAACCAGTATATCCTGCGGGGGGTGCTGCTCCAGATAATCGCTCACGTTGGTCAGCTCGACTACGTCGCTTTGACCTAACTTGTATAATACTTGTTTTAGCCAGTCGACACCCTCAAACCACCAGTGCCCGAACAATTCTGAATCATAAGCAGCAGCAATAATACCGAATTCACCGGTCTCCTGATAAAAATCGACCAACAATTGCTCAACAAGTTCGACAAAATGGGTACTGTGTTCATCCACACGCTGCTGTGCCTGATAAGGATCGTAATACTCTTTATAGGCTAAGTCTAAATTAGCACCAGTAACTTTCCAATAGTGAAGACCAGAAATGCCATCTCTTTTGTGGAACTCGCGATACTGGTAGTCACCAGGATATCCCCATTCTGCAGACCACACCTGCATACTGGTCCGGTTATTCCTACCAATAGCAGCTACTTTAGCGGATTGTACCCAATAAGGTAAGTAAGTGGTTTTCCGCACGGGCTCGGCATAACTAGCCAGCGGTACCACATACCGTCTCGGAATGCTGGCGTAGGGACCGATCACTTCCTCCCTCGCTTTGCCAACAGGCTCACCCCCCTCAATCATATGTGTCTCGGCAAGGAAACACTTTATGCCCATCTCCTCAAGAAAGGATTCCAGTCCCGGCTTGATGTATCTCCGCCCACTTTTTTCAGTATAGTAAGATGGGCGATAGCCACACTCTGGAAGCCAGATAGAGCGCGGCTCTTTGCCAAAATGTCGAAGGTAACTTGTCTTACCTACCTGCAACTGGGCATAAATGGAAGAGTCCCGTTCAAGCAGCGGCAAATAAGCATGGGTTGCCGCACTTGCAAGTATCTCTATGTAACCCTCGTCCTGGAGTTTTCTGAACGCTCCGACAATATCACGATCAAACCTTTCACTAAAACTCCTCAAGACACGGGTGTAACGGTCCAGATAAAACTTAGCCAGATATTCAAGGTGCGTCTCACCAGCAGCCTCAAACCGCTTGACATCGCTTCTGGCGCGATCGATCTTTTCTTCCAGAAACTGGACAAGGTTCGAAATTACCATGGGATCAGCTAATTGCTCCAGTAAAACCGGAGTAAGCCCCAAAGTTAGCCTGAAAAGGCAACCCCGCAGTTTTAAGTCATACAGAGCATCGAGCAAAGGGATATAAGTATCAGAAGCAGCCTCATGAAGCCACTCCTCACCGTGGGGCCAGCGACCAGCATTGCGACAATAGGGGATATGACTGTGCAAAACTAAGGTAAAGGCTCCGGTCTTCAATGCTCTTCCGCCAGTATTTTGGGGACACGGCGTTTGGTTGCTTTGGCAACTACGCTCTCCCCGCTGGGAATGAGCTTCGAAGTAAAATCGCTGTCACTCACCCAGCAACCGATCTTGCAATTACGCCCCACCTTAATATCGGCTGGTATCCTAGCCCCTTTACCCACAAGTGTTATGCCGCAGTTAAGGTTTTGTGGTTCATCCTTGTTCGGCGTCATATCATCGCCGAAGCCGATATAGCTCCCTGGTCCTATCCAGACCTGCTTATCGATAATGCACCGGTCTACAATAGCCCCTTTTCCTACTGTAGAACCTTCAAAGACGATGGACTCCCTCACCACAGCGTCTTCCTGAACAAACACGTCTGGAAAGATGACCGAATTCTCCACTCGTCCGTTGATAATAGCGCCATTCGCAACAAGACTGCGGCTTATACCAGCCTTCGGACCTATCTTCGCCGGTGGTCTCCCGTGATAAACCGTCCTTATCTCAGCGGAGGCATCGTACAGGTTTAATTCAGGCAAATCAACTATCAAATCCATGTTGGCTCGCCAGTAAGCCTCTATCGTTCCCACATCTCGCCAATAGCCTCGGAACCTGTAGCCATATACTTTATATTTGCCGATAATCTCAGGCATAATGTGGCTCCCGAAATCGTGACTCCCTTTTCCCCCACACTCTTCTAAGCACTGAACCAGGACGTCCTTATCAAAAACATATATACCCATGGAAGCCAAGTTGCTTGTAGCTTCCTTCGGCTTCTCTTTAAAGCCAACTACACGCTCGTTATGGTCGAGGATAACAATGCCGAACCTGGAAACTTCAGCCGCAGGTACTTCAGTTACAGCTACAGTAACCTCTGCATCTCTGACCCTATGAGCATGTATCATGTAGTCATACCGCATCGAGTAAACGTGGTCACCAGCTAAAATTAAAACCTCGTCAACTTTCTGTCTCTGTATGAAGTCGATATTCTGGTAGATGGCATCGGCTGTGCCCTTATACCAGTCGTGACTCAAGCGGCTCAAAAAGGGCTGCAGGATTACAACACCCCCACTCGTCCTGTCCAGGTCCCAGGGACGTCCCACGCCTATGTGCTGGGCTAAAGAACGGGGATTGAATTGAGTAAGTACTGCTACATTATGGATACCCGAGTTAGCACAGTTGCTTAAGGTAAAATCAATGATTCTATACTTGCCGCCAAACGGCACCGCTGGCTTTGCTCTCTCTTCCGCCAGAATACTCATCCGCTCACTGGCACCGCCAGCCAGAATCATAGCTAAAACCCGCTGCACTGTACATCCTCTCCAATTTCTATTCTAACCGAAACCGCAGTTCACATTCAAAGCACAAGAAAGCAACATCGCTCACAACTCTGTCAGTAAAAGTTCAAGAGCTAAATCACCATCATACTTTCCAGTCTTGATGGCAATATCAGTCTCAAGAAGCTTCTCAAAGGTCTTTTTCACCCCTTCCAGAGAATACAGCCTAGCTTGCTCTAACGCCTTCTTCAAGCTGTACTCCGGTGCACTTTCTATAGCGCTTACTCTACCTCTCGTTAAAATCTCAACCCCCAAATCCTTGGCTAGCACTATCAAACGTAGCTGCTTGGCGATCATAGCCAGGACATGCAAAGGTGACACCCCCTCGCGCAATATGAGACAGAGCATCTTTTGTGCTGACCTCTTATCTCGCTCAAGAATGGCATCGACCAGACGAAAGATATTAACCTCTCGAGCAAAGCTCGCTACAATTCGCACATCTTCTTCAGTTATAGGGCGCCCTTGAGCAAAAGCTAACAACTTTTCTATTTCGCCATTAAGTACCCACAAATCATGTCCTGCAAACTCAATAAGCAACTTGACCGCGTTTGCAGATATAGCACCACCGTTCTCTCTCACCTGCGAGTATATCCAGCTGCTAATTTGATCCCGTTTTAGTCGAGGGAAAACCCGCACCTCTGCCATAGGTGACACCAATTTCAAAATAGGGTTTTTTTGTTTTATATCTCTGGCATCTACAAAAATAAGTCTCGTAGTGGCAGGCATTTGCTTTACATAGTCTGCCAGCCCCCGCCACTCACCAGTATCAATCTCCGTTTTCTTTGACGATCCCCTCCTACCTCGTTTTTGTGTCGATTCCTGTTCAAAAATGGCAAGCAGCCCTTCAACAATCACTATACGCACCGACGACATGAAAGGCACAGTACTGCAAGCTTCTACCAATTGAGAAAAGCTTAACTGCTGAGCATCAAATACTGTAGTGTTCGTCCCTAAGGAATCAGGGTCGCCCCATGTCTTCTTTAAATCATCCAGGGCTCGATAGAGGGAAAAATCATCCTCGCCATAAAAAATATACAACATAACGTTCATATTGTAGCATACCAGCATCTTTCCCGCCCTCACAACCAGTAACCTATAATGAAATACCAAAAAGCAAAGGAGTCAGACATCTCACAATACCCGCTTGATTTCGCACTCTGCATTGTATATACTCAAATAGCTGACACCGCACTTCGGCAGGGCAAAAAGACCACAATTCCAATGTGAGCTGACTTGCAGCAAAAAGGAGGTTCGGATGGCTTATTCTTTTGATGAAGAGCCCGCCTTGAACGAGGGTAGAGAACTTGATTTGGCTATGCTCCGCGAAGACCTTATCGGAGAACTACAAGCTATAAACCAGTATGAGGAACACATAGAAGCCCTTGAGGATGAAGAGGCAATAAGGGTCCTGGAACATATACGGGATGACGAAAAGGAGCACGTAGCCGAGCTGACGAAACTAATTAGAATGCTTGACCCCACGCAGGCAAAGAAATTTGAGAAGGAGGCGCTGTAAAATAAACCTTCTTAATCACAGACTTGATATAGCTGGAGGGCAACGAATACCGTGAAGGTGATGGTCATCGGGTCCGGCGCCAGGGAGCATGCTTTAGCCTGGAAAATAGCCCACAGCTCCCGCATCGAGCAAATCTATGTAGCGCCGGGTAATGCTGGCACTGCAGCGATTGCACAAAACTTACCCATAGATTCCAGCGACAGCAGCTCTCTGGTCAAAACCGCATACGAACTTAAAATAGACCTTGCCATCGTAGGTCCCGAGGCTCCCTTAGCTCTCGGTATCGTAGACGAATTTGAAAAACACGGCATCCCCATCTTCGGCCCGACCAGAAACGCTGCCCGCATAGAATCAAGCAAGGTGTTTGCCAAGCACTTGATGCAAAAGTACTCCATACCTTGTGCTAGAGGGACTGCTTTTTCAGACTATTCCGAAGCCGCAAAATACCTGGACTCCCACCCCCTGCCGGTAGTTATCAAAGCAGATGGGCTAGCCGCTGGGAAAGGGGTAACCATAGCCTTTTCAAAAGATGAAGCCATGGCAGCTTTGTCAGCCACGATGGAGAAAAAGGTCTTCGGAAATGCTGGTGATAGGGTTGTCATCGAGGAGTTTCTTACCGGGAAAGAAGTCAGTTTGCTCGCTTTTTCAGACGGGGATACTGTGGTACCAATGGTCCCCGCCTGCGATTATAAAAGGGTTTTTGACAATGACGAGGGACCGAATACCGGGGGCATGGGCAGTTATAGCCCACCAGGGTTTTTCGACTCGAACATGGTAAACCTTGTCACCAAGGCAATACTGAAGCCGGCAATTAAGGCAATGGCAAATGAAGGTAGTCCCTACAAAGGTGTCCTTTACGCTGGCTTAATAGTGACTTCTGAAGGTCCTAAAGTGTTGGAGTTTAACGCTAGGTTCGGTGACCCAGAAACGCAGGTGATCATGCCACGTCTCAAGACAGACCTGATGGACATTATTCTTGCCGTGGTGAATAATAGGCTTGGGGAGATAACAACGGAATGGGACGACGGGGCTTGTGTAGGCGTAGTCATGGCATCCAAAGGATATCCGGGTAGTTACCAGACCGGCTTCGTCATCGACGGGCTCGATACCGTTGACCAGGAAATTATCGTCTTCCATGCCGGAACCAGAGTCGGCGAAGATAGAAGGATATATACTGCCGGAGGTAGAGTCCTTACGGTTACTGCTAGAGGTAAAACCATTGCCGACGCTAGAAACAAGGTATATGACAACTTGCCCCACATCCGTTTCGAAGGCTGCTTCTACCGCAAGGATATAGCCGCAAGGGAGGTCTGATTAAATGCCACTCATCAGCGTAATCGCAGGCAGTAAAAACGATGAAGCGCTGGTGCAACCAACGCTAGAACTGCTCCAGCAACTGGGCATCGAATACGAATTTCTGGTCATGTCGGCACATCGCAATCCTCAACGAGTCCGCGAGTATGCCTCCAAAGTTAAAGAGCGCGGTATAGAGGTCATCATCGCTGCTGCAGGACTCGCTGCCCACTTACCCGGTGTGCTCGCTAGCCTTACCACCGTCCCTGTCATCGGCATACCGCTCCCAACTAGCGACCTCAAAGGTATTGACTCGCTTCTCTCCATTTTACAGATGCCTGCTGGTGTCCCTGTAGCCTGTGTTGGTATCGGCTCCTCCGGCGCCAGAAATGCTGCACTCTTAGCAGCACAGATGCTTGGAATAAAACATGAAAAAATAAGGACCGCCTTTGAAGAATACAGGAGGAAACTCTCTGAAACGTAGTCGCTACACTCAACAATACCCGAATAAATATATGGAAGGCAAGCTATGATCGAACGTTATTCACGCCCGGAGATGAAGAAAATATGGTCTGAAGAAAACAAATTCGATAAGTGGCTGCAAGTTGAGATAGCCGTGTGCGAAGCTTGGGCTGAAATAGGCGTTATCCCTAAGGAGACAATCCCGAAAATAAAATCTGCAAGCTATAAACTGGAGCGCATTGGCGAAATCCTTAAAGTGACCCACCACGATGTGACCGCTTTTCTTCAAGCGGTGAGCGAGACCCTTGGCGAGGAGTCACGCTTTATCCACTTCGGTCTGACCTCGTCGGATGTAATGGACACGGCACTCAGTCTCCAGCTTAAAGAAGCCACAAAGCTACTGGCTGAAGATATTTCCCGGCTTATAACTGTACTCGAAGACAAGGCTATCAAGTACAAGACAACTCCCATGATAGGGAGGACACATGGCGTTCATGCCGAGCCGATAACCTTCGGTCTGAAGCTCGCCCTGTGGGCACAGGAGATGAAACGTAACGCCGCCCGCCTAGCCGAAGCAGAAAGGATGATAAGCGTGGGCAAAATCTCAGGCGCCGTGGGCACGTATGCTACTGTGCCACCCCAGGTAGAGGAAATTGCCTGCGCCAAACTCGGGCTGACTCCAGACACTGTGTCCAGCCAGATCATTCAGCGTGACCGGCACGCTCACTTCGTTACCACTTTAGCCATTATCGCCGGCTCACTGGAGAAATTCGCCACTGAAATAAGACACTTACAGCGGACCGAAGTCCTAGAAGCCGAAGAGCCTTTCGCCACCGGACAGACCGGTTCATCAGCCATGCCTCACAAACGCAATCCCGAACTCTGCGAGCGTATTTGTGGACTTGCCCGTCTGGTAAGGGGATACGCCCTGACCGCATTGGAAAACATTGCACTATGGCACGAACGGGATATTAGCCATTCATCCACTGAACGCATAATACTCCCTGACGCCTGTCTTGTGGTTGATTATGTATTGAACATCTTCACTTCAATAATGCAAGGATTGCAAGTATACCCTGAAAATATGCGTCGCAATCTGGAACTCACTCAAGGACTTGTTTTTTCCCAGCGGGTCCTGCTGGCATTGATAGACAAAGGACTAACCCGTCAGCAAGCCTACGAACTAGTACAACGAAACGCGATGAAGTCCTGGAAAAGGCGAACAGGCTTCCTCGGCTTACTTAAAGCTGACCCTGAAATCACAGCGCGCCTCTCCTCAGCCGAGCTTGAGTCTCTATTCGACTATAGCTACTTCTTAAAACACGTAGATAGCATTTTTAAGCGGTTAGGACTGACCGAACATAAAAGAAGAAACATAGACACCAAAAAAGAATTAGCACCACACGCTTTGTAGTAAGCAATAGGAGATTTAGATGACAACACCTTTATTGGAAACAAACTTGTCGGTCCCGTTGTTCTGCCGGGGCAAAGTCCGCGATACTTATGACCTGGGCGACAAACTCTTAATCGTTTCCACAGACCGCATTTCAGCCTTCGATGTAGTGCTGCCTTGTGCCATACCATATAAAGGTCTGGTACTGAACCAGCTTTCCTGCTTCTGGTTCCGCAAGACACAAAATATCGTGCCCAACCATTTAATAACGCCGGTGGACAACCTTGAAGCACTTAGGAGGTTTTTCTCTCAAGAGACTCCACTCCCTCACTATATAGTGGGACGGTCGATGGTGGTTACCAAGGCAAAGCGCGTACCTGTGGAGTGCGTTGTACGCGGCTATATCTCGGGCTCAGCCTGGGCAGAGTATAAGGAGACAGGCAGAGTATGTGGTATCAAGTTGCCATCCGGACTCGAAGAAAGTCAACAGCTACCTCAACCCATTTTCACCCCCACCACCAAAGCTGAAAGTGGACATGACCAGCCGCTGACCAGAAGAATGTTAGAAGAACTAGTAGGCAAAGAGATAGCCAGGGAACTTGAAGATAAAAGCCTGGCTATTTATGATTCCGCCAGAAAGTTTGCCCTTGAGCGTGGCATCATAATAGCCGACACCAAGTTTGAGTTCGGCGAGGTGGATAGTAACCTTATCCTGATTGACGAATTGCTAACCCCGGATTCCAGCCGGTTCTGGGACGCCGCCCGATATAAAGTAGGTGCCTCTCAACCGAGTTTCGATAAACAGCCGGTCCGCGATTGGCTCGTCCAATCGGGCTGGAATAAGGAACCACCAGCTCCTATACTGCCTAAGGAAGTTATCGAAGCCACCACAAAACGATATGTCGAAGCCTATGAGCGCTTGACTGGGGAGGACCTTTATGTACCTCGCTAAAGTCTATATCACGCTCAAACCCACAGTAAACGACCCTCAGGGACTGACAATAAAAGGCGCCTTACACAACTTAGGCTTCACCACAGTGGAAGATGTACGTGCCGGCAAGTACATTGAGATAAGGCTGGAAGAGGACAACCCTGAGAAAGCCCGTCAGTTAACTGACGAGATGTGCCGTAAACTACTGGCAAACCCGGTTATCGAAAACTATCGATTCGATATCCAGCAGGTCTAACCGATTAGCTACAGCAAATCAATAGACTATCCTGGCTTCGACCCAGGCTGCCCAGTCCTGACCGGAGCTTCCCTGCGCATTTACACCGATACAAAAATCAATCGTCTGTCCAGCATAGACGCTAAGGTCAACCTCAGCCTCTTTAACCCCATCCGCATAACCTACTATCTGGGACCAAACAGCCGCTGCACTAAGTTTATGCGCTCTGAAACGAACCTTCCCGGCTGTACCATCGCTGATAAAACCCACCTTCACCTTGAGCTTAGCTCCAGGCGGTATATACACATTGGCATACTTACCTGTTATATAGCCATCATCAACCCACTCCGGGTGTGTCTCCAGCACCCTGGTATAAGTTAGCCCATCATTGAGCTTGATATCGTAACGATAGCAGGCAAAGCCCCTGTTATCATTAGTAGCACCAGGAAAAGGTAATTGTTCACCAGGGGTACTCCACCAATAGGCTGTCGGTGCATTTTCGATGAAATCATAAGCTACCCTGGGTTGCACACTGAAATTCCCCTCCGCTGACCATGCACTCCATAGCCCGACGTTGTTCTGCGCTCTAACCCTCCAGCGCCAGTTGGACAAGTAGCCATATGCG
The DNA here is from genome assembly GCA_034432055.1 of Dehalococcoidia bacterium. Lineage (GTDB taxonomy): Bacteria > Chloroflexota > Dehalococcoidia > GIF9 > UBA5629 > CALJTV01. The sequence continues at coordinate 99,814 of DAOUCT010000023.1, read as the reverse complement.
ACTTCAACCACTTTAGAATAGCTGGTACCACTGGTATAGTCTTCAATGAACGGCGGCTGCCCGGCACGATACACCTGGATTTGGTACTGTTTTATCCCGCTTTCCGCATCAGACGAGGCTGACCAAGAAAATTGCCAGGGTGCTGTTTTCTGGGGTAACACCGCCCCGGAGGCTGGTGATAGTAGACCTGGCACTGATGGCGGCGTTGTATCGGCGGCAGGTGGTGGCGCTGCTGATACTATAACCTGAGTAGTTGCCGTCACGCCCCCAGCCGCATTGGTCGCCGTAAGAGTATAAGTGGTCGTAGTCACTGGCGAAACTGTAGTGCTGCCTGATAACCCTACGCTACCCACACCACTTATGGTCACCCCGGTAGCATTGGACACACTCCAGCTCAGCGTCGATGTACTGCCTGCTGTAATGCTACCCGGATTCGCTGCGAAAAGGTTGATTGTGGGTAGCACGGCAGGCGTCGGCGGTGACGGAGGTGGGGCTGGTGCTTCGACAACGATCACTTGGACAGTAGCAGTCACTGTACCTGCCTCGTTAACTGCAGTCAGAGTATAAGTAGTCGTCGAAGCGGGAGATACCATCCTCCTCCCCGCTAGCGCCACACTCCCGACATCAGGCTCTATACCCACCTTTGTTGCCCCCGATACCTCCCAAGAAAGAGTCGCCGATTCGCCAGCAGATATCCTTTGCGGGTTGGCATCAAACGAGTTTATCACCGGCGGCTGCAAGACTATAGTTGGACCACCGGGTACGCAGCTGACAAAAAACAACACCGCCAACAGTCCGATCACAAACATCAACCTTTTCATGCTGCACCTCCTAAAGTCCTGTTAAAGGGGCATCTTATTCCTGGTACTCGATAATCAGCTTTGTCTTGCCCTTCCAGAATGTCACATAGTCACCCTGATTGTTATAGAAATACGGCTTATCAAACTGGAAACGTAACTGAAAGCGCCGGCTCCCTTCTTTAACTCGCTCCTGAATAGCCGAGACCAGAAGACTGGACGTGACCGGCTCGTCGGTAAAAAACTTGAAACTGTACAGCGGTGCAGTCCCGGCAGGTCCAACAACAAAGTCCTTGCTACGAAGCACAGTGTACTGATACTCGTAGACATGCAGCAGCCCCAAGTTTCTAAATGGCTCCCCAAATACAGATGATGCAGTCAGGTCAAGATATGCTGATTTGATAGTGGACCCCTGCGGGATCATCGAAATGTCAAAACTTAAGAATGCCTGCATTGATGTACCGTTCTTCATATCGCCTACCTGCGGCTCTTCCCCCACATATCCATCCTGTCTTACCTGCCCTTCCTCAGTGGTGATGGAATATAGCTCCACCTTGCGTATCTGCTCAGTAGAAACTACTACTACTTGCAAAGTAGTGCTTACTGTCCCTGCTTCGTTACTTGCCAATAGCATATACGTCGTGGTTTTCTTCGGTGTGACCGCTCTGGAGCCGCTAGCGGCAACATTACCTATCTCCGGTTGAATGCTCACCGCCTTAGCCCCTGATACACTCCACATTAGTGTCGAGACCCCACCCTCGGAAATAATCGACGGTTCAGCATTGAACGACTCTATACTTGGCTTAAAGACACCCTGCGGGACCACCATAACCACCACCGGAACCTCTGCTGACCACGCCCCTTTATCGTCCTGGACCTTAAACCAGACAGTATGAGTCCCCTGCGACAACGATGAGGTGGTGAAACTTGCCGACTTACTTAGCTCACCATCAATACTCGACTTCCAGCCATAAGCTACCACATTACCGTCTTCGTCTGTCCCATGTCCAACAAAGGTCACCCGTCCACCCACTACCACTTCGGTAGGTGATACCGAGTCTATGATAGCACTTGGCGGCTTATTGGCTGGTGGCACAACAACGGGCACACAACCTACACTCACCACAGCAATTGCTAGACCAAAGATGATCAACTTTTTCATAATTTACTCCCCCGGTTCTTCATTTAATACTGCCAACCTCAGTCTAATAACCACTGAAATATAAACAACCGACCAGCTGTCAGGATAGCCTCTGCTTCACTTTTTCTATCACCCTTGGCATCACTTCACCAGCCTTACCTCTGATGAGCACAGTAGCGTAAGAATCCATAGGTGTCGAGGTCAAGTTTATAATCACCAGCCTGGCACCAGCCTCTACAGCATACATTGGCACATAAGCTGCAGGATAAACAATCAGAGTTGAACCGATAACAATAAACAGGTCACAATTGCGAGCGTGAGAGATTGCAGCTTGTAAAACCGCCTGAGGTAAAGCTTCACCAAAAAACACAGCATCAGGCTTCAGGATACCATGACACAGAATACAATCTGGAGCAGGTTCGTATTTGACTCTTTGCAACACTTCCTCGACAGGAAAACGAACATTACAACTCAGACACTTCACCCATCTCATGTTGCCATGCAACTCAAACACTTTTTCCGGAGAATTCCCTGCCTTTTGATGCAAATTGTCCACATTTTGAGTTATGACGCAGGTCAGCTTACCCGCTTTTTCTAGCTCAGCAATGGCATAATGGGCGGGGTTTGGCTGCACATCCTTTAGAAGACCACCTTCAGCCAAAAGCTTCCACTGCATCTCCCGCACTTCGCGACTATGGAGGAATTTCTGGATGGTGAAATCATCAGGATCGAACCGACTCCAAATTCCACCGGGACTGCGAAAATCAGGTATGCCTGACTCTGTACTTATACCAGCCCCGGTAAACACCACTACACGCCTCGCCTCGTGAATCAAAGCGGCGACCTTGTCAACCAAGTAATCAATGTCCTTCGTTTCCATCCCACTGTCCGTCCAGACTGTAGCCTTGCTTCAATGCTAGTTTGTCGTCTTAAAAATGTCAAGACATCCGCAAAAATACCTGTGTCAGATTCAAGTGTTCAACACTTCGAAAGCTGAGCATCATAAATATTGCCTCAGTGGTACATACCGTTTTATAATTGTGATATTGACTCGTTGGTCAGCCAGTGTTACCAGATACCATGCCTACAATACGTGAACTACATAGCTGGCAATTGACAGCCAGGCAAGCTGAGAAACTTCAGCTCGACTTAGCGCCTCGGGTGTGCCGCGAGGGAAAGCTGTCAAGCCCGCGCCTTATCGCCGGTGCTGATATTTCAGCACCAAATCCTTCCGGTCTTGCCCGTGCTGCCGTAGTTATACTTACTTACCCTGAATTTGAGATAGTGGAGACCAAAATAGCAGAAGGAAAGCCAGCTTTCCCATATATACCTGGACTATTGTCATTCAGAGAATCGCCTCTGGTACTAGCTGCGTGGCAAAAGCTCTCTGTTACTCCCGACCTTCTGTTAGTAGATGGGCAGGGGATTGCTCACCCCAGACGTTTTGGCATTGCCTCCCACCTAGGACTACTACTCGATATAGCGGCGATCGGCTGCGCTAAATCACGTCTCTGCGGCATACACGGGCAGGTATCTCTTCAAGCCGGTAGTTATGCTGAACTGAAAGACAAAGGCGAGGTCATCGGGGTCGCTCTACGCACCAAGACCGATGCTGCACCTGTCTATGTATCTATAGGTCACAAAGTCGATCTTCATTCAGCTATAGAATGGACAATAAAATGCTGCCGCAACTACCGCCTTCCAGAACCATCCCGGCTCGCCCATCTTGCCGCTGGTAACAAAAACCTGCCTGTATCGCAATATGGATATAAACAGAGACTCTTTGATTAACCGTTTAGCATCACACTTAACTAAAGTCAGGAGAACTCAAACTAGCCATGCAAGAGATAAAAGAAAAACTGGAAGCAATGCGGCAAAAAATAACTGATATAATGGTGCATCTTTGACATAGTCGGTAAGGAAAAAGAAATCGCCAGATTAGAGACCGAAGCAGCACAGCCCGATTTTTGGCTTGACCCAACCAAAGCCCAGTCCGTCATGCGCCAGCTAGCTACGCTCAAAGAAGTAGTTGATACTTGGCGTAGCATGGAAAAAACGAACAATGACCTCCTTGAAATGACAAAACTCGCTGTTGAAGAAAATGATCTTAGTATACAAGATGATATTAGACGAGAAGCAGAGAAGCTGGCATCCGAATTAAAAGAGCTGGAAACAAGACTACTTCTTAACGGTGAACATGACCAGAGAAGCGCTATCCTGAGTATACACGCAGGAGCAGGTGGCACTGAATCGCAAGACTGGGCGGAGATGCTACTGCGAATGTACACAAGATGGGCAGAGCAACATAATTATCAGACTGAGATATTGGACATATCACCAGGTGACGAAGCAGGGATAAAAAGTGCCACTATAGAAGTAAAAGGTGATTATGCTTACGGTTATCTCAAATCCGAACACGGAGTCCATCGGCTTGTCCGCATCTCGCCATTTGATGCCGACCATGCGCGACATACCTCATTTGTACTAGTTGAAGTCCTGCCTATGGTTGAAAGGGAAATAGACGTTAAGATCAACCCGGATGACCTAAAAATCGAGACCTTCCGCTCCAGTGGACCGGGTGGGCAGCATATGCAGAAAACAAGCAGCGCTGTAAGAATAACCCACCTGCCTACGGGAATAGTAGTCACCTGCCAGAGTGAGCGCTCCCAGTTCCAGAATAAAGAAAACGCCTTAAAAGTGCTTTATGCGCGTCTTTTCCAGCTTGAACAGGCAAAAAGAGAGGCAGAAAGGGCTAAACTGAAAGGCGGACGGATTGAAGCTGGATGGGGCAACCAGATCCGAAGCTACGTCTTGCACCCTTACAAAATGGTAAAAGACCATCGCACCGACTTTGAAAGCAGCGATGCCAACTCTGTGCTGAACGGAGAATTGGACGAATTCATTACGGCATACTTACACCATATGCTGGGAAGAAAAGGTGAGTAAATATATTTTCCTGACTGTTATACTTGCCCTCTCGCTCCTTATACCTGCGGTTACTCGAGCCCAGGAAAATATAACTTTGCTCGACTCAAGCACAGAGGTGCTCTTTCCTTCCGCAATAGTATTCAAGGTGAAAGTTCAGAGCCAGAGCAACATCACCAGAATCCGGCTCCTTTATCAGACTGAGAGGATGAACTACGCCTATGTAATCAGCGAGGCCTGGCCGGATTTTGTACCATCACCCAAGGTGGAAACTCAGTGGCTCTGGGACATGAGAAAAGCCAGCCTTCCTGTAGGGGCTACCATCCGCTACTGGTGGACTATCGAGGACCAGAGCGGACACAAATTGGTCACAAATAGTAATACATTCCAGTTCCAGGACCTGCGGTATTCCTGGCAGAAATTGACCATGGATCAGGTCACTCTCTTCTGGTACAAAGGGAGCGAGTCCTTCGCCAGTGGACTTCTCACTGCTTGTGAACAGGCGTTAAACAGACTTTATCAAGATACTGGGACACGCCTGGAAAGACCGGTCAGCATCTTCATTTACGCTAATGCACAAGACCTAAGAGCGGCGATGATTTTCCCGCGCGAGTGGACCGGCGGAGTAGCTTTCCCTGAATTCGGTACCATCGCCATCGGAGTTTCCGCCAGCCAGCTGAACTGGGGGAAAAGAGCTGTAGCACATGAACTCGGCCACATGGTAATACACCAGGTGACCTTTAGTCCCTACGGTGCTAGCCTGCCTGTCTGGCTAAACGAAGGTCTGGCTATGTACGCCGAAGGAGAAAGTGATGCCTACCTTGAAGCGCTCTTAAGGAAAGCCGTCTCACAAGGAAGACTGTTCTCTGTGCGTAGCCTTTCAAGCCCCTTCTCGGCGAAACCAGAGGACGCTTATCTCTCTTATGCCCAGAGCCAGAGCCTAGTGGAATTTCTTATCCAGAACTATGGCAAGGATAAAATATTACAACTCCTGTATTTACTGAAAGAAGGTAATTCTTGTGATGAAGCCTTGTTACAAATTTACGGCTTTGACCAGGCTGGACTCGACAAGTTATGGCAAGAATACATAAAAAACAAGACAAAGGGCACACCCAGTTCCAAGAATACTTCGATTAAAGAAACACCTGCCTGTAAGATGGTATCAAGCGCACCGTTGATAAGTATTGACGTATTGCCAAGCATAAGGTCAGCATTAATATGACAAAGACCTTTACCGTACATGACCTGCCAATTTCAGAACGACCAAGGGAAAGACTTTTAAAACTTGGGGTGGAAGCCTTGTCTGCCCAAGAATTATTAGCTTTAATCCTCGGCAGGGGAATTCAGGGCGAATCAGTGCTATTAACTGCCCAAAATCTGCTGACCAGGTTTGGCAATCTCAAAAATATGGCATCTGCTTCTATTGAGGAACTGACACAGGTAAAAGGGATCGGTATTGCAAAAGCTACCCAGATTAAAGCTGCTCTCGAACTTGGTAAACGTCTGGAGGAACACTCAAACGAAAGTAAAAAAATTGCCATCAAGTCACCTGAAGATGTTGTTAAAGCAGTCAAGAACAAACTCAAAGGCAAAAAGAGAGAACACTTTCTGGCTCTGTCTCTCGACACAAGGAACCATCTAATAAATATCCACATGATCTCTATAGGTAGCTTGGACTCGAGCGTTGTACATCCCAGAGAAGTGTTCAAAGAGGCTATCTCCTCGAGCGCCGCTTCGGTAATCTTCGTGCATAACCACCCTTCAGGTGATCCTACACCGTCTGAGGACGATATCAAACTGACAAGACGACTTTTTGAGGTCGGTGAAATAACAGGTATAGAAGTCTTAGACCACATCGTCGTTTGTGACAAAGCTTACTTAAGCATGAAATCTAAAGGGTTATTCTAAAGGCTAGCAAAGTATGAAGAGGTCATGGCTGCCGATTGCTCTAACTGTGTTGCTTTATATCTCAGCAACACTGCTTCCCGTTTCTGGCTGCCAGCCAAGCCAGACACCACCGACCATTACCGAAGGAGACCTCAATCTCTGGGATACAGGACCTATAACGCTTGACCCAGCGCTCTCTAGCGAGATGAACTCGCACATTTATGTGATGCAGATATTCAGCGGCTTGGTTCGCCTTGATGCTAACTCAAAACCAGCCCCGGATATCGCCGAAAGATGGCAAAAAAGCGATGACGGCAGGACATATACCTTCTTCCTACGCAAGGGAGTGAAATTCCACGATGGCAAAGAGGTAACAGCCCACGATTTCAAATATTCCTGGGAGAGAGCATGCAATCCAAAGACCCGCTCACAGACAGCAGCCACATACCTTGGCGATATCATCGGTACTAAAGATGTTCTCGAAGGAAAGACAACAACAATAAGTGGCATAAAAGTCATCGATGACTATACTTTACAAGTAAGTATTGATGCTCCAAAAGCATACTTTCTTGCAAAATTGACCTATCCTACTGCTTTTGTGGTCGACCAAAATAATGTTAAATCGGACGATAAATGGTGGCGAAGACCTAATGGGACAGGTCCGTTCAAACTCAAAGAATGGAGACAGGGCGAGTTATTGGTATTGGAAAGGAACGAAAGTTTTTATCGGCAAGCTCCAGCCATCAAAAGTGTGGCTTTCCACCTTCTAGCCGGCATGCCGATATCATTGTACGAGATGGACGAAATTGATGTGACACCCGTTTTTGAAGACTATATAGAACGGGTGACAGATGAAAGCGGACCCTTTTACAACCAGCTATCTGTATTTCCTGAACTCAGCCTCTTCTACGCAGGCTTCAACACTAAAAGACCACCGTTTGATGATGTCAATATCCGCAAAGCTTTCTGCCAAGCTGTAAACAAGGAAAAAATTGTTCGGTTAATACTGAAAGGCATGGGAATCAAAGCCGATGGTATTTTACCCCCGAACATGCCCGGATATAACAAAAATATTCAGGGATTGGAATATAACCCGGATAAAGCTAAAGAACTTATCACCAATTCAAAGTACGGTAGCCCAGGGAATTTGCCGCCCATAATGCTGACTATCTCCGGCATCGGAGGGAATATCCCAGCATATGTCGGCGCTATGGTTATGGACTGGCAACAAACACTGGGCGTACAAGTAACAGTGAGACAACTAGAACCTGAGATCTTTCCCTACCAGATTAAAAACGAATTGGATAACATGTTCTTCAGCGGCTGGATAGCTGATTATCCCGATCCACAGAACTTTTTGGAAATCCTGTTCCATAGCAACGCCGAGTACAATTATGGAAAATATGGCAACCCTGCTGTAGATGCACTTTTAGATCAAGCTGCCGTGGAACCCGATGAACAAAAAAGGCTCGCAATGTACCAGCAAGCAGAAGAGATAATTGTAAACGATGCCGCCTGCTTACCCTTGTGGTTTAATGAGAACTATATTCTGGTCAAGCCTTATGTCAAAAACTATAGGGTGGACGCCCAGGGGGTCCCTTTACTGAGCGAAGTATATATTGAGAAAAAATAGCCACCGCACTGCCACTTTCAAAACCTCCGGAGGAAACTTGACCAATATACCGCTCTCAATATCAGTCAGCCTTACATACTGAAGAGTTCAAAGCGCACTTTTTGCAGTTACCATCACATGGCTCAATGTGAATAGTAATGTTGCTTCGTGGAAGTTTTGACTTGATATCTTGCTCCAGCAAGTCACACATCTGATGAGCATATTCCAGACTTACATACTTGGACATCACTAAATGGAGGTCTATATGCCGCTGACTGCCGGAACGTCGAGTACGCAACTCATGAAAACCGACCACTTGCTTACCATAAACTGCAAGACATGACTCTATAACCGCTTGCTCAGCCCGAGGAAGACTGGCATCCACCAGCCCCAGAAACGGCTTCCTTGCCGTCTCATAAGCCAGCTTGACCAGATACACCGCAACAGCAATAGCTACCAAAGGGTCAAGTATCACTACCCCAGTTACACGCACCAGCAGAAGTCCAACCAATACAGCAGCAGCCGAGTATATATCGCCCTGTATGTTACGTGCATTAGCTTCCAGCACTATCGAACCAGTGATATTAGATACCCTGAGTAAATAGCGGGAGAGACCCAAGCTAGCTATCATGGAAACCACCATAACACCAATTCCAGCTTCAGCTAGCTGCAGTCCTGTTTTGTGGATTATACGCAACACAGATGCATAAACTATCATCCCGGCAGCAACGAATATAAGTACCCCCTGTACCATGCCGGCAATGTCTTCAACTTTACCATGACCGAAAGGATGTTCTTCATCAGCCGGTCTGATAGCAATACGAACAGCAACAAAAGAAAGTACACCAGCAAAAAGGTCGAGGAGACTGTCTGTTAGCTGGGCAAATACACTTATGCTACCACTGATCAGCCCTGCTATGATTTTGAGGACTATCAGCCCTATTACTACCACAATCAGAAGAGTGGACGCACCCTTTTCTGTTGAAAATGCTGACATCGCTTATCTGCACAGTTCCTCTTTAAAAACAGACAAAGTTTATCACTTGCCCCCAACTGACACAATAAAGAAATACTCACGAAAATAGCATAAGTTGCTTAGCCATTTACCCTTTGGTATTATTTAAAAAGCTTCAGCACCACTAACGTTAAACAAAGGCTTTAACCGTGATTCGAGTCGGTCTGGTCTACGACCCTGTTTATCTAGAGCATGACACAAAAGACCACGTTGAAAACGCGCAGCGGCTGATTGTTACCACAACTCATATCCAAGAGACCTTTAAAAATAAACTTTACTATCTCTCACCCCGCCCTGCTACTCTTGAGGAGATATCCACAGTCCATGCTCCAGAATACATCCGCCAAATCGAAGAACAGGCAAGAAGAGGCGGTGGTTGGCTAGATCCAGACACCGTGACATCGCCCGGCTCCTACAACGCAGCTATCTATGCTGCAGGAGGTGCCATCACTGCCGTTGATGCGGTGCTGAATAGACAAGTTGACAATGCCTTTGCTCTGGTCAGACCCCCCGGACACCATGCCACATGCTGGCAAGCCATGGGCTTTTGCCTTTTCAATAACATAGCTATAGCTGCAAAATATACCCTGGCTAACTTCGATATTAAACGAGTGCTCATCATCGACTTCGATGTCCATCACGGTAATGGCACCCAAGACGCTTTTTATGCCGACCCGCACGTTCTTTACTTTTCAACTCACCAGTACCCGTTCTACCCCGGAACAGGTAGCATTGACGAGACAGGCACTAAAGATGGCGAGGGGTTCACCGTCAACGTGCCGCTGCTCGCCGGCTGGGGTGACGATGAGTATCAGGCAGTGTTTGAGGACATCCTGGCACCAATAGCACGCCGCTTTGAGCCTCAGCTCATGATGGTGTCCGCTGGATACGATGCCCACTGGGCTGACCCGCTGGCACAAATGAGATTAAGCGTATCTGGCTTCGCCCGCCTTGTAGAAATAATAAAAACATTAGCTGGCATGCTCTGCGAGGGTCGGTTGGTTCTAGCGCTAGAAGGCGGCTACCATCTGAAGGCGTTGTCTCTATCAATAGGAGCTACACTCGCGGTATTATCAGGAACACAGGATTTCGATGACCCTCTGGGTAAACCTGAGACAGCTACAAAACCACCTCAATTCCACAATTTCATTAAAATGGTCAAACAAATACATCATATAAGTTAAAAGCTGATGCCATATTGCTAAACGGTCCTTTTAACCGGCCTCATCCAGCCTAAGAACCGTCCCCACTCGCCTTTGTCCCACACCACCAGTAACTGCCCTGCCACACAAATAGAATCATACGTACCAGCAACTACTCCGATAAATAGCACTAGGACGAAATACCGCAGGGTAATACCGCCCAAAAGAAGAAGGGCAACGATAACAAACAGCGTTGTTAAGCTTGTGTTTAGGCACCGCCCCATCGTCTCTAAGATGCTAGAATTAACGGTAACTTCGAAATCCTTGCTTATGCCGCGATTCACATTTTCTCTTATACGGTCAAAAACAACGACAATATTATTGATGCTATAACCGACCACCGTAAGGATGCCAGTGATGAACAAAGAATCGACCTGGACTCCAGCTGCCCATCCCAATATCGAAAAGATGCCTAAGACCACCAGTACATCATGGACAAGGGCGATTATAGCAACCGTCCCCCAGCGGAGCGGCTTAGGCATACGCCGAAATGCCCAGGCAATGTAAAACATCATGAATATGGCAGCAATAATAACTGCGATGGCAGCATTCCTTGCGGTCTCTGCAGCCAGAATCGGAGAAACCAAATGGGCATCGCGCAAGGTCACATCTGTGCCTAACTTGTCCTTTAGTCCAGATAATAAAGTCTCCCGTTCATCCACTGAAAGTTCCCTAATGCGGACAAAGAAATCGCCTTCCCCGGTACGCTGTATCACTGCCTCCCTATAACCCAGGTCCATCATAGCTTGACGAAATTGTTCCTGGCTAACCTCGGTATCAGATCGAAGTGTCATAGTTGTGCCGCTACTGAAATCTATCCCCAAATTCAGACCGTATACAGCTAGTGAAATAATACCAGGAATAATCACCAGCGCCGATATAAGAAAGAACCAAAACCTTTTTCCTACAACGTCCATTTTTCTACACTCCATAAGCACCAGGTTTGGCAATCACGCGCGCAACCGAGCGCAAAAATGAACGGGTAACCACAATCGCAGAAAACATACTCAGAGCAACACCGATAAACAAGACCAAGGCAAAGCCCCTTACCATAAAAGCCCCGAGCGTGCCACCGAACCAGTAGAGTATAAAACAGGCTATAAAAGTTGTAATATTGCTGTCCCGTATAGCAGTCCAGGCACGGTTGAAACCTGTCTCCACCGCTGCAGTTAAAGTCCGCCCTGCCCTTAACTCTTCCTTCATCCGCTCAAAGATAAGCACATTGGCATCGACAGCCATGCCCAGCGACACAATAAAAGCCGCTATCCCGGGCAAAGTCATCGTCACCGGTAACAGTTTAAAGACCGTCAATAGCAAAACGATATATATTACTAAAGCACAGGTGGCAAGGACACCAGGTAGGCGATAGTATACAATCATAAACAGCACAACAAGAATTGCGCCTGCAATCCCGGCAATCAGGCTCTTTTTTAGAGAGTCAGCACCCAGAGTGGCATCAACACGCTGCTCCTGAATAATCTTCAGCGGCACGTCTAAAGCACCGGAATTGAGTTGAATAGCCAATCTCCTCGCTTCTTCGATATTCAACCCTGTGATCACACCTCGCTCTTTTATGACAGCCTGAACGGTGGGCCATGAGATGGGTTCCCCATCGAGATAGATACCGAGAGGTTTATGAAGATTGCGCTCTGTAATCTTTTCGAAAAGGATAGCACCCTCCTCGGTCCATTCAAAAGCCACTTCCGGTTCGTTGGTCTGTGGGTTCAACACAACTTTAGCATTTGGCTTCAAGTACTTGCCGGTGAGTTCTTTCTCAACCCCGTCGCTACCTGTAGCTTTGGCTACCGCCGTCCATTTCGGTTTCCCCTCTTCATCAAATACCAGCCGCCCAGTAGCATCTAACTCCATTTCCCTGAAATCAAGCTGCGCTGTTTGCCCAATGAGTTTAATAGCTTCATCAACGTCCTTCACCCCGGGAAGTTGCACCAGGATCCTATTATGTCCCTGACGCTGGATTATGGGCTCGGTAACACCGTAAGCATTAACACGCCTTTCGATCTTGCCCAACACCCCTTCCATAGCATCATCATCGCTCTGCGATGGGTCTTTCTGCGATAAGTCAGCTTCGTAGACTAAATGGCTACCGCCCTTGAGGTCCAATCCGAGGACCAGACCATGCCTCCCCAGCCTTTCGCTGTCCAACGGGAATAACACCCACAGTCCAAAGGCAAAAAGGGCTAAAATAAATAACAGAACGGAGATATTGCCACGAGTCATTTCTTCTCCTTAACGACTTTGCTGGTTTGCCAATATTCAGCTTTACCACAGCGTGCTATCAACAAGCCGCACCACATTGCCGTGTCCCTAGATGTTTGCGAACAAACTCTATGGCTTCTTCCTTGGTAATCACTTCGCCATTTACTTGCGCCTCACGCACCTCATTCAAAAGCTCACCAATAAGACGTCCCGGCTTCAATCCAAAAATATCCATCAAATCGTGCCCGTCAATCAATTTAACCGGTAAGATAACGCTTTTTTGTTTCTGGTGCTCAGCCAATATATAGCTGATTAATTGATTGTGTCGCTTCCATTCATTTATGTCAATGCTGGACCCCCTTGTAGCTAAAAAATCAGCTAAAGCCAGGAAAAGAACATCAATGCCAGCCCCTTCGGTATCTCTGAAAAAGCGATAAATAGCCCGGCTTGTAGGCAAATCTCCATTTGTCATCTGGGCAGGGCGCAGATGATGATAGACCAGATTTTCCACCAGCCGCGTCTCGCGATTGCTAAAGCGCAACCGTTCCATCACTGTAACCGCCATAGCAGCACCCTGCTTTGCATGACCCAAAAATCGTATTCTTCCCGTATCATCAATTGTCTTTGTTGCCGGCTTAGCCAAATCATGCAATAGCCCACCGAGTTTCAAGAGCAATCGACGGGTACTACCATGAGCCACCTCTTCATCAAAATGCTTCCTCAGTTCGTCCGACCAAGGTGTCACACTCAACAGCTCGTCATTACCGTATTTCCACGAACTATCACGAAGCAAAAACTCAATTGCCGCCACAGTCTCTATTGAATGTTCAAAAACGTCCCAGTAATGTTCCTTTGGCTGCCCTACGCCTTTCATGCGCTCAAGTTCAGGGATAATCCGGGTAAGCAGACCGAGTCCGTCCGCATACTTCAGCAAATCAGCACTGCCAGGGAAAGCAAGCATCCGCACCAGCTCTTCTCTGACCCGCTCGCCCGGTACTGAAGCGACTAGCTCGCAGTTCTGACGAATTAAATCTTCAGTATCGGGCTCAATCACAAATTGGAGTTCTCGCGCCAGCCTTAACGCACGAAGCAGCCGGGCGGCATCTTTTTGAAATGCATCTCGTCCTACCGCCCGTATTATTTTAGCCCTCAAGTCTTTCTCGCCTGAAAAAGGGTCAATGATCCTCGCTACGCCAGACGAGACAAACTGCTGCAATTCTACCGCCATAGCATTTACGGTGAAATCCCGTCTTGCTAGGTCACCTTCGATATTACCAGAGAAATGCGTGAAATCTAAATGCCATTGTCTTTCACCGTTTTTGACCATAACCCTGAACACTCTGTTGACGCTATCCAGTAAAATAGACTTTCCACCCACCTCAATAGCTACACTGCCGGCAATATCTTGGGGGTCACACCCAACCCCAACATCGATATCGGTAGTCTCCTTTCCCAGCAGCAAGTCCCGAACAAATCCACCAACAAGGTACGCCGGGCAATTCCGCTGTGATGCAGCGATCGAAACGCTCTTTAACAGACTGAGAGGACCTTCACCAACAACAGACATGTCAACAAATTATATCCCGAGCTAGGCTTACTGTAAAGACAATGCACCCATGAAGAAGCATGTTTCTCTAATGTGCCACCCAATTAGCTCTTCACCTGACTGAACACGGATGGTATAATAAGAAATCACCACAGATTTTCCGTGAAGGAGTGCAATGAAGCAGGACGCAAAATACATTGTTTGGTTTGATGAAGTAGACAAAAATGATATCCCCCTTGTAGGGGGCAAAGGGGCAAATCTAGGAGAAATGACACATGCCCAAATTCCGGTGCCTCCGGGTTTTATAGTTACATCTGAAGCCTACTTTAAATTCTTGAAGACAAGCAGGTTAGCAGCAGACATTGAGCAACTCCTCAGAAATCTTGATGTGAATGATAGCAAGAAGTTGCAAGAGGTCTCCAACCTTATCAAAAGCAAATTTGCTGCGCAGTCTATGCCAGCTGACCTAGTCAGCCAGATCAAAGAGGCCTACCGGAAACTGGGAGGAGGATTGGTAGCGGTCCGTTCCTCAGCAACGGCTGAGGATCTGCCCGAAGCTTCATTCGCCGGGCAACAACGTACCTTCCTGAATGTAAAAGGCGAGGATGCAGTGGTAACTGCAGTACTGGGTTGCTGGGGTTCTCTATTCGAATCCAGGGCTATATTTTACAGAGAGCAGCAAGGCTTCAACCATTTCAAAGTGGGTATAGCAGTCCCGGTACAAAAGATGGTGCAATCTGAAACCTCAGGTGTTATGTTTACTACAGAACCGGTAGCCAATGACGACACAAAAATCCTTATAGAAGCGATTTATGGACTAGGAGAAGCTATTGTCTCGGGAGATGTCACTCCTGACCTTTACTTGGTGGACAAAAACAGGTGGGAAATCGTTGACAAAAAAGTAAAGCGTCAAGAATGGCAGCTGGTAAGAAACACTCAAACACCACCAACGTCACCCGAGCAGCTTGAGTTTACTGTTAAAGTTCCAGTACCTGCACCCAAACAAAACAAGCAGAAATTGTCCGATGACGAAATCATCACCCTGGCTAAAATAGGCAAGACTATCGAGGATCATTACAAGCTCCCGCAAGACATCGAGTGGGCAAAAGAGGATGGACACCTGTTCATTCTCCAGACACGCCCCATAACCACGCTGAAACCACGGAAGGAAGCAGCAAGACCCACAATCGAAGCCAAACCAATATTGACCGGCTTGTCAGCCAGCCCTGGCATAGCCGTTGGTCCGGCAAGAATTGTCCCAGATGCTTCACAGATAGACAGGGTCCAACACGGAGATATCCTGGTAGCCGAAATGACGACACCTGATTTTGTACCGGCAATGAAACGCGCTGCAGCGATAGTTACCGATCGCGGAGGCAGAACCGCACATGCTGCTATAGTGAGCCGTGAACTCGGAATACCCTGCGTGGTTGGCACCGAAACAGCGACCAAGACCCTTATCGATGGGCAGGAAATTACGGTCGATGGTTACGAAGGTAAGGTCTTTGCCGGCAAAGTAATCGAGCCAATAGCAGCGCCATCTGTAATCACGCAAGAACATGTAATAACTCGAACCAAAGTCTATGTAAATCTCGCCGAGCCTGAACTAGCCGAATCGGTCGCCAGACGGAATGTGGACGGTGTGGGGCTGCTCAGGGCTGAATTCATGATCGCTCAGATAGGCGCACATCCCAGGTATATGTTACACGAAGGCAAAGGTGAACAATTCACCGAAATGCTAGCCAGGGGTATAACAGCCTTCACAAAAGCATTTCACCCCCGACCTGTAGTATATAGAACTACAGACTTTAAAACTAACGAGTATAGAAACCTCCGTGGAGGAGAAAAATATGAGGAATTTGAAGAAAACCCTATGCTAGGTTACCGCGGCTGTTCTAGATATACACATGAAATCGAAGTCTTCAGGCTCGAAGTGGAAGCAATTAAGAAGGTTTGCCAGAGCTACGATAACCTGTACGTCATGATCCCATTTGTCCGCTTCGTGGATGAGATGGCACGGATAAGAAGATTTCTTGCAGCCGAGGGGCTGTACCAGTTTCCCAATTTCAAACTTTGGATGATGGTCGAGGTCCCTTCAAATGTATTCCTGATAGACCAGTTCATAGATGTCGGGATAGACGGCATCTCCATCGGCTCGAACGATTTGACTCAGCTTATTCTGGGCATAGATAGAGATAATCCCAAGCTAGCACCGGAATTCGATGAAAGAAATGAGGCAGTGCTTATCGCCTTAGAAAAGGTCATCAAAGCAACCTCCAGCAGAGGGGTCACCTCATCTATCTGTGGACAGGCACCCTCTGTATACCCCGAGCTTACGCAGAAACTGGTAAAATGGGGGATAACCTCAGTCTCAGTGAGCCCGGACATGATCGAAGAGACAAGGCGCATAATCGCAGCTGCTGAGGCAAAACTGGACCACTCCTGATAGCGTTACTCGGGACAACAAAAAAGACCGGAATTGATGACAGAGTTAAATATTCGGCAGCAAATAGAAGAGTCCGAGAGGCATCTCTCCCCCTTTGCAACACAAAGTAGATTTAGCCGCGGTAGACTCAGGTGGGAAGAACCATGCCCCATAAGGACGGCTTTTCAGCGAGACCGCGACCGTATTATATACTCCAATGCATTCCGACGCCTTAAACATAAGACCCAGGTATTCATCATGCCTTTAGGCGACCATTATGTTACACGCCTGACACATACCTTAGAGGTCTCCCAGATCGCCCGCACCATCGCCAGAGCCTTGAACCTTAACGAGGACTTGACAGAAGCCATTGCCCTGGGACACGATCTGGGACACACCCCCTTCGGCCATATCGGCGAACAAGTACTGAACGAACTTTGCCCGTTCGGCTTCAAGCACAACGAGCAAAGCTTGAGAGTAGTCGATCTCCTGGAGAGAGACGGACAAGGATTGAATCTGACTTGGGAAGTACGAGACGGGATCCTGAACCACTCAAAAGGTAATATTGAGATACTTGGGGAAGGATGGACAGAGGTGGGCACCCTCGAGGGCCAGGTAGTAAAAATCGCAGATGTGGTTGCTTATGTCAACCACGACATCACCGACGCTATCCGGGCAGGGGTCATCACCGAAAGCGACCTTCCTCCGTCCGTAATAAAAGTGTTGGGCGAAACCCTCTCCCAACGCATTAACACCCTGGTCACCGATATCATTAGCTATTCGTTAACCAAAATGACCCAACCCGGAATCCAAAAGCCGAGCATCGGTATGTCCACCACTATCCTCGAAGTGACCAATTGCCTTCGCGAATTCCTCTTCGAAAGAGTCTATAACTCAACCATCTCCGACGAGGAGGCAAAAAGAGCACGCAGGACTATCCAGCTCCTGTTTTCCTATTTTCTAAAACACGAGAACCAGCTACCAAAAGAATATAAAATGCAGGGCGACCCTGCCGAGAGAAGAGTGACTGACTACATCGCCGGCATGACAGACCAATACGCTCTCCATATCGCAGAAGCAATCTCCAGCTGTTGAATTTATTGTGGATATTATGTAAAATAGTTCCTAGGACTAGGGTATGAGTGTTATTGACGAAATAAAACAAAGACTAGATATTGTCCAGATTGTATCTGCATATGTAGCTTTGCAGAAATCAGGGAGGAACTATCGTGCGCTATGTCCCTTCCACACTGAAAAAAACCCTTCTTTCTTCGTATTCCCGGACAGACAGAGCTGGCACTGCTTCGGAAGCTGTAATACAGGTGGCGATATCTTCTCTTTCATAATGAGGAGAGAAGGGGTCGATTTTAGCCAGGCACTTAAGCTCCTTGCTGATAAAGCAGGCATCAACCTGACTGTGCCATCCAGCTACAGCAGGCAAGACGTAAGAGAAGAGGAAAAAATCCTCAAGATCAACGAAGCTGCCGCTAATTATTACCACAACCTGCTATTGAATACCGGTGCAGGAGAAACAGCGAGACGCTACCTTACACAAAGGGGGCTGTCGATCGAGAGCATCAAAAACTTCCAGCTAGGCTTTGCCCCCGAAGGGTGGGAAACATTAAAAAATCACCTGATAGAAACAGGCTACAATGAAACCGACCTGCTGCTCGCAGGTTTACTTGTCGAACAAGAAAACAAACACACTTATGACAGATTCCGCAACCGTCTCATTTTCCCGATACGGGATGCCGGTGGTAAGTTAGTTGGCTTTGGCGCCAGAGCATTGGATGATTCCCCACCTAAATATCTCAATTCGCCACAAACCGCAGTCTTTGACAAAAGTAGCATTCTTTATGGCATCGATCAAGCAAAGAATGCAATCCGCCACAGCGATCAAGCCATCATTGTAGAAGGCTACATGGATGTAATAATAGCCCACCAGTATGGATGGCAAAACGTAGTCGCCTCTATGGGTACCTCTATTACCGAGAAACAACTACTCACACTCAAAAACCTGACTCGAAACCTGGTCTTCGCCCTAGATGCAGATACAGCCGGAACAGAAGCTATCTTTAGAGGCGGGGAACTGGTGGACAAAGTAATTCCCTTCTTGCCATCAATTTATGGCTGGGTCAAGTATGAAGACGCATACAAAGCAGAAGTGAAAGCTATGCTGCTTCCCCAAGACAAAGACCCTGACGAGGTGATAAAAGAAGACCCAGACCTATGGCATCAGCTGATAGAAAGCGCGAGACCAATCATTGAATTCATCATTGACGCTATCGTTACCAAAGTCAACCTTGAAAGTGCCACAGAAAAGTCACTGGCGGTGGAAAAACTCACGCCGTTACTCTTGGAAATAAAAGACCCCGTAAGGCACGCTCACTACGTAGAAAGGCTTGCTCACCATTTGAAAATCGACCCACGTGTCCTGGAAGACACGATAAGAAAAACAAGAACACTACGAAAGGCACCAACTAAAGCGGCAGCAACAGGGCAGATAGCTGTAGTCCCGCCTCTTTCCAGCCCTGTCGAGCAGTACTGCTTAGCGTTGCTATTCCAATATCCCGAACTCCAAACAGAAACCACTGAGCTTTCACCTGAATGCTTCGAACAAAGTGAAAACAGAGAGCTTTTCCTTAGATGGCAACGAGGCACTGAGCTTGCCGACCTCAAAAAAGAACTTGACGCTCCCCTTCGAGAATATATGGAAGGTCTTCTGTCCAAGGAGATACCAGACATCATCCATCAGAGCGAAGCCCTACGGCGTAGCGTTCTCCAAGACTGCATCATCCGCCTTCACGAAAAAAGACTAAGAAACCTGGAGATAAAAAAACAGGAGCTGCTGGCTGCAGAGGCTGAGACCGGTGGCATAACCGCACAACTAACGAGACTCGAAGAGCAAGGGGTAGAAATTAGCAAACAACTAAAAGAAATCTTCAAGAGACAAAGCTACTTACGACAGCAACTGACCGGAAGGAGCAGTGTATGACAAAGTTGAGCCGCGAAGAAGAACTACTATCGTTCTTCCCCTCCAGGGGCAATAGAGACGAAAATTCTGCCAGCACCCGAAAACCCACCACAGACAGGGCTCCTGAGTTGGACAACAACGAACAGGATCTTGTAAGCAGAGTCGATTCTGCAACGCAGATCCCGTGGGGAGCAGAAGAGGTTAATGAAGAGCCCGATAGCGAGTGGATAGCTAGACTGGAAAAGGAAGATAAGACCCTTTTAGATACCGAAGTAGAACATGTCGAGCACGAAGCAATCGATGACCCGGTCCGAATGTACCTGCATGAAATCGGCAAGGTTGCCTTGCTCACTGCAGAAGATGAAAAGGTGCTAGCCAGCAAAATTGAGGAGGCTAAATATCTAGAAAAAATTGAGCAGCTTTATCTTCAACAGCACCAGGAATATCCTTCGCCTGCTGATATGGTAATCTATCTGTTACGCCACTTACTGGCAGCGCAGCCAGTAGTAAATGCACTGGCTAAACAGCTGGGCATAAAGCGTCACGACAGCTTCGCAAAGAGCCTTACCGACCCAAAGCTCCGAGCAGCTATTGATGGAGTGATAGACCCGGTCATTGTTGAAAGCATTGCCACAAAGCTCAGCAAAGATAAAGCAGAAGTTGAACAAAGCCTTATAGATTTTTCAATAGATAGCAGGCTCCTGCCTCCGCAGGTGCTGGAACTTCTGGCTAATAAGACCTCTTGGGGGCAACTGAAGGCTTTGGTCGCAGAACCTGTTGACACCGAATTCTACTCTAACCTTCAGTCCTTGAATTATGAACTTAAACATCACTTTGACCGTACTAAAAGGGAAGCAAGAAGGGCAGAAAGACACCTCACCGAAGCAAACCTGCGTCTCGTGGTCAGTGTGGCGAAGAAATATGTCGGTCATGGAATGCCTCTCCTGGATCTGATACAGGAGGGGAATATAGGACTGGTCAGGGCTGTGGAAAAATTCGAATATAGAAAAGGCTATAAATTCAGTACCTATGCTACCTGGTGGATCAGACAGGCTATCACACGCGCCATAGCCGACCAGGCACGAACCATCCGTATCCCGGTTCACATGGTGGAAACGATAAACAGGCTGCTAAAAGTAAACAGGCGCCTTGCTCAGGAATTTGGGCGCGAGCCCAGCTACGAAGAAATCGGTAAGGGAATGGAAATATCTTCGGAAAGAGTAAGAGAGATTATGAAGTTGTCCCAAATGCCGATATCTCTGGAAATGCCGATAGGTGAGGATGAAGACAGTCACCTCGGCGACTTCATCGAGGATCGTGCTACCTTACCACCAGCCGATGCTGCATCACAAGAACTGTTAAAAGCACAACTGAATAAGATCCTCTCTGAGCTTACTGAAAGGGAAAGAAGGGTTATCGCCCTGAGATTCGGGCTCGAGGACGGGCGCGCTCGAACTCTGGAAGAGGTGGGCAAAGAATTCAATGTCACCCGTGAACGAATCCGTCAGATAGAGGCAAAGGCTTTGCGTAAATTGCGCCATCCCACGCGCAGCCGTAGGCTGAAGGATTATCTAGAGTAAACTAGCTTAATTTTTCAGGGAGACACGATATGAGCTTATTAAGAGGTTTAGTCGTAGCTTTAGGTTTAATCGGGATACTTGTCCTCATTATCTTACTGGCTGGGTACTATCTCTACTCGCTGACACCGCAGATCCAGACAAAAGTAACACCCATCCTCCCGGACGAAAAGGCAGCATTAAGCTTCGAAGAGAAAATCGCTTCCTTCGAGATTGAAATTGAGGATGCGGTCAGCGCCGGGCAAAAGAAAGAAGTTAACCTACAGGTCACAGAAAAGGAGATAAACGCGAAGATAAGCAAAGAGCTAGCTAAAGCTAAATCAACAGGCAAACCACTCATCGAAAAGATGATAGTCAACCTGCGTAACAGTAATGATGGCGAATTCCTTATTTATGCCGAGCTGGAAGTACCGGGGATTAACGCTAAAACAGGCTTGATCGGACGAGTAGCAATAGTAAATGATAAACCCAGAGTAGTGGTTAGCGACCTAGACCTCGGTAAACTCCCGTTGCCTGAGTCATTAAACAATACAATAGAACAACTATTGAACTTCGTAGTCGATATTAAGCTAGCTGACTTACCACTGACGGTAACCAGTGTCGAGATCAAAAACCGTCAAATAACCATAACAGGATTGACCAAGACCGTTAAGTAACTAGCTACTTTACTACTTCGGAATGCCGAGGGTCCCGTAAGGCATTTTGCCTTTTGCTGCCATCATGGTCAACTTCCGCGCCTGATAGTACTGATTAAGGAGTTGATTGACATCGCGAGGAGTTGTCCCGCTGCCTTGGGCAATACGGCGACGTCTACTGCCGTTTATTATATCTGGATTACGTCGTTCCTCGGGTGTCATTGAAAGAATAATGGCTTCGAATCTTCGCATCTGGTCCTCTTCGTCGCCTCGAAGGACTTTGGAGGATATATTTGAGAAACCGGGTAACAACTCGGCAATCTGTGCTATCGTCCCCATCTTTTTCAGCTGGCGTAGTTGCCAGAGCAAATCCTCGAGATCGAATTTTGCAGCCCGTAGCTTTTTTTCTGCCTGCCGCAATTGCTCGCCGGCAAGCAATTTCTCAGCTTTTTCAATCAGAGTTAGTACGTCACCCATGCCCAAGATACGGGACGCCAGACGGTCGGGGTGAAATATCTCTATGGCGTCGGCTCTCTCACCGGTACCTATGAATTTAATTGGCAACCCGGTAATGAACTTGATGGAAAGCGCTGCGCCACCACGAGCATCACCGTCCATTTTTGTTAGTACCAGTCCAGTTAGTCCCAGCCGTCTATTGAACTCCTCAGCAATATTGAGCGCGTCCTGACCACTCATAGCATCAACCACCAATAAGACCTCCGAAGGTTGAAGCTCCGCCTTGAGCTGGACTAATTCCAACATCATAACATCATCAATGTGAAGACGTCCTTGAGTATCAATGACCACCCAGTTAGCACCTATCTGCTCAGCCGATCTTAGTGCTTGCTTACATATAGCTGGAACCGCCGCTTGACTATTATCAGCATGAACCGGGATGCCAAGTTGCCTACCGAGCAGCAATAATTGTTCGATAGCAGCAGGACGGCGGATATCTGCAGCCACTAGAAGAGGACGTTGCCCGGAGTTCTTAAGGTGCAAGGCTATTTTGGCTGCCGTGGTAGTCTTTCCACATCCCTGCAACCCCACAAGCATTATTATAGAAGGCGGTCGCCTGCTCGCTACCAGATGACTGGGTGCCCCTCCTAAAATATTAGTAAGCTCCTCATTAACAATCTTCACAATTTGTTGAACCGGGGTTAAACTGTCCAGTACATTAACACCCAGGGCTCGTTCTCTGACCTTTGACAAAAAGTCTTTGACCACTCTGAAGTTAACATCTGCTTCCAATAGAGCCAGACGTATTTGCCTCAGCGCCTCGTCTATATCCTTCTCGCTCAGCTTTCCTTTACTGCCAAGGCTCTTAAAGACCTGAAAAAACTTTTGGGTCAGAAAATCAAACATGGCAAATCACTACGATTCTACACAGAGCCAGCAGCTCAGTCAATCTGACCACGCCAGAAATAGTCACACTGAACCATCATGGATATATTTGACTTGGTTTCCTGTTGGAGCTAACATTTATGCTTGCAGCACAAATTTTTACTGCGCACATTGGGGCACAATCAACTGCCGCAGGAAACGAATGTGAGCATCAACAACAACATTTACGAAATCAGATGGCACGGTCGCGGTGGGCAAGGCGTCGTCACAGCAGCAAAAATTGTAGCTTATGCAGCTTTTCTGGACGGATATAGAGGTGTGACATCAGCACCATTCTTTGGTGCCGAAAGGCGAGGCATTCCAGTAAGTGCTCTGACCAGGATTTCGTTTGAGCCTGTACTTATCGTATCCCAAGTAGAGTCCCCGGACACTGTGGTAATCTTGGACCAGACTCTCCTCAAATATAATGAGGTTCTCAGCGGGCTGAGAGAGAAAAGTTGGGTCATAGTAAATTCGATACGACATCCAGCTGAATTGAATCTGCCAAGCAGCTATAATGTGGCAACCGTGGATGCCACAGGAATATCTAAGGAATTGGGTTTGGTTGTCAGCGGGATTCCTATTGTCAACACCGCTATTGTCGGAGCGCTCGCTCATGCTACCCGAATAGTGAGTCTGCAAAGCTTGGAAAAGGCAATTAGAGAAAAATTTGCAAACGATACCTCAGAGCTTAACATCTCAGCCCTTATTAAGACCTATCAGTCCACAGTCACATTTACAAAATGCTAAGACGGAACACAATATCAGCTATGCAGACTAGAAATTGTGGTCATCTTTGTGGAGAATCATCGCCTGCTATCGGCGAAGCTGGGAAAACAGGTGAATGGCGCACCGAAACTCCATCCATCGACCACAATAAATGCATCCCATCAAAGCGCAGCAAAGCATCCTGCTTTATTTGCTGGCTGTACTGCCCGGAAGCAGTTATTAAAAAGTCGGTCCCGATTGAAATAAACCTGGAATACTGCAAAGGATGCGGTATATGCGCACAAGTATGCCCAACACAAGCCATAACCATGACATGACTATTACAGGACAAAAGGAGCAGACTAGTGACAACACAGAATAGCGAAACCAACGTAAGGCTACTGGATGGAAATTACACTGCTGCCGAAGGAGCAAAATTATGCCGCGTCCAGGTTATAGCTGCTTACCCAATCACTCCTCAGACACCACTTACAGAGCGCCTTTCCGAGTTTGTCGAAAGCGGAGAGCTAAAGGCAGAGTACATTGCTGTAGAGAGTGAGCATAGCGCACTGGCTGTTTGTGCTTCTGCCTCCATGGCTGGTGCCAGGGTTTTCACTGCTACTAGCTCGCACGGGCTCGCTTATATGCACGAAATGCTTCACTGGACTGCCGGAGCCCGTCTCCCAGTTGTTTTGGCATGTGTCAACCGAGCCATTGGCGCCCCATGGAATATACTTAACGACCAGCAGGACTCACTTTCACAGCGTGATACCGGCTGGATACAGCTATACGCTAGAAACAATCAGGAGGTGCTAGACTCCATCATCCAAGCATACAAGATCGCTGAAACGGTTTACATTCCTGTCATGGTCTGCTTTGATGGGTATCTGCTTTCCCATACCGAAATGCCTGTGGAAATCCCATCACAAAAGGACGCAGATAGATTCTTACCACCTTACAGACCGCATACAGTTCTAGACCCCGCAGATCCCAAAAACTACAACCTGGTCACACTTGCGGACCCGCGACCAAATGCCATGGGAGTACTATGCCATGGCTACATGGAACTGCGATATCTGCTTCAGGAATCATTGCAAAATGCAGCACATACAATAGTGGAGGTAGGACAAAAATTCGGCGAGATATTCGGCAGAGACTATGCCAATCCAGTTTGGGAAGATAACATCGAGGATGCCGATATCGTCATCACTGCTATGGGCAGCTTGGCTATGGAAGCTAAAGTGGCCGCAGCAATGCTGCGCCAAGACGGTTACAAGGCAGGTGTGCTCGGGCTGAGGGTTTTCAGACCTTTTCCGAAAACCGCCGTTATCAAGGCACTCAAAAACTCCCGCCTTGCCGTTATCCTCGATAAAAGCGTTAGCTACGGTAACGAAGGCATCATCTCATCAGAAATCAAATCGGCACTTTACGGAAATAATACCCACACAGCGATAAGAAACTTTATCGTTGGACTGGGCGGGCGAGACGTTAAAGCCAGAGAAATAGCAGAAGCAGTTAAAAGGTCGGTAGACTCACTCAAATCCAACATCCTCAATCTAGAACATCCAGAATGGATTTGTTACATCTAAAGGAGCTTTTCGATCAACGCATTGAGTCTGACAGAAAAAGAATACGTATTGCCTGGTACTAGAGCTTGCCCGGGTTGCGCTCTTTCCCTTGCTTATCGCCATATATTAAAAGCTCTCGAGGGACAAGTAATCGTAACAGTTCCAGCAAGCTGCCTCACTGTCCTGCATGGAATGTACCCTATTACACCGGTGAATGTTCCCTGTGTGAACACACCCTTTGCCTCCACTGCTGCATCAGCCACTGGCATACTTGCCGGGCTGAGGGCAACTGGTAAAACAGGACTGACCGTACTCGCTATAGCCGGCGATGGGGGGACACATGACATCGGAATTCAATCACTCAGCGGTGCTGCAGAAAGGAACGAGGACTTTATCTATATCTGTTATGACAACGAAGGTTATATGAACACGGGCAATCAAAGGTCAGGCTCAACTCCAACTGGGGCTATCACAGGGACTACGCCTATACTAGGCAAGCAACAGAAACCTAAGGACATAGCCTCAATAATGGAGGCACATGCCATACCCTATGTCGCCACAGCCAATGCTTCCTTCCCGCTAGACCTCTACGAGAAGGTGAAGAAAGCTAAGTCAATAAAGGGTACAAAGTTTATACATGTCTTCACCCCCTGCCCTCCAGGCTGGCAATTCCCGCAAAGTCACACAATCAAAATCGGTCAACTTGCAGTGGAAACGGGGATATCTGTCCTCTACGAAGTTGAAAATGGTCGTTTCCGCCTTACGGCTGCCACCAAATCTATTGCACAAAGAGGCAACCTGAGACCAGTGCTGGATTACATTGCTATGCAAGGACGATTTAAAAAAATGACTCAGACACAGATCGATCTTCTCCAAGAATGGGTAGATGCTCGGTGGAAATCCTACCTTCGGCGAGCTACAACTGGTTAAAGACTACATGGATTTAACGCCAGCTATAGCAGTCCAGATGCGACAATAGTATAATAATCATTGACCACCTCAATGCAAAAAGAGATTTCAGCTAAGCTGTCACTGTTCCCGATAACGAAAGAGGTCAACAGCCAAGACCATCTGTGTATAGGCGGCTGTGACTGTGTTGATCTTGCTAAAGAATTTGGAACGCCTCTTTACATCTTTGACGAAATTACCATCAGAACCAAATGCCAGGAATTCCGCAAGGAGTTTACTAGCCGCTACCCCAGCACACTGGTAGCCTATGCATCTAAAGCGTTCCTAAATCCAGCACTAGCCATGATCATCAAGGAGGAGAGTCTGGGGCTCGACGTGGTCTCTGGCGGTGAACTAAGCATAGCACAATCTATAGACTTCCCAAAAGACAGGATATACTTCCATGGCAACAACAAGACTGTTGAAGAACTGAAACAAGCTTTAACATGGGGGCTTGGGCAGATAGTCGTAGACAACTTCAACGAACTGGAGCTACTTAATGTACTAGCAGACAAGGTAGGCATCAAGCAAAACATTTTACTTCGACTCACTCCGGATATAGACCCACACACCCACCAATACACAACCACCGGAGTACTCGATAGCAAATTCGGCTTTCCATTGACCAACGGGCAGGCTGAAGGGGCTGTAACAAGAGCGCTATCCGCTCCTAATCTCGCTCTCAGAGGGTTCCACTTCCATCTTGGCTCACCGATTACAGATACTTCTCCATACCAGATGGCTGTGGATATCGTGCTGAACTTTGCCAGAGCGATGAACAAAAAATACGGAATTCCGCTCCACGAGTTTAGCCCGGGGGGTGGCTTCGGCGTTAGATATACTACGGACGCTCATATACCAGCAATAGCAGAGTACGCTGAGGCAATAACCTCAAAACTTAGTAGCCTCATAAGTGAACTGGGACTAGGCTGTCCCAAACTGATCATAGAGCCGGGAAGAGCCATTGTGGGGCAAGCAGGAGTAGCCTTATACACAGTTGGTGCAATCAAGGAAATCACAGGCGTACGTACTTACGTCTGCGTTGATGGTGGCATGGGAGACAACATCCGACCAGCCCTCTATGGTGCACGATACGAAGCTCTGGTGGCAAACAAACTGCAAGAAAAGGAAAGCGCTAGAGTAACTATTGCCGGCAGATACTGTGAATCAGGCGATATCCTGGCTAAAGACCTGATGTTACCCCCTGTCTATCCCGGAGATATTATTGCGATACCGGTTAGCGGTGCTTACTCCATTCCTATGTCAAGCAACTACAACCTGGTACCGAGACCAGCAATCGTAATGGTCAAAGATGGCAAAGCCCGCCTTATCCGCAGACGCGAAACCTATCGCGACTTAACAGGGCTGGATTTGATTTAATGTCCAGGGTGCAAAATGTGGCAGACCATCGGTCAACATAAAACGCTGGAACTACTCGAACGCAGTATCAAAAACAATGAGTTGGCACATGCCTATCTAATAGCAGGCCCTCCCCACGTAGGCAAGATGACTCTCGCCCTTGAGTTAACCCAAGCAATAAACTGCGAAGGAGACCAGCCACCCTGCAAGGAATGCCAGCCATGCCATAAGGTTGCTAATAGAAAACACGCCGATGTAATGATCATTAACGATACCGAAGGTAGTCCATCAGACTCAAAAACGAACTTAGAGATCGGTATAGATGAGATCAAAGCACTGCAGCATAGTGCCAGCCTGCCACCCTATGAGGGCAAATACAAAGTATTTATAATCAATAGGGCTGAAAATTTATCACACGAGGCTGCTAATCGCCTGCTTAAGACACTGGAAGAGCCCCCACCGCATGTCATCATCATCCTGGTCGCCTCTAATGACTTACTGGTATTACCCACCATAACCTCTCGATGCCAGCGACTGGAATTAAGACCCTTACCCCATGAACAGATCACCAAATTGCTTACTAGCTCCTATAAGGTCGATAACCAAAAAGCTAGACTCGTAGCTAGCTTATCACAAGGATGCCCCGGCTGGGCGATTAACGCCGTAATGGACAACGCCCTCCTGACGCAAAGGGCACAGTTTATTGAAGACATGCTAGCCCTACTCGAAACTACTTGGAATGAGCGTTTCGCTTATGCTGCTAAACTTGGAGATAATAAGAAGCTGGCTGAAGAAATACTGAAAAGCTGGTTATCTTGCTGGCGTGATATAATGTTAATTAAATATAACTGCAAAGAGAAGGTCGTCAATTCCGATTACCTGGAAGCCTTTGAGGGATTGTGTCAGAAGTTGACATCCAGAGAAGTGGAAAATTTCATAGACAGTTTGAACCAATCCTTAGGCTACATTACCACCAACGCCAACCTAAGACTGGTTCTGGAAGTCGCACTGCTTAATATGCCGAAAATTAGAAAAAACAGCGGAGGTTAACACAACCCCAACCCCGCTACACAGCAGACAATGTCAGAGATAGTTGGTGTTCGGTTTTACCAAGCAGGCAAAATATACTATTTCGATGCCTCCGGGGTACCTCTGGAGGTAGGTGACTACGTAGTGGTCGAGACAAATCACGGTAAAGCGCTTGGCAAAGTGGTCATTTCTCCGAGGCAAACCATTCTCAGTGAAATTTCGGAACCGTTGAAATCGATTATCCGTAAGGCAAATGCCCAAGATATAGCAACGGTAAAACGCCAAGAAGATGCAGCCAAAGAGGCGCTACAAGAATGTCGTGAATTAGCTAAGAAGTTACAAGTTCCCATTAAACCCATCTTAGCCCACTACGATTTTGACAAAACGCGCCTGACGATCTTTTTCACTGCCGAAAAAAGAGTCGATTTTCGCGAACTCGTCCGACAACTCAGCCACATGCTAAAAATCAAGGTAGAACTTAGACAGATAGGAGCTCGCGATGAAGCCAAACTTCTGGGTGGCTTGGGCAGATGTGGCCTGCCGCTGTGCTGCACCGCATTTCTTTGTGAGTTTACCCCTGTGTCTATCAAAATGGCAAAGGAGCAAAACATAGCACTTAACCCGATGAAAACTTCAGGGATGTGTGGTCGCCTCCTCTGCTGTTTGGGCTATGAGTATGAACAATATAGAGCTGTGAAAGACAAGCTGCCACCTATAGGTCAAGAGGTATCCACACCGCTAGGAAAAGCGAAGGTGACCGCCTGTAACCCCTTAAAAGAAACTGTGACATTAGAGCTGGACAGTGGTGCTGTTACAGAGCTACCCTTAAAGCAGATAACCTGGCATAAAACGCCTAAATAGCAGGATACGCATTCAAATGGGGCAGATATTTCCGCCACTCAGTGTGTGCACGCAAGTAATGATAGGGTACATAGAACCCATTATGTCGAGGTGGTTTCGGTTCCCGTAAAAGTGGCATCCCGGCTTCCAGCGGTGTGCGCCCGGCCTTACGGCGGTTACAAGGTATGCAGGCTGTAACCACATTTTCCCAGCTATGTTCCCCTCCCCGCCGCCTAGGGATAACGTGGTCTAATGTGAGTTCCTTACCCCCACGACCACAGTATTGACAAGTATATCCATCCCGACTAAAGACCTCCAGCTTAGTCAACCTCCGTGGTCGCTGGTGATGTCTGATAAGGTAAACAAGACGGATTACCGAAGGGATATCGAACTCACAATCCATAGAATGGAGACTGCCCCGCCCATTCTCCAGAACCTCGGCTTTGCCACGAAATAATAAATTTAAAGCTCTCCTCACTTTGCAAACATTTAGAGGCTCATAGTTCTGATTGAGTACCAGAACAGGTGAATTGACCAAGGTTCTTCCCCAAAGAATTTAAGCTATTTTAGCAGGAAAATTACACACCCTCAACTAAAGTCAGGAAATGCGACCACGCCTGGGATACTTTTGCTGAGACTTAGCCTCACGAGCTCGAGCGGCTCTTATATCACCGCGATAATCAGGCGCATTGATATTCAACACCAAACTAATGGTAGGGTCAACCATACGAGAACTAATGCGACTTTCAATTTCGTCCAGCGAAAGACAGGTGGTGATCACTGTAGCCAATTTTGCATTGTAACGGTAGCTAATGAGTTGATAAAGCTTCTCTTGGGCCCACGGAGTAGCTGACTGCTCGCCGAAGTCGTCCAAGATCAATGTTGGCGCTTTCTTGACCCTCTCAAATAGCTCATCGTAATGCACTCTGCTCTCAGGGCTAAAAGCAGAGCGTAAATGATCAAGCAGTTCAGGCACCATTATAAACAGGACTTGTCTCCCTTCTGCCCGCAGGTGATTGGCGATTGCTGCGGCTAGATGTGTTTTTCCGCATCCATTAACCCCCATTAACACAAGCCAGCCCTCTGGACATCTGGCAAAATTAATGGCACTGCGATATGCCTGCTCCAGACTCTGGCGCTCTTCAGGCTGCAAGTACAGTAACTTGTAGTTGAAGTTCTCAAAAGTCTTTTCTCTCAGCGATTCCAGTTGAAGCTCGCTGAATTCTTCCAGCACGGATGGCAACTTTTCTCGAACAACGCAGACGCGACTAAACTCTGCATCAGCCAAATGTCCTCTTAAATTATCGTCAAACTCTTCTATTGGTACAGATGTGGTAATCACCGTGGGCAAGCGAACATTAAATCTGTAATCTAAAAGTTGCTCCAGTTTCCCGCGCGCCCAGGGCGTGGCACCTGCCATATTCAAATCGTCCAATACCAACAGCGGGGACTTCTTAACACGCTCAAACAATTCATCGTGAGTGATCTCACTATTGGGACTAAAGGCATAACGGAGATGATCCAACAGGTCAGCCACACCTATATAGAACACCGGGTTACCACGGCTTATCTGGTGATTGGCAATCGCACAGGCAAGATGAGTCTTGCCACACCCACTCGGACCAACAAAAACAAGCCACCCCTCAGGCTTATCTGCAAAAGCAACAGCAGCTTCGTACGCAGCCTTGAATTGACGCTGTGCTTCCTCTTCATTTACACGACCTGCGGGCACCAAGCTATCAAAAGTGAGACGAGCTAAAACACCAAGATTGCTATACCTCCGTAGTTGTTCCACCCTCTCCCCTTTCAGCCCCTGACGGGTGCACTGACAGGGTACCACTCTACTAAAGTCAGGACGTCCTGACGCTGACAACGGGTACACAAAGCCTGCGCCCTTACATAAAGGACAACCTGCCTTGACCAAGCCTTCCTCAGCAGGTTCAACGTTTAACGAGGTGTCCGTACCTGCCTCTGACATATTTTTCGCGGTCAGTCCTTTTCTCAGGATATCGCCCAATCTTTCCATCGTCTTTACCTTCTACTGCCCACCGCTCCAAAATGCGTGATATATATCTCCAATTCCGTTTGTTTAAAGCAACAGCCTCCCTGAAAGCGCTCTCAATCCAATCCCTGGGATAGAGTTTCTCAGCCTCACGAAGCTCGTCAGCAACCATGGGAGTAAGCAGACCTATGTTCTGCTCATAAAGCCTGAAAATATCTGCTAACTGAGCCCTCCCACCCTTCTCGCCATCCCCTGGCACCAAATGCACTTTCGCGACCTTTCCTAACCGAATACCATCCATCGCTCTCCTACCGGCAGCATCATTAACAAAATATAGCTCCTCGGTTCTGCCATCTACTTCCACCTTCATCAAAAGCAACACCTGACGCTCTACTGCCTTCTCCAATGCCCGTCTTAACTCGCTTTTACCCATGTCAGTATCACCATCTGTACCGGTCAAGAAAGTCAGATCAGAAGACAACTCTGTATAACTCACAAAGCGGTTATAACCTCGTCGACGACTTACCAGCCACAAAACATGCAATATCGTTTTCATCTCAGAAAGGTCATTTATCTCAGGCAAAACTGTAGCAAAAAACAGATTGGGCACAGGAGTGACGTCCGCCTGCGCTGGAAAACCTGAAAAGCCTTTTTCTGCCATTTCTGTACGCTCTACCTCTAAGTCGTACTTAATTCCACGCCCAGATCTTCAAATTTAGCCGTTTCACGAACAAAGCGAAGCTTGACTTCACCCACAGGACCATTCCGATGCTTTGCTATGATAATATCAGCTATACCCCGAGGATAAGGCTCTGTCTCGATGTCATGTTCTCGCTTCCACTCCTCTTCCTTGAAATAAGCATCATCCCGATAAATGAAAAGGACCACATCAGCATCCTGCTCGATGCTACCACTCTCTCTGAGATCAGCAAGCTGGGGTCTATGAGAAGCCCGTGCCTCCACAGCCCTGCTAAGCTGGGAAATAGCTAGAACCGGGGCATTTATCTCACGAGCCAAAGCTTTGAGCGAACGGGTAATCTCGCTGACCTCCTGAACGCGACTTTCGCTCCTTGTCTCCCCCTGCATCAACTGGAGATAGTCAACGATGATCAGGTCAATACCATGCTCGAAATGAAGCCTCCGTGCTTTACTTCTCATTTCCACTACCCGCAACTGAGGTGAATCATCGATATAAATGGGTGCCTCTGACAGAACCCCACTGGCCTCCATAATCCTTTTTTCCTCTTCTTCCGTATAAACCCCCAAACGAACCCTCTTAGAATCTACGCCAGCCTCACTGGCTAGGAGCCGTTGCACCACCGCCTGACGCGACATTTCAAGACTAAACAGGGCAACACAGGCTTTTTGATTTACAGCAGCATTCCGCGCAATATTAAGAGCTAAGCTGGTCTTACCCAAACTCGGTCTCGCTGCCAGAACAATCAAATCTGAACGCTGTAACCCGCCCAGAAAATCGTCGAGGGCAACAAAGTTGGTAAACACCCGCTCGACCCGTCCTGCAAGCACTGGCGCAGGACCGGCTTCCTCAAAATACTGGTCGAGAACCTGGCGAATAGGTACAAAATCTTGCCGACTCCGCTGCTGCCTCACCCTAAAAAGGACATCCTCCGCCCTGCTTAAAGCCATATCTGCATCTGCATCAGCTTCATAGCCAATAGCCGCAATTTGGCTTGCAGCACTGATGAGCCTTCGCATCACCGCCAGCCTAGATACAATCTGCGCGTAATACTCGACATGAAGGGAAGTTGGTACTATTGAGACCAGATAGCTCAAATAGGCAGCACCACCGACCACGTCTAACTTTCCCTTTTGCGCCAATTCGCGCGCCACAGTTATCTGGTTTATAGCTTCACTGCGCTGGTAAATGTTGAAGCAAGCCTCATATACCCACTGATTCTCAGGGACAAAAAAGTCCTCTGGTCTAAGAAAAGTAGCAACCTTAAATATGCTATCCCCGTCTATCAGTAAAGAACCAAGGACTGCCTTTTCAGCTTCTGGATCGTTTGGTGGCAGTTTTTCACTCACCATTGAGAACCTTCTCCGCCTCCACAGAGACCATGATTCTGACCTCAACCCCCCGAGTGAGATTGATCAGCACCTCATAGTTACCTATCTTATGCAGAGGCTCACTGAGCTTGACACATTTCTTGTCAATCTGGTGGTCTAACAGCTTGGAAAGCTCCTCAGCTATATCAGCACTGGTAATCGCACCGTGGAGGCGCCCCCTAGCACCAGCCCTGACCCTGAAATGCAATTCCTTCCCTTCCAGCAATTTGGCTACCTTGCGTAATTCTTCCTCCTCACGAGCCCACCGCTGCGCCCTTCCCTCCTTCACAGTTTCAAGTGCCTTCACAGCCCCGGGGCTTGCCAGTACTGCTAAGCCACGTGGAATAAGATAATTCCTTGCATAGCCATCCGCTACCTCCTTAACCTCACCTTTCTTCGCTTTGGGCGAGTCCTTTAAAAAGATAACCTTCATTTCGACATCTCCTTGGCTATAAGCTTGTCTTGCTCACAAAACCATCACATCAGCACACTGACCACCGAAAACAGCAAGCCACTGTTCTAAATCTAATAGCAGAGACGAGTTCTTTCCTTCGTGCCCCTTGACCCAATATTCCAAACCTTTTATTCTATTTTAAAATTTTTGTCCTCTGATTTCTATATCTCGTACAGACCACCCGAATTATGCCCCGATATTGACAAAGGCTCAAAAATGCAACATCGTGAAACCATTGCGCCTATGAAGAACGCCCGTAAAACTCGTCTTTTATCTTGGATAAAACTACCGGTTCGCACAGTATATCAACAATTGTCATAGCCATAGCTTTTGCTGCATCCAGCAGCCCTTTATTACCTTGCTCA
This sequence comes from Dehalococcoidia bacterium, assembly GCA_034432055.1. Classification (GTDB taxonomy): domain Bacteria; phylum Chloroflexota; class Dehalococcoidia; order GIF9; family UBA5629; genus CALJTV01. The sequence goes on along the minus strand of DAOUCT010000023.1, from coordinate 65,141 downwards.
GAGGCGGCAGCAATTGCAAAATCTGGTGAGTGTACCAGCACATCCGGAGTTGCGATAGCCACAGTAGGATGAATGGCTGGCACTGCTTGACTAACATTACCCATGTCAGTGCTGCCAATACCAAAGTGGCGTGAGAATGACTGCACACGGCGTCCCAAAGACTCTAGATTCTCTGCAAAAATCTGCGCTAAAGTAAGATTGTTTTTCATCGGTGCATAAACTATATCACTCCACTTATACTCCAACTGCGAATTTGTAGCCAGCGCAGCCGCCTTAAAACAATTCAATACCTTTACCTTCAATTCCTCTAAATAACTACTATCCAAAGCGCGTATCAAAAATGAGGCTGCAGAGCGCTCAGGGACCACATTGGCAGCCTCGCCACCGTGAGTGATGATGCCGTGAACCCTAGCATCACTCCTGATATGTTGCCGTAGTGAATTTATGGCATTGAACGACAGGACCATCGCCTCCAAGGCATTTATACCGCGTTCAGGATAAGCAGCGGCATGAGCTGCCTTACCAACGAACACAACATCAAGCCCAACACAAGCCAGTGCTTCAGTGATAACTACATCCCGTACCCCTGGGTGGACCATCATAGCTACATCTAAACCTTCAAAAACACCGGCATTCAACATCAACACCTTACCTCCGAACACCTCCTCCGCTGGTGTGCCTAAAACGACCACTGTACCCCCATAAGAGTCAATAATACGCCTGCTAGCCACTCCTGCGCCCGCTGCTGAGACACCTATTATATTATGCCCGCAGGCATGCCCCACCCCAGGCAGGGCATCGTATTCAGCAATTAGACCGATCACAGGTTTACCATGTCCATATGTTGCTTTGAATGCAGTGGGCAGATTGCAGATGCCCTTTTCCACACTAAAACCGTTCCTGCCCAAATAGCGGATTAACCATTCCGATGCTTTTCTTTCCTTAAAACCAATTTCAGGGTTAGAATGGATTTTGAGGCTAAGCTGGATAAGTCTACCACGCTGACTCTCTATATCAGCACACACCTGTGCTTTCAGAGCCTCTTTCGTCAAATCCTTTCCGTCCACCTTTTGCTTATACCTCAACCATTATACTCTAAGCACCTGGCAGGTTCTATAATCAAAGATCGAATAAAGCATGCAGTTGAAAGCCCTTCAGTTCTATCCACGCCATAGCCACCTGGGTAAACTCCGAGTAGCTAACATTACTCAGAACCCTAAAATAATAGCTACTAAAGTTAGACCTGCGTAATAGCGCTATTAGCTATAATTAGAAAGTACATCTACTTGACATTCAGAAATGTGCGAATTTATAATGAGCCACAAATATAATGAGGTAAACCAATACAAGTACAGTAATGCGTATAAATGTTGCCCAGCTACTCAAGGAACCAGTAGGTTCCAGCCGCAAATATGAAACAGACGAGAGCCCTGGCACAGATAATGTAGAATCCATAAAAGGCAAGCTCGCGCTGGTGCGCACTAACAGAGGTCTCATAGTCAGGGGGGAAATGACAGCCAGAGTAATCGGTGCCTGCAGTCGGTGTTTGAGACCTATGGTTCACCAGGTAGATTATGATTTTGAAGAGGAAGCCTTCCCTACAATAGATATATGCACAGGGCTGCCACTATCTGCTGAACCCGAGAGCGTCACTATAGATAATACCCACACGCTCGATTTGACCGAAATGTTGGTTCAGTATGCCCTTCTGACCATGCCGATCAAACCACTCTGCCGACCAGACTGCGCTGGGATCTGTCCTCAATGTGGCACCGACCTTAATTATTCCGCCTGTGAATGCCATTCTAAGCCCGTCGACGAGCGATGGTCAAAGCTGACCACCCTGAAAAAGGAGGAAAGTTACTGAAATGCCATTACCCAAACGCAAGTACCCCAAATCACGGCAGGGCAAGAGACGCAGCCACTTAGCTTTGAACGCTCCACCACTGGTCGATTGCCCCCAATGCCATACACCCAAATTGCCCCACCGGGTATGTCCCACTTGTGGGACATATGAAGGTAGAGAGGTGATTAAGATAGAGCGAAAGGGACGATCAACCAGCTAAGCAAGCTCAGCAAATGAGTGGTATTATGTCAAATTCCTACGGGAAAGAGCAGAATGGAAGCACAAGGAGGACGAAATGGCTGAACAAATAAAAACAGCTTATGTTTTTCCAGGACAGGAATCACACGCTGTGGGTATGGGGCTGGATCTTTATGTACACTATGCTTCAGCAAGAGAGGTGTTCGACGAGGTCGACAGAACACTGGGCTTCTCCCTTTCTCGCCTGTGTTTTGAAGGACCAGCTCAAGACCTCCGTCAGACTATCAATGCCCAACCAGCGGTCCTGACTACAAGCGTCGCCTGTCTCAGGGCAGCCCAAGAAGCCAGCAGCAACAGCCTGCCACAACCTACATTTGTAGCCGGACATGACATGGGTATCTACACTGCGCTGGTCGCCTGCGGAGCCTTGAGCCTCTCGGATGCAGTGCGATTGATACGCGAACGCGGGCGGCTGATGAATGAAGCAGGACAAAGAACACCCGGCGGGATGATATCCATGAGCGGTTTGGATATCGAGACATTCGAGGGCATTTGCTTTTCAACAGGTGCAGAAATCGCCTTTGTTGATGCTCCCGATCAAGTTGCCATCAGTGGTACAGAAGAAAGCCTGACCAAAGCTAGAAGACTAGCCCAGATAAAAGGGGCACGCAGAATAGTCCCACTGAAAGTCAGTGGTCCGTTCTACTCTTCTTTGATGGAAACAGCCCTGGAGAGATTGAGAAACGCTATTGCAGAGTACCAATTTAACAAACCTTCAATTCCCATAATAGCCAACGTCACCGCCCAGCCACTGGTCGACCTCGAGGCTATAAAAGAAGAACTGATAAGTCAAATCGTTCGTCCGGTCCAATGGCAACAAGCAGTAGAGAACATGATCGCTCGCGGTGTGACCACTTTTTTCGAGTTCGGACCCGGTGATACACTGACCAGACTGATCAAAAGGATCAGTCCAGGTGCACAAGCAGTCGCAGTAAACAGCGTCCAAACCGTTGGCGAAATAACAAAGTGGCGCAAAGGATAGTTGCAGACTATTTGTAACAGCCAGGCGAATATTCTCAACTTTATGTTCGCACTGAGTATTTTAGTAGTGCAGCGCACTCAGAAATGATAAAGGTTGCAATATCACGGACTCCTCTCTTGACTCTACCAGACTAAGAAGAGATGATGTCCCCAGGACCTCCCTTTCCCACCAGAAACAGTATCGCTTGCAGCTATTGTGGTAAGAGTTCTACACCGGTCTCGAGATCGCTCGGCCTGTGTCTGAACTGCATCCGCCACGAGTTTAAAGCGGTAAAAGCACTCATTCACCAGTCCCATCGAACCTCCCGCCTATCCTACAATCTACCACCTGAGCCACCGAAAGCAGAACATGGGCTTGCCTGTCATCTCTGTGTAAATGAATGTCGGCTTTCCGAAGGTCAGAAAAGTTACTGTGGCTTGCGCTCAAACGAAGGGAACAAACTTACCGGCGCCACAGCAAACAAGGGTAACCTGAGCTGGTACTACGACCCGCTCCCCACCAATTGTGTTGCTGACTGGGTTTGCCCGGGCGGCACCGGCTCAGGATATCCAGATCTTGCATACCGTCCCGGCCCTGAGTACGGCTACAAAAATCTGGCTGTTTTTTATCAAGCCTGCTCCTTCGATTGCCTCTTTTGTCAAAATTGGCACCACCGTCTGGCGGCTACCAAAGAAGCTCGAACCAGCCCTACCGAATTAGCCGCTGCCATCGATGACCACACAGCTTGCATTTGCTATTTCGGCGGTGACCCCACACCCCAGCTACCCCACGCCTTAAGCACCTCCCGGCTTGCTCGTAGCAAAAACAGGGGGCGCATTCTTCGCATCTGCTGGGAAACCAATGGCTCAATGCATCCTGCTTTACTCAAACGAGCCGTTTCGATATCATTACAGTCTGGTGGCTGTATAAAGTTCGACCTTAAAGCCTGGAATGAAAATGTCCATATCGCACTTTGTGGCCTATCTAATAAAAGGACATTAGAAAACTTTGCTATGGTGGCTGAATATATCAATCAACGACCAACACCACCGCTTCTCATCGCAAGCACTTTGCTCGTCCCCGGCTACATAGACGAGGAGGAAGTGAGTAATATTGCCAGGTTCATTGCTTCTCTCAATCCGAACATACCATACACCCTTTTGGCTTTCCGCCCTGATTTTTTAATGAATGACCTGCCGACCACCTCCCGGCAACAGGCTGACTGTTGCCTTAAAGCAGCTTTAGATGCTGGTCTACAACGTGTCCATGTAGGAAACATTCATTTATTGAAAAACGAGCAGCAAGTTGCCTAACCCGAGACGCAAAGCCAGAATCATCGCCCTGCAAGCCCTTTACGAGGGCGACTCATCTGGGCACAAACCAGAGAGTGTCATGGCGCGACTACTGGCAGAAAGACCGCTTCCCGAAGAATTAGCCGTTTTTGCCCACAATTTGGTCACCGGGGTTATCCAGCATAAAAGTAGTATTGATGACATTATTAAAAAGCTCGCCCCAACCTTCCCAATAAATCAGATAGCCACTATTGATAGGAACCTACTTCGCCTTGCTATTTTTGAAGTTTTGTTTGATAATAGAGTCCCGGTTAAGGTAGCCATTAATGAGGCAGTAGAACTGGCAAAAATGTTCGGCACCAGCAGCTCGCAAAAATTCATTAATGGCGTCTTGGGTACAGTGGTAACATGCTATCTTACGAAAAAAGAGGAGAGCCCCAGCAATAACGAGCACCGGAGTAACGAATGACTTCCATATTGAAAAGACTTAAGCAAATCATTGCCGAGCAACTCGGCGTGGACGAAGCATCGATAACATCATCGTCGTCTTTTGTTGAAGATTTAAACATCGAACCATCTGACCTAGCAGAACTTATTACAACAATTGAGCAAGAGTTCAGTACACCGAAGCGAAAACTGCAAATACAGGACGAGGACATCAAAAGGCTCGTTACAGTGCAAGATCTTGTGGATTGTCTTCATGACTATGGGATAGAAACCTAAGACCTACCACCTCTTTTTTCACCACCTACATAAAACATATCCTCGGTATGTTCCTCTTCATCACCATTTGTTAGAGACCGCAGTACTTTCTCCAGTACATCGTCCCATCGGTCACCCAGTGCCCTGGTATCTATCCTTATCTGGGTCTCGCCAACTCTCACTCCTGGACCAAAGTTACATTTTGTTTTTATCTTTCCACACTTGCTGTCGAACTGGACAACAATGTGCCTAGCCACAGTAAAAATAGACTTCGCTGAGGCTCTCACAGCAAGTTGCTTTACCCTCGCTATATACAGAAGATTCTTCACCGATTCCGGCATATTCCCGAATCTATCAATCAGTTCTCTCGCTATATCCAATACATCCCCTTCCTCCTTCGCGCTAGCCAGCTTACGATAGAAGTTCAATCTAGCACCCAAATCAGGAACATATTCCTCAGGAATATACGCCGAAAGTGGCAAATCGACTCGGAAAGTCGGGGGCTGCAGAACCGCCGACTTTTCACCGGCTATCCCACCCGTCTTCAGTTCCTCCACCACCTCAGCTAGCATGCGGCAGTACAAGTCAAAACCCACCGCAGCCACATAACCACTTTGCTCCACCCCCAGCAAGTTACCCGCCCCTCTAATCTCCAGATCTCGCATTGCAACAGTAAACCCAGCACCAAGCTCAGTAGCCTCAGCAATCGTCTTTAAACGCTTACGTGCTTCAGGAGTCAATTCCTTGCTTGCATCATAAAAGAAATATGCATAAGCATTGTTACATCCACGCCCGACACGTCCCCGCAATTGATAAAGCTGGGTCAAGCCCAGTGAATCTGCCTGGTCTACGATTAAAGTATTAACATTTGGCATGTCCAGACCAGACTCAATGATCGTCGTTGTCACCAAAACATCAGCCTTATGAGCAGCGAAATTAACCATGACTGCTTCAAGCTCATCTTCAGGCATCCGCCCATGAGCAACCAGAATCCTGCTTTCAGGAACAAGCGACCTCAGTTTTTGAGCAACAGGGTAAATATCGTAAATCCTGTTATGAACATAGAACACCTGCCCGCCCCTGTCTATCTCCCGCAGTATCGCTATACGGACAAGACCTTCATTATAAACACCTACATAGGTCCTTATTGGCAACCGTTCGTCGGGCGGAGTCTCGATAATACTCATGTCCCTGATACCAGTCAAAGCCATATGGAGAGTGCGGGGGATAGGAGTAGCACTAAGAGTCAGCACGTCTACTTCTTGCCTTAGTTTCTTAAAATATTCCTTGTGTACCACACCAAACCGCTGCTCCTCGTCTATGATTACCAGACCTAAGTCTTTGAACACCACGTCCTTCTGTAGCAAGCGATGTGTCCCGATACATATGTCAACAGCACCAGTTGCCAGACCGGCAATTACTCTTGCCTGTTCCCTCTCAGTACAAAAACGACTTAACATCTCAACCCTAACAGGAAAAGCTTGCAACCTCTCGCAAAAAGTATTGAAGTGCTGTTGTGCTAGTACAGTGGTCGGCACTAGCAAAACTACCTGTTTGCCATCCATAACTGCCTTGAAAGCAGCCCGCAACGCTACTTCGGTCTTACCATAACCGACATCTCCACAAACAAGCCGGTCCATGGGTCTTGGTTTCTCCATATCGCTCTTGACCGCGCTGACAGCCCCCACCTGGTCGGGTGTCTCAACATAAGGAAACGATGCTTCTAGCTCCTGCTGCCACAGTGTATCCCCGGAAAAAGCAAATCCTGGCGTCACTTCTCTCTTCGCATATAACTCCAGGAGCTCCCGCGCCATATTTAACATGGATTCTTTTACTCGTTGCTTGGTTCGTGACCACTCTTGTGTCCCCAACCTAGTGAGACTAGGTTCCCCCTCACCACCACCAATGTACCGACTGACACGCTCAGCTTGTTCCACAGGCACATAGAGCTTGTCATCAGCAGCATACTCCAGAACCATGTATTCCCGCTCTACATTATTGACGAGCATCCGCGTCAGACCAACAAATCTCCCTATGCCATGTTCCACATGCACAACATAATCGCCCGGAGCAAGCTCTGAGGTAAACCAGTGATAACGTACCGGGCGCTTCCTGAACACACGTAGTTGCTTGACGAAACCGAATATCTCACCGTCAGTAAACAATGCCAACTTTTCTCTCAATATCCACCCCGCATTAAGCGAGCCACGGACTAAAGTCACGGAGCCACGAGATGGTATTTGTGCTATCTCAGTTACAATGCTGGCTTCTATGCCCTCATCTTCAAGAAACTCCGCCAGCCGTTCTACCTGCTGACTGACAACAACCACCCGAGCATTCTCCTTTAACCTCCTCAACTCATTAGCCAACAGTTGTAACTTGCCACCGTAGCTTGGCATTGACACCAAAGGCAAAGACTCAATCATCTCGGCGTCACTCTTGTGCGCACTACCAATGCTCAGAAGCAAACGGCGTCTAGCCATTTTAATCTTGGCATCCAGCTCCTCCCAGAAAACACCCGCCGATGATCCGGCTCCTTTCTCTATTTCTTTCAGACGCGCTTCATCAGCAAGATCAACCAGCTTTTCGACCGTAGACCGGAGTTCATCAATTCCATCGATGATAAGCAACCCGTTTTCACCTATGTAGTCGAGCACATTCCCCGAACGCGACCCTTTCTCCGTAGCTGGCACTATCCTTACTGAAGTCACCTGCTTTACCGAGCACTGCGTTTTCGGGTCAAATTGCCTTATGCTTTCTATTTGATTGCCACTTAATTCGATTCGCACCGGGAGCTCGGTGTCTGGCGAAAATATATCAACAATGCCACCCCGCCGGGCTATCGAGCCTGGAACCTCAACTAAGCTCGCTACTTCGTAGCCCATAGAGCCCCATCTCTTGAGTAAACACCGCAGGTCAATAGTCATACCCACCTCTAACACACTACATGACGAGATAAAGTCATCTCGGGGTATAGTTCGGCTTGCTATCGCCTGCGCGGAAGCCACCACCATGGGACAGGTAAACGACCCTGCACGGCGAAAACAGAGTGCAGAGAGGACGCGCAACCTCTCCGCAGTTTTATAAGAATCACCAGCACAGCATTCATCAGTCAGATGGTCCGGCTCAGGAAAAAATTGTAACCAAGCCGAATGTGGACACCAGACCTTCAGTTCTTCGTATAACCTCCGCGCGTCCTGGGTGCTGGCAACAACGAGTAGCACCGGCATACCCAGCGTCAGGTAAAGAGCTGCTGCAAGATAAGCCTTAGCCCCATCGGGCACTGTTAACCAGCACTCCCTGCCTTCTCCAAGGATTAACCTGTCCTTTAGCTGCTGATAGCCGGGAACCTCTTCCAGTAAATTCAGTAGAAGAGATAGATTCATCTCAACTAGCACCAAACGGCGAGACAATATCCAACACTAACACACTCTATACGCATGTGCCTCAAGAAACACACTAATACTCTTCGCCAGCCTATTGGAAAATAAAGAGTTACAGCTTACAAAGGAATAGCGATTGACCAATCAAATGCAGACACTCACAGAGGTGCCTTTACAGTAACCGTTGTCCCCCTTCCGCTCTGAGACTCCACACTTAGGCTGCCATTTAACAGCTGCACCCTCTCCTGCATCCCCGCCAGACCCATTCTACCATCTTTGAGTAATTCCCCCACCATATCCGGCACCCGAAAGCCTTTGCCATTATCCCTGATCGTTATTCTTGTCTCACCAGTATCGAATTCCACAATGACCTCAGCACTGGTAGCTCCGGAATGCCTCCACACATTCCTCAACGCCTCTTGAACGATGCGGAAAAATATTAGCTCTACTTCGGAAGAAAACCTCCGTACAGCACCACATACTTTAACATTTATGTTAATCCCTGAATGTTTTTCAATATCTGCAGCCAGTCCTTCAAGAGCAGGTATTAAACCAAGGGTGTCCAGTGCAGGAGGGCGAAGATCCTGGCTCAGACGCCTCACATCCTGTATTATAGACTCAATCTGGTCCCTCAAGCTCTCCAGCAGGATCTTCTTATACTCGGAGATACCGCGATCGCCAGAGACAATCTCATCTATTTGCCGTGTTAGAACCACCAGGGACTGAATGGTCTCATCATGGAGTTCCCTGGCAATGCGCTTCCTTTCTTCCTCCTGTGCCTTGGTTATCTGACTCAAATAAAACCGCAGGCTTTCCTGCAACTTCTTCTCCTGCGTGACATCTCTAGCAATATGCTGGAAGCCAACAGGTTTGCCATCCTTGGTGATAAGATTCGTAGTCAACTTCAACACAGCTTCTGTACCTGCCTTTGTGAGTAGCTTCTGTTCATAAGGCTGAGGTACAGATTGCCCTTGAAGTAACTTGTTTCTAATCTCCCTGGCTAGATTTAGTCCCTCATCGGAAAGGAAAGCCCTGACATTCATACGCACCAACTCATCTACCCTATAGCCCGTGAGCCGGGCAGCCGCAGCATTACCAGAAACAAGGTTCCCTTCCATATCGTGAATCCAAATAGCATCGTGGGCATTCTCAAAAATCTGACGGAATTTCTCTTCAGAAGCCCTCAATTGCTCTACCAACTTTCGCTGCTCATCGTAGAGGTTGGCATTTTCTACCGCCACACCAATCTGCCCCCCTATAGCTACCAGCAATTCTACCTCCTCAGGAAGAAACTTCCGCTGACGTCGCATCGCTACCGAGAGAGTGCCCATCACTTTACCTTTAGATTTCATAGGCACTATAACTTGGGAATGTATTCCTTCCTCTTTCACCACTGCCTTGGTTACCCGTGGGTCTCTCGCAGCGTCCTTTATCAGCGCCGGTAACCCTGTAAGGGCAACCGTCCCGTTAAGACCTTCTCCAACTTTCAACCCGTCTACACTCTTCACAAATGTGTCTGAAACTCCTCTATGAGCACGGAGACGGAGTTCTCCAGTCTCCCTATCCAACAGGAATATCAGTACTGCATCAACATCCATAACATCAAGGATACTAGTAATACTACTCTCCAGAATTTGCTCTAACTCCAGTGATTGCGACACCGTGTTGGAAACATAATTTAGAGCAACCAACCGAAGCCGCTGCTGGTACTCTTTCCTGAACCATCGCACGCCGAGAGCTACCAGGCAGCCTACAGCAGTTACAACACTTACTTCAAGCAGGGCACCAAAAGGTGACACCGACTTCAGGGCAGCATTTGGTAACATGCAAATCAAAGCAGCTATGGCAACGACTAAACCTTCCCAGCCGCGGAACAAGAAGCTAGCCAGAATAATAACCATCAGGTAAAGTATTCTTTCAAGTGTGCCCGCACCCAAACCGAGTTTTGCCAGAATATCAGTGAAAAAAACAGGATACACCACATCCCGGTAATGGACAACGGTTACCATAGTAAACATAACTGCCACTAGCCAGAAACTTGGATTGAAGATGACGCCTCTCCACCAGCCTCGCTCAGGCACAAATCGCTTCCACAACCAGTGCAATGAAGAGAGTAGACGCTCTTCAGGAGACATCATTCAATGTAACCCAGCCTTCCTTCAAAGCATAGACTGCAGCTTCAGTCCGTGAGTTTACATGGAGCTTGTTAAAGATGTTGGCTAAATGTCCCTGTACAGTTCGTATACTCAAACAAAGCTCTTCAGCAATCTCCTTATTGCTTAGCCCTTTAGCCACCAGCCCCAGGACCTCCATCTCCCGATCGGTAAGCGGCTCTGCAGGCTTCTGTTTCCCTCGCACATTAAGGATGCCAACAAGCCTTTTGAGCACCTTTCTGGTAACCGTGGGGTGAAGTACAGAATCGCCAGCATAGACTGCCCGCACCGCGTCTACAATCTCGTTGCCTCGAACGCTTTTCAACAAGTAACCAGCAGCCCCCGCCTCAAGCAAACTGAACACAAATTGGTCATCATCATAGGCAGTAAGAACCAAGACCGCCACCTCAGGGCACAAACTCTTTATCTGCCTTGTTGCCTCGATACCGTCTAACTTGGGCATGGCAATATCTACAATAGCAACATCAGGCTTCAATTCGCATGCAAGCCTGGCTGCTTCCTCGCCATCACCCGCCTCAGCAACGACTTCCATATCCGGTTCCTGTTCCAGGATCCGCCGTGTCCCCTCCCGAACAAACGCATGATCATCGGCAATTAAGACCCTTATCTTTCCCAAATACCTGCCTCCTGTGCCTTATTATAGCAAATCCTTAACAAAACCACCGCTTGAACCAGCACGATTTGCTCCGTCTTGCTTAGGCATAAACGCCTATCATCAGCATGTTAACCCCAAGACTTCTGCACGGTAATAAAACAGGCAGCAAAACGCAAGTCAAGCCCAAAGGCTGTTTGTTACTCTTTAAGGCGTGGGGGTAAGAGTCCATTCCCGACCTGCCTGAAAACCGGCAAAACTTCACCCTTCCTTTAAATTCCCACCTCTTACCCTCCGAATTATAAATATAGCAGGAGGTTACTAGATGACAGGAGGAATTATCGCAGCAATCGTCGTCGCCATGGTTATAGGAATTGCCATTTGGTTCCTGAACATCAGCGGCGTCTATCAGGTTCTGCAGACATCTAGGGAACGTCAACGCAGGAACAACCAAAGTTAAGCAACAAGTACATCTATAAAAATCTAAGCCACCTTCTCAATACCCACAAAAATATCCCTTGGCAGTAGAAGGTGTCAAAGGGGGAGAAGTGTGGGTGTTGTTATATGCGAAAATGATATATATAATTAAGACCATGACCAGAGGACGTGAAAGAAATGGCAACAACAAAAGTACATGGCGTAAATGACTTCATCCAAGAAATATCTGCCATGCCGGGCGGCGAGAAAATCAATCTGTGTATCCAGTGTGGAACCTGCTCAGCATCGTGCCCCAATGCTAACAAAATGGACTATACACCTCGTGAGTTAATTGCACTGGCACGAGCTGGCATGCGCGATGAAGTCCTCTCAAGCAACTCTATGTGGCTTTGCCTCTCCTGCTATATGTGCACAGTCCGCTGCCCCCGAGGCATTGTGCCCACCTATATCATGCATGCTTTGGAACACCTGGCTATGCGTCACTACCGCACAAATCCTCGTGTCCCCACTGCTAAGCTCTACAGACTATTTAGCGACACAGTACATGCTTTCGGCATGATACCCCGTTTAGGCTGTATGATGGCATATTTTCTACAGACAAACCTGCTTCAGCCGCTTAAGATGATACGCCCGGCTTTGGATCTGCTGCTGCACGGGCGCATGCCCATCAAAGCCCATAAGTTAAAGCCCGAGCCAATGAAGCAACTGAAGGCAATTCTTGATAAAGCTGAGGCTATGGGAGGACTGTAAATAATGAAATACTACTCCTATTTTCCTGGCTGTTGTATGCATGAAGAAACTCCGATGTATGATTCCTCAGCCCGGGCTGTAGCCAAAGCTCTTGATGTGGAACTCATCGAGCTTGACGACTGGAATTGCTGTGGTTCTACGCCATACACAGTGGTGGATGAACTGGCTGCCTTTTGCTGCTGTGCTCGGAACCTGGCTCTTGCCGAAAAAAGAGGCTTCGATTTGGTAGCCGCCTGCAGCGATTGCTACCTCATCTTAAACCGGACGAACCAGCATTTCAGGGAATATCCGGAGATCAGAGCGAAGATAACTGAAGCACTTGCCGCTGGTGGTTTAGAATACCATGGCACAATCAGAGTCCGACATATCCTCGACGTTTTTGCCAACGATGTTACCGCTGACGCAATAAAGTCTCGCGTAAAAGTCGACCTCGGCAACCTCAAAGTAGCTCCATATTACGGGTGCCAGGTCATCCGCCCTGCGCCAAGCTTCGATGACCTTGAAAATCCCCAGTCACTTGACCGCCTTACTGAGAACCTAGGAGCTAAGGTCGTACCTTACCCCATGAAAGCTCGCTGCTGTGGCGGTTCGCTTATCCTGTCAGAGCAGGATATTACACTCGGACTCATCCGAAAACTTCTGGAAAACGCTCAGGCAAACGGTGCGGACTTGATAGTAACTGTTTGCCCATTCTGCCAAGTAAACCTTGATGCTTACCAGAGTGCAGTAAACAGAAAATTCAAGACTAAATTTAATATACCGGTATTGTTCTTCACCCAGCTGATGGGTATCGCCTTTGGTATCGACCGTAAAACCCTTGGACTACATCAGAATATCGTGTCCGCGGAAAAAGTGCTAAAGGCGCTGGCAATAGCATAAGGAGGCATATTATGGAGCCCAAGATCGGCGTTTATATCTGCCACTGCGGAGCTAATATTGCAAGCACAGTAGATGTTGAAGCTGTTACAGAATTTGCTAAAAGCCTTCCTTTTGTCACCGTAGCCCGCAATTATAAATTCATGTGCTCAGACCCTGGACAGGAACTGATAAAAAACGATATTAAAGAGCTTGGGCTTAACCGCGTCGTGGTCGCCTCATGCTCGCCCCGCTTGCATGAGCAGACGTTCCGTAGAGCAATTAGCGATGCCGGACTAAACCCCTACCTATTCGAGATGGCAAACATTAGAGAGCAATGCTCCTGGGTACACGAAGACAAAGCTAAGGCAACCGAGAAAGCTAAAGCTCTGGTCAGCGCCGCGGTAAGGCGTGTTGTCCACCAGGTACCGTTAGAAACAAAGACGGTTCCAGTCAACCCGAATACTCTTGTAGTTGGAGCTGGGATAGCTGGTATCCAAGCCGCTCTAGAAATCGCCGACGCCGGATATAAGGTGTACTTGGTAGAACGGGAACCCTCTGTCGGCGGTCATATGGCACAGCTTGATAAGACCTTCCCTACATTAGACTGTTCTGCCTGAATACTGACCCCGAAGATGGCCTCGGTGGGGTCACACAAAAACATCGAACTCCTGACTTACAGCGAAATAATGGAGGTCTCAGGCTACGTTGGCAATTTCAAAGTTAAAATAAGGAAGAAACCGCGCTACGTTGACGAGACTAAATGCACCGGCTGTGGCACCTGCCAGGAGAAATGTCCTATAAAGGTAGATAATGAATTTGATGTCGGATTAGGCAAAAGAAAAGCAATCTACACACCCTTCCCCCAAGCGGTACCTAATATCCCTGTTATTGATCGCGAGTATTGCACCTACTTCCTCAAAGGCAAATGCCGCGCCTGTGAGAGGTTCTGCGAGGTCAAAGCTATAGATTTCGAGCAGACCGAGCAGATTTTGGAGTTAGAAGTCGGCTGTATAATAGTCACTACAGGGTTCGACTCATTTGACCCCGCACCAATGACACAATTTGGCTATGGGAGATATGATAACGTTATCACCAGCCTCCAGTTCGAAAGAATGACCAACGCCTCAGGTCCTACGAACGGCAAGATAGTACTGAAGGACGGCAGAGAACCTAAAAGCGTCGCTATCCTTCACTGTATTGGCAGCCGCGACATAAACTACCACGAGTACTGCTCGCGTGTCTGCTGCATGCACTCGCTTAAATTTGCCCATATAATAAGAGAAAAAATCCCCGATGCCACGATTTATGACCTCTACATCGACCTCCGTTGCTTCGGCAAAGGCTACGAAGAGTTTTACAATCGGTTGCAGGAAGAAGGGGTCAACTTCATTCGCGGGCGTGCCGGTGAAGTTACCGATATCGTTGAAACTCCAGAAGAGCAGGGTAAGCTAATCGTTGTTTGCGAAGATACGCTCATCTGTCGACAGCGTCGTCTACCTGTGGATATGGTTATCTTAAGTGTAGCCCTGGAACCCAGAGCAGACGCTGCCGAAACAGCTAAGTTGTTCTCTATAAGCCGTAGCCGCGATGGCTTCTTCCTCGAAAAACATCCCAAGCTCGACCCTGTAGCTACCACCACAGAAGGCGTGCTTATCGCTGGCTGCTGCCAGGGTCCCAAAGATATACCGGACACAGTTGCCCAAGCTTCAGCGGCTGCCGCCCGTGCTATGGCGATCATCGCTAAGGGTAGCGTTGAAATCGAACCTACCACGGCTTTCGTGGATGAAAAGCTGTGCTCGGGATGCAAGACCTGCGTCTCTATTTGCCCCTACAATGCCATTTCTTTCGACGAAGATAAGAAGGTTTCAGTTATAAATGAAGCTATGTGCAAGGGCTGTGGCACCTGTGCCGCCACCTGTCCCAGCGGTGCCATCACCGCCAGACACTTCACCACTGAGCAAATCATATCAGAACTGGAAGGAGTGCTAGCATGAGCTTTGAACCCAGAATCGTTGGTTTTATGTGTAACTGGTGTGCATATGCTGCCGCTGACCTTGCTGGCACATCACGAAAAAAATATGCCCCCAATGTGCGTATAGTCCGGGTGATGTGCAGCGGGCGCGTCGAGCCAACGCTTATAGTCAAAGCATTTGAGCTGGGTGCAGACGGTGTCCTCGTCTGCGGCTGACATCCCGGTGAATGTCATTACCTGGAAGGTAATGTAAAGGAGGCTCGACGAATCCCACTGCTGAAAAAGCTGCTTACACAGTTCGGCATTGAAGAGCAACGGCTGAGACTTGACTGGGTATCAGCTTCAGAAGCTGACCGCTTCGCCAAAATTGTTGACGAAATGACCGAGGAGATACAGAAACTAGGACCACTGAACCTCAGCCCACACACCAAATAATAAGCACCCTACTTTCGTCCCCAAGACATTTGGGGATAGACCATTTTTAGTTCTTACACCCCCAAAACTCTTGCAACACTCTTGAACATGCTATATAATCTTGACGGCTTTTCAACAGCCAAATCATTGAGCTAAATGCAGAAAGGAAGGGTGACATATGGAAATCGAACTGCTAACACCATCCAAAGAGACCACTGATATCATTCTCGAAGAGGGCGGTGATGCCCTTAAGTCGTGTTTCCAATGCGGTCTCTGCACCGGGATATGCCCCTGGAACCGGGTCACCAGCTTCTCACTTCGCAAGCTCATCCACAAGGCACAATTGGGTGTGGTGGACTTCGAAGACGATGAGGTATGGAGATGTGTCGCCTGCAATCTCTGTGTGGAAAGGTGCCCCCGGGATGTTCAAATGCCACTTCTTATGCGAGCCATCAGGCGGGTCATTATGGAAGTCGGTGCCGGTATCGTGCCACACTCATTGCGCATCTCCGAGAAGAACATCTCGGCTGTGGGCAATCCTTTAGGGGAGCCTCCAGAGAGACGCATGGACTGGGCTAAAGACCTGGATGTCAAGACCTTCACCAAGGGGACCGAAATCCTTTATTTCCCCTGCTGCTACCAGGCTTATGACCCACCCACTAGAAGGGCTGCTGTCGCCACGGTGAATATACTCAAAAAGGTGAAGGCTGATTTTGGCATACCAGATAGCAGTGTAGTCTGCTGTGGCGAGAGCATTCGTAAAGCTGGCGCCGAAGGCTTATTCCGTAAACTTGCCGAGACCAATATGAAAATATTCAACGAGCTTGGCGTAAAGAAAATCCTGGTCACCTCGCCACACTGTTACCATACCTTCAAGGATGAATATCCCGAGTTCGGTGGCAACTACGAGGTCATTCATCTCTCCCAATACCTCGACCAGCTCATCCAAGAGGGAAAACTAAAGTTTTCAAAGCCGCTGGTCAAAAAGGTAACCTATCATGACTCCTGTTGCCTTGGCAGGTATCAGAAAGTATATGACGAAAACAGACGAGTTTTATCTAGCATCCCTGGCATCGAATTCGAGGAAATGCGTGATAACCGTGAATACTCTTTGTGCTGCGGTGGCTGTGCCGGAAGGTTATGGATGGAGACCAAGAAAGGAGAGAGGTTCTCCGAGCTGAGGCTCGAGCAAGCGGCTGAAGTAGGGGCTGAAATACTTGCTGTCAGTTGCCCCTACTGCATGGCAAACTTTAACGATGCCGTGCTTACCACCGGCAAGAGTGAAATGCTCGAAATAAAAGACCTCTCCGAGCTAGTCGCGGAGGCTTTGTGATGAAATCACGGCAAGCTAAAGGAGGAGACACAATGGAGAAACCGAAGATTGGTGTGTACGTCTGTCATTGTGGTTCGAATATAGCTGGCGTCGTCAACGTGCAACAAGTGGTGGAATTCGCTAAAACACTGGATTCGGTAGTAGTAGCGCGTGAATATAAATTCATGTGCTCAGATCCCGGGCAAAATATGATAAAGGAGGATATTAAAAACCTAGGACTTAACCGGGTGGTAGTCGCTTCCTGTTCACCTTTGCTCCACGAGCCAACATTTCGACATGCTGTACAGGAGGCTGGTCTAAACCCGTATCTGTTCGAAATGGCGAATATCAGGGAACACTGCTCCTGGACTACTGAAGACCATGATAAAGCCACAGAAAAGGCAAAGGCGCTGGTGGGCGCTGCAGTAAAAAGAGTCCGCTATCACCAGCCACTAGAGACAAAATACGTTCCAGTCAATCCAGCTACTCTTATCGTGGGTGGCGGCATTGCCGGCATCCAAGCTGCCCTTGAAATAGCTGATGCTGGACACAAAGTCTACCTCGTGGAAAAAGACCCGAGCATTGGCGGGCATATGATACAGTTCGACAAGACTTTCCCCACACTTGATTGTTCCGCCTGCATCCTCACCCCGAAAATGACATCAGCAGGTTCACACCCCAACATCGAATTGATGACCTACAGCGAGGTCGAAGATGTCTCCGGTTTCATCGGCAACTTCAAAGTCAAAGTCCATAAGAAAGCCCGCTTCGTCGACGAAGAAAAATGCAACGGCTGCGGAGTTTGTATGGAAAAATGCCCATGGAAAGCACCCAGCGAGTTTGACCTGGGGCTAGGAGAGCGCAAAGCCATATATACGCCGTTCCCGCAGGCGGTCCCCAATATCCCTGTGATAGATAAAGAACATTGCGTTTACTTTCTTAGAGGAAGGTGCCGCGCCTGCGAGAAATTCTGCGAACGAGGCGCTATTGACTTTGAACAGCAAGATAAAATCGTCGAGATCGAAGTGGGAAATATCATCATTACCACAGGTTACGACCCCTTTGACCCCACACCCATCGTCAAATATGGTTACGGGCGCTTTCCCAATGTCTATACTGCTTTGGAGTTCGAAAGACTGTGCAATGCTGCCGGTCCCACAGGAGGCAAAATAGTCCTGAAGGATGGCTCTGAGCCGAAAAGCGTTGCCATCATCCACTGCGTGGGCAGCCGCGATGAAAACTACCATCGCTACTGCTCCAGAGTATGCTGTATGTACGCCCTCAAATACTCTCACCTCATCAAAGAGAAGACCAGCGCCGATGTGTACCAGATGTATATCGACATGCGCTGCTTCGGCAAAGGCTACGAGGAGTTCTACGAGAGACTGTCCAAAGAAGGCGTCAAGTTTATCCGCGGCAAGGTGGCTGAGGTCACCGATAGGGCAATAACAAATGAAGAAAAGGGCAAACTCGTCGTCTGTGGCGAAGACACCCTGCTCGGACAGGTCATCCGTGTCCCTGTAGATATGGTTATCCTCTGCATAGCGCTCGAGGCACGCTCTAATGCTAAACAGATAGCCCAACTGTTCCGCATCAGTCAGGGCGCCGATGGTTTCTTTATCGAAAGACATCCTAAGTTAGACCCTGTGGCTACCATGACAGATGGCATTTTCATAGCTGGCTGCTGTCAGGGTCCTAAAGACATTCCAGACACGGTAGCCCAGGCTTCAGCAGCAGCTACCAGAGTGTTAAGCTTGATTAGCAAGGGCAAGGTGGAGCTTGAAGCTGCCATAGCCGTTATCGATGAAGAAAAATGTTCCGGATGTAGGATCTGCAACCTCCTTTGTCCTTACAACGCCATTGAATTTATTGAGGACAAAGAGGTCTCCAGGATCAACGAGGCATTATGCAAAGGTTGTGGCACCTGTGTTGCTGCCTGTCCCAGCGCGGCAATCTCTCATAAACATTTCACTACAGAAGAAATAATGGCAGAAATCGAGGGGGTATTAGTATGAACAACTTCGAACCAAAAATAGTCGGCTTTTGCTGCAACTGGTGCTCCTATCGAGGAGCCGATCTGGCAGGCACGGCGAGGATGAAATGCTCGCCGAATGTCCGCATCATTAGAGTAATGTGCAGTGGCAGGGTAGAGCCAACCTTTATCCTCAAAGCCTTCGAACTGGGGGCTGATGGCGTTCTCGTCCTGGGCTGTCACCCTGGTGACTGTCATTATGTAGAAGGTAACTACAAGACAGCGCGCCGTATCCCCCTGCTTAAGAAAATGCTCACCCAGATGGGGATCGAAGAGGACCGAGTACGACTTGACTGGGTATCAGCATCCGAAGGTGACCGTTTTGTCGCCATCGTCGATGAGATGACCGAGAAGGTCAGAGCCTTAGGTCCTTTCAAGAAGAACTCCAAGGAGGCAAAGCATGGCTAAACTAAAAGTGGCGCTCTACTGGGCAGCCAGCTGCGGCGGTTGTGAAATCGCGCAACTCCAGATTGGCGATAAACTGCTAAAGCTAGTTGAAGCCGCAGATATCGTCTTCTGGCCCGTGGCTATTGATGTGAAATACAAAGATATAGAGGCAATGCCCGATAAGAGCATAGATGTCTGTTTGTTCAACGGTGCTATCAGGAACTCCGAGCAGGAACACATCGCCAAGATGCTGCGGGAAAAGTCCAAAATAATGATTGCTTACGGTTCCTGCGCCTATGGAGGCGGTATACCCGGACTAGGAAACCTGTTCAACCGGGAATTGATTTTCCAGCGGGCTTATGTTGAAACTCCTTCGACAGATAACAAGGAAAAGGTCTTTCCGCAGACAAAAGTCAAGGTCCCGGAAGGCGAGCTTACAATTCCTGAATTCTATGACACAGTCAAAACTTTAAGGCAGACCGTTGACGTGGACTATATCGTCCCCGGTTGCCCGCCGGAAGAAAAAACAACCTGGCTCGCTTTAGAAGCCCTGATCCAGGGTAAACTGCCCCCCAAAGGTACGGTGATCAGCCATAGCATTAAAGCAGTGTGTGATGACTGCCCACGGAAAAGAGATGTGAAGAAAGTAAAGAAATTTTACCGCACATTTGAAATCATACCGGAGCCAGAAGTGTGTCTGCTAGAGCAGGGACTCCTCTGTGCTGGCATCGCCACTCGCGGCGGCTGTGGTGCGCCCTGTCCTCAAGCTAATATGCCTTGCACTGGCTGTTACGGTCCGGTGGAAGGCGTGATCGACCAAGGCGCGCACCTTCTCAGTGCAGTCGCCTCGGTAATTGATTCCAATGACCCTGAAGAAATACAGAAAATTATCGATGACATCCGCGACCCGGCAGGCACCTTTTATCGCTACAGTCTACCCGATTCGCTGCTAAGGAGGGCTAGGATAAAATGAAGAAAATCACTATAGACCCAATCACTCGTTTGGAAGGACATGGTAAGATAGAAATCTTCCTTAACGATGCTGGCGCTGTAGAGAACGTCTATTTCCAAGTCCCCGAGCTAAGAGGTTTTGAAAAGTTCTGCGAAGGGCGCCTAGCTGAAGACCTACCCCAGATAACCCAGCGTATCTGCGGCGTGTGCCCCGAAGCCCACCACATGGCATCCACTAAATGTCTTGATGACCTCTTCCATGTTGACCCACCAAGCCCAGCCAAAAAGCTGCGTGAACTGTTCTACAGCGCATTCTACGTCACTGACCACACCACCCATTTCTATATTCTCGGTGGTCCAGACTTTGTCATGGGACCTGAAGCCCCAGTAGCTGAACGCAACATCATCGGGGTCATCAACAAAGTAGGACTGGAACTGGGTGGGGCAGTCATTAAAGCACGAATGCAAAACCACCACATTATCCACATGCTCGGCGGCAGAGCTGTCCACCCGGTCTTCGGCCTACCTGGTGGTATTAGCAAAGGTCTTAATGAAGAGGAGCGAAAAGAAGTCGAGCAAATCGCCAAAGACTCCGTGGAATTTGCCAAGCTATCTCTTAAGGTGTTTGATGACATAGTCCTAAAAAACAAAGAATATGTCGATATGATCCTGAGCGATGCGTACACCCACCGTACTTACTACATGGGCTTGGTAGACGAAAAGAATAAGGTGAACTTCTACGATGGTAAAGTCAGGGTAGTCGACCCGGACGGAAAGGAATTCGCCAAATTCTCTCCACGGGAATACCTCGATCATATCGCTGAACACGTCGAGCCCTGGAGCTACATCAAGTTCCCGTTCCTTAAGAAAATTGGTTGGAAGGGTTTTGTCGATGGAAAGGACAGCGGTGTCTACCGCGTGGCACCTCTCGCTCGGCTTAACGCCGCCGATGGCATGGCAACTCCTCTAGCCCAGGAGGCTTATGAAAAAATGTACTCTACTCTCGGTGGCAAGCCAGTCCATCATACTTTAGCCATGCACTGGGCACGCCTCGTCGAGCTTCTCTACGCCGCTGAAAGATTGCTGGAACTCAGCAAGGATCCAGAAATCACCAGCCCTAATATTCGCACCATACCCACAGCTACCCCCGATGAAGGAGTCGGTATTGTCGAAGCACCACGAGGTACGCTTATCCATCACTACACCACAGATGACAAAGGCATTATTAAGAAGGCAAACTTAATTGTAGCCACTGTGGGTAACTCGGCTGCTGTCAACATGTCCGTCAAAAAAGCAGCCATGGCACTTATCCAGCCGGGCAAGAAGATAACCGAGGGACTGCTCAACCGCATAGAGATGGCATGGCGCCCCTACGACCTTTGCCTAGCTTGCGCAACCCACTCCCTGCCCGGGCAGGCACCTATGGAGGTAATAATCTATAACAGCAAAGGCGAGGTGGTCGAAAGGCTGAAGCGCTAAAGGTACTTCTTGCCTGTGAAATCCAGAGTTAAACTTTATATGTGGGCAAGAGACAGAAGATACTGATACTGGGAATAGGCAACCCGCTCCTCAGCGATGACGGAGCCGGGATATGTGTGGCTGCAAGGTTAAAAGAAGAGCTCGATCGCCCTGATGTAACGGTCCTCGAGACGGCGACAGCGGGTTTGTCATTGCTCGATTTTCTCACAGGTTATGACAAGGCTATCATTATAGACGCCATCCAGACAGTGGGGGGTACACCCGGACAAATCTACAAACTGACACCGGAGGCTTTCGACACCGCAGAGCACATAACCTCACCGCATGGCATTGACTTTAGAACAGCCCTTGAACTGGGACACAAGCTAGGACTCAATTTACCTTCAGAAATCATTGTCTATGCCATTGAAGCCGCGGATGTCACCACCTTTAGCGAAAAATGTACCACACCGGTTAGAAAAGCAATATCAGCTTGTGTTAATATGATTTTGCAAGAGCTGGAAAACAATAACAAACGCCAGCAATAAAAGCTGTGAATGCCAGACAAACCGAACAGCTAATCGAACAAGCGCTTGATGAAGACCTCGGTCACGGAGATATCACCACCGACTTGCTGATACCTGAATCCGAACACGGTGCTGCATCAATTATAGCTAAGGCTAATGGTATCGTCGCCGGGACCGAAATAGCAAAAAGGGTCTTTCTAAAAGTCGATCCCGGACTTAAGGTCGATATCATTACTAAAGACGGAACTGAAGTCAAGCCTGGAGATGTGATAGCAAGAATCGAAGGGAAAGTGACCAGTATTTTAAAGGCCGAGCGCTTGGCTTTGAACTTCTTACAGCGTTTGAGCGGCATTGCTTCCGAGACAGCCCGCTATGTCCATGCAATTGAAGGGCTACCGGTTGTGATAACTGATACCCGAAAAACTACCCCTGGTCTACGTTCTTTAGAGAAATACGCTGTTCGAGTTGGTGGTGGCAGAAATCATCGTATGCACCTTGGCGATGGTATCTTGATAAAAGACAATCACCTGGCAATACTCCGCCGCAAGGGCTGGAGTATTAAAAAAATCGTCACCGAAACTCGCCAAAAGGCACCACCGGGGCTGAAAATCGAAATCGAAGTTAGAACACCTCAAGAAGCTGCTGAGGCTGCTGAGTCCGGCGCCGACATTATAATGCTGGATAACATGAGCCTAGAAGACATGCGACAAAGCGTACAACTTATACGAGGTCGCGCCCTTGTAGAGGCATCTGGAGGGGTCACACTGGATAAAGTTAGGGCAATCGCCGAAACTGGCGTGGATATGGTATCGGTCGGAGCCCTCACTCACTCAGCAAAAGCCCTGGATATTAGCCTGGAACTGCTCTAAATTTCAGGTGCTAGCCCATGCGCTCTCAGTAACGAGATGTCATTGAGTATCGCATCTGTTGTCCCGTCAGCCACCACTGCCCCATTATCTAGAACCACAACCCGCTGACACAAAGCTCGCACCAAATCGAGGTCGTGGGTCGCAATTATCTTTGTCACAGGAAGCCCTTTTAGCAACGCTACAAGCGACCACTTACTCCTGGGGTCTAAATTACTCGTTGGTTCGTCCAGTGCCAGGACCTCAGGGGCGAGAGATAATACGCTAGCTATCGCTACCCGCTTCTTTTCACCAACGCTCAAATGGTGTGGTGACCTTTTCTCATAGCCCTTCATGTTCACCCACTCCAGCGCCCTAGCCACACGCTCTATCACCTCCGATTCGGGATAACCCATATTCACAGGCCCGAAGGCTACATCATCAAAAACCGTTAGGGAAAACAATTGGTCGTCCGGGTCCTGGAATACAAGCCCCACCCTCCTTCTTATTTCCCTCAGGTTCTCTTCTTTAATACGCATCCCACAGATTTCCACAAAGCTATTTCCACGAAGTACGCCATTGAGGTGAAGCAACAAGGTCGATTTCCCAGCCCCATTAGATCCGATTATGGCTACACTCTCTCCAGAATACACGCTGAAACTGATTTTTCTCAGTCCAACAGTACCATCTGGGTAGGTAAAAGATAAATCCCTAATCTCGATTACTTTGTTCAGCATCCCAGTTCACCAAGGTATGATATGGGGCAAAACGAGCATGATGCCAAAAGCTACACCGAAATAGACATCGGCTCTCTGCAAAGTTAACCCGCTCAGCGTCCGAATTTGCCCATCAAACCCCCGCGATGACATTGCCATGTAAATCCTCTCTGCTCGCTCATAGCTCCGTAGAAAAAGCACCCCGATCATGTTACCAAACGCCTTCAATCTATGCAGTAGACTGCCACCGACATTGCGGCTCTGGTACGCACGCTGCATCCTCAGTGCTTCATCCGTGAGGACGAAAATATAACGATACATAAAAGAGAGAATGAGCACCAGCGTCCGAGGAACATGGAGCTGACGCAAGCCTTCAAGCAAATTAGAAAACTTCGTGGTAGATGATAACAAAATGAGACTTAAAATACAAAGCCAAGCCTTTGTCAATATATTTGCCAGCATGAAAAGTCCGTCATAAGTTATCGATACCTTCCAGAGCCAGATATTATAGCTGCCAGCTATCTCGCCTTCCTTAAAAAACGGGATAAAAATGCTGACCAGTAGCACGAAAGGGATGATGACAAGCGAGCGCTTCAAAACATAAAGAGGTGGCAACTTCGAAAAAGCAAAAAGCCCGACTATGATACACAGGTATACTGCAAAAATACGCCATTCCCCCGGCGGGGTAAGCAGCACTGCTAAAATAAATGCCAGACTGACAACCAGCTTGGTTCGAGGGTCAAGCCTGTGCATAAAACTATTTAGCTCGGAGTATTGATCGATAAAACTATGCTCCACCTCTTGCCTTTAACAACTTAGCGATCCCATACCCTATACCAAACAAAAATGCTGTGCCAATTATACCGGCAACAATGGTAGCCAGCGCCTCATTGCTGACCCCAGGCATAACATAATCGGGGATCAATTCGTACAAGCCTTCGCGAGCTGCACTCAGAAAGCCTGTGTCCTCAGCCACCCTCTCCAACCCGTCAGGAGACGAAGATGCCAGAGGCGACAAAAGCGCTAAGACAAAAGCTACAATTAGAGCACCATGCCACCATTGAAACTTCATTTTCTAACCTCCTTAACTAGGCTTTTTGAGTTTGCAATCCTAAAAGGTCTGGTCTCGTAGCTACCACCAACGCCATCACCGCCGCCGTTATCAGACCCTCTCCAATACCAATAAGCGCATGGATCCCACCCATTGCCGGCAATGCCACATGCAAAGGCACCGTGCCTGATATACTTAGCTCAAGTGCACAGAAGATGGCTGCAGCAACAGTTGACACCCAACCGGCGAGACCGCTTCCAATTAAAATTCCAGTCTTGCTACGACTCGTGACCGCATTCACACCACGGTACACATAATATCCCAAAAAACAACCAACGACTCCCATATTAAAAATATTGGCACCAAGGGCAAGAAGACCACCATCTTGAAAAACCACGCACTGTACCGCTAGTACGCAGGTCATTATTAAAACCCCAGCCCATGGTCCCAGTAGTATCGCCGCCAGCGCGGCACCAACAAAATGTCCAGAGGTGCCACCTGCTACGGGAAAATTCAACATCTGCGCAGCAAAAATAAATGCTGCCAGAACCCCCATCAGCGGGATTTGCTTCTCACCTAGCTTTTTATTAGTCGCTTTGACAGCATAACCGACTGCCCCAGCAGCCACTGCAATCCCCCCCACCGCCACCGGAGTGCTTATAAAACCATCTGGAATATGCATGCTGCCCCCTCTCAAACAAAATGCAATTACAATTGATTGCAGTTAGCCCTGTAAATATAAAATCTGCATATCTGCGTGATTAACTCAGGCTTTCCTTTCTGCACTTGGCACACAGACCGAAGAGTGCTATATGCCGCAGTTCCGCCTTAAACCCGTACTCCCTTTCCAGGCTTTCGGCAAGCGGCACCAGCGCGGTTTCTGGCACATCGATTATCGTCTGACACTTCTGGCATACCAGATGATGGTGACGCCCTTTATCTACAGGATGAAAACGGACACACCCATCGCCCAGCGCAACTTTGGCAACCAGCCCCAGCTCCTCCAATAAGTCAAGCGTCCGGTAGACTGTCGAAATGTTAGCGTATGGATATCTGGCTTGTACTTGAGCAAAAATTTCTTCGGCACTCACGTGCTTGTCAGCACTGTGAAGCGCTTCTACCACCATCATTCTCTGCGGCGTTAACCGATAACCCATACCTCTGAGTATTTGTCCGCAGCTCATATCGCCTCTGATTATAGCAGTTCTTAGGAATTTTTGCAATTAATTGCTAAAGCAAATCATCGAAAATAACTTATGACACCTTATCTTTGCTATCCAGGGCTATTGTTACCGGCCCATCATTATGTATTTCCACCAGCATATGCTGCTGGAAACGACCTGTCGCCACCCTCAGACCACTGCTCTTGAGGTAATTAACAAAAGAATTAAACAGCGGCTCTGCTTGCTCCGGTGGTGCTGCCTCTTCAAAACTTGGTCTGCGACCTTTGCGGACATCAGCAAGTAAAGTAAATTGACTGACTACTAACAGCTCTCCTCTTATGTCAAGTAAAGAAAGATTGAATTTACCCGCATCATCGGAGAAAATGCGCAGGTTAATTATTTTGTTCGCCAGATAGACAGCGTCTCTCTCGCCATCGTCTTTAGCCACGCCTACAAACACCACTAACCCGTGCCCTATCTCGCCTGCCACGCCGCCGTCAACAGCCACCGAAGCTTTCGTTACACGCTGCACCAGTGCCTTCATAATATTCCCACCGCAATTTCCGTATTATCCCAGTGCACCCTATTTTACGCAATAGCACCCGCGTGAAACAAACGGTACTACTAATTTGAGAAAAGTGCCACATCGACCTATCTCATTTCCCTAAATTGACACCCAATGTCTGATGCAGTAGAATGATTTTCGTAGCAGAGAGGGAGGCACGAGCATGATCGAAATGACCATCGATAGCATTAGGGTAAGTCTGATGAATTACCAGCATGTGGTGATCCTGAAAGAGAAGAGGTCAGACCGCTATCTCCCCATCTGGATCGGTCCGGCAGAAGCAGATGCCATTTCACTAAAACTGCAAAATGTTGACCTAGCACGCCCGATGACGCATGACCTGCTCAGAAACGCCATACTCGCCCTGGAAGCAGCTTCAGAAACTACAGTCAGCAGGATTGTGGTCAACGACCTCCGTGCCGATACATTCTATGCCCAGATTATCTTCGAGCCTACCGAGAGCCCCAGCCCCGTGGGTATAAAGTTCGCCCGTGAAGGCAGTGCACACCGTGGATACGACCAGGAAACCCCGATATCCATCACCTGGCAGGGTAGAGGGTATAAAGGTAAAATAATCAACCAGTGGCAGGAGAAAGACCACCGCTTCTTGGAGATAGCAACAGAACACGGTCTAATTTTTGAAGTTTGCTCCCGCGAAAACAGCAAGGAATGGCTACTTAGCAAGATGAAACTCGATTCTCGTCCCAGCGATGCCATTGCTCTAGCGGTTAGAGCCACCGTACCTATCTTCGTGGAAGAATCAGTCTTAGATAAAGCCGGCATCTTTCTCGATCGCGAGACCGGGAAGCCTATACTGGCAGATAGAACTAGCGATAAGGATAAAGCAGAGGACAGTAGTAAAGTCGACGAGCAAGAACTCAAAAAGTTATCAGCATTTTACGACTTTATCAATACCCTTGACCTGGATGACTTAGGCAAGCGCAAATCCTGAACAACTCCGTTCTCAGATAACCGGCTTGCCCGTGCAAGCTGGCTTCCCTCTAGTACAAACAGAAAATCAGGCTTAAGTCCGATGAAGAATCGTGGCTATCTGGTAAACTAAAGGTGGTTGGGCACAGCAGAGCTTTACTGATAAGTAAACTCCCAAGCCCGAAATACCTAAGTGTACAGGTAGTCAGAAAGATGATGTCAGTATCGTTAGTTAGAGGAGGGGATTGTGGCTTGAACGGAAAAGGCGGGCAAAAAGATCGGGAGACAAAAGAATGGGTGCGCCCGCTGTGGTTCCTCTTTAGCGTTGGTTGGTATGTAGCTCTCAGCTTGGCGATCCCAACCGGCGTCGGCTTCTGGCTCGACCGACCGGAGGTTTTCGATACGCGCCCCCTGCTTACCCTAGTGGGATTCGCAATAGGAACAGTAACTGCATTTTACGGTCTTTACCGCATGCTTCGACAATTCTATTTGGAACAAAGAGAGAGCGAGAAAAGTAAAAGTAAAGAGAAAACATCATGAATATGGGACTTGGCTGCTCTTTCAAAATACTAGCCGGGGTAGTTTTAATTCTCTTGATATTGTTAGTCCTCGGGTTTATTATCGGTCCCATAGGCTCTAAACTGTTCGGCATCCAAGCGCCCAGCGCTCTGGGTGTCCCCAAGCCCCATGTAGAATTACCCTCAGAAAAGGTCCTTCATATAAACGAAGTGTTTGCCATCACCAACACACTCCTCGCATCGTGGCTTACCATAGTTGTGCTGGTTACTATCTTCGCATTCTGCACCCGCAAGATGAAGCTGGTTCCAGATAGACTTCAGAACTTTGCCGAGCTAATCGTGGAAAGTCTGCTCAACTTTATCCAAGGGGCAGCAGGAGAAAAGAACGCCCGGACTCTTTTCCCCGTAGTGGCAACCATATTCCTTTACGTCATCACCAATGCTTACATGGCCCTACTCCCCTTCTTCGGTACCATCGGTATTAAAGAAAGCACCGGTGCTTTTGTGCCACTCTTCCGTGCTGCGAACACAGATATAAATGTTCCTTTATCTATAGCTCTCGTATCCTTCCTGTTCGTAGAATACTGGGGGCTGAAATCTCTAGGGTTTTTCCGCTACCTGAACAGTTTCTTCAATCTTGGCCAATTGCGCGATGGTCTCGTAAACTTATTTAAAGGAAAAATCAGACCTGCTATCACGGGCATCGCTTTCGGCTTCATCAACCTGTTTGTCGGTTTCCTCGAAGTATTTAGCCACTTCATCCGCATTATAAGCTTTACCTTCCGTCTTTTTGGCAACATGACAGCAGGTGAAATACTGCTTCTTGTCGTTTGTTTTCTAGTCCCCTTTATTGCCACCATCCCATTCTACGGACTGGAACTACTCATCGGGTTCATCCAGGCGCTTATCTTTGCTGGACTTACATTAGTATTCGGCATTATTGCTTTAACCCCTCACACTGAGGAGGAACATTCTTAAAAAGGAGGTTTACAAATGGAAGCTGATGCAATGAAGATGTTGGCTGTGGGACTAGCCGCAGGGCTGGGTTTCCTGGGTCCAGGACTGGGTCTTGGGCTCATCGGCTTCGGTGCCATGCAAGCCCTGGGGCGCAACCCTGAAGCCAGAGGACCCATCCTGACCAACATGATCTTAATTGGCGCCTTAGCCGAAGCTATCGGAATTTACGCTCTGATCACAGCCATAATCCTGGCTATAGTTGTCTAATCAAACCACTGGACAAGATGGAGGAAAGGCTGATATGGAAAATGGGAATTTGCCAACTTCTCTTAGCGTCATCATCGGAGCCGTAATAGTTGGCGCAATAGTCTTCGCCGGTCTCCTTATTACGGCATTTATCATCGGTTCATTTATACCAGAAGGCTAAAATGTCGAAATAAATTCAAAACGGAGCGAGATGGAAGGTATTGGAATAAATCTGCCGCTTCTACTAGCTTTCTTAGTAAATTTTATCATTCTGTTCGTGCTTTTGAGTATCCTCCTCTACAGACCGGTACTCAGAATGCTTGATGAGAGGCAGGCTCGAATCAGGGATGCTATGGAACAAGCCGAGCAGATCAAGCAACAGGCAGCACGCAGCGAAGAGGAGATAAAGGCACAGCTAGAAAAGGCACGCCAGGAAGGGCAAGCCATCATCGCCCAAGCAGCCCAGATAGGAGAAAGGATTAGAGAGGAAGCTAAGGAAAGTGCTCGTAAAGAAGCTGAAGCTATCATCATCAAGGCGCGCGCTGAAATACAGCAAGAGCGTGACAGGGTGATTGATGAACTGCGTCGCGAATTCGCTGATATAACAGTCCTGGCTGCGGAAAAGGTGATCAAGGAGACACTGGATAAAGAGAGGCACCGAAAGATAATCGAACAGACCCTTAAAGAAAGCACATTACTTAAATAACCAGCATAAGGTAATCTATGGTAACAACTTTTGCCAAGCGCTGTGCTCAGGCTATCTTCGAGCTTGCTAAAGAAAACGGCAAGCTCGAGGAATGGCGCTCGGAGTTAAAAGAAATTGCACAACTGGCTACAGACCCAGAAATCGTGTCATTTATAGAGAACACAAAAATCTCTACGGAACTTAAAATGAAACTCTTGCGTGAGAGACTGGCAAAAACAAGTCAGCTACCTCTAAATCTTGCTTACCTACTTATAGCTAAAGGGAAATTCAGAGAGTTCGATCAGGTCATTCAGGCTTACGAACAGTTGCTCAATGAGCAATATGGAATAAAGCACGCTGAAGTTATCACCGCCACTCCACTTACCGAGATAGAAAAAGAAAATATTAGGCAATATCTGGAATCTGTGATTGGAGAGAAGGTGGTCTTGACCTTGGAGGTGAACCCTGAAATTATCGGGGGCTTCATCGCCAGGGTTAATAGCAGCTTAATCGACGGCAGCATCCGAACCAGATTACAAGCTCTAAGGAAAAATCTAATCGGAGCCAGAAGATGATGCCACTCAGGAGGGTAGTATGACAACTAGAGAACGAGACATAGTCTCCATAATTAAAGAACAAATCAAGCAGTTCGGCACTACAGTAACCATGGTTGATGTGGGCACTGTGATCGAAGTCGGTGACGGGGTAGCTCGTATTCAGGGGCTTCACGGTGCTAAGTACAATGAGCTACTCGAATTCCCGAATGGCATCATGGGCTTAGCCCTCAACCTCGAAGAGGACTGCGTCGCTGCTGTCGTCCTCGGTGACTGCAGCCAGATTAAAGAAGGGGACGAGGTAAAAAGCACCGGCAGAGTAGTTGAAGTACCAGTAGGCGAGGAGTTGATAGGAAGAGTTATTGACCCTGTGGGCAATCCACTGGATGGACTGGGACCCATCAAAGCTACAAAAACCCGCCCTGTGGAGAGAGTGGCACCTAACGTGGTCATGAGACAGCCAGTTAACACGCCAGTCCACACCGGCATAAAAATAGTCGACGCACTGATCCCTATCGGACGGGGGCAGCGCGAACTAATAATAGGTGACCGCTCAGTCGGTAAGTCAGCCATAGCCATAGATACCATAATCGCCCAAAAGGGCGGCGACCTTATCTGTATATATGTTGCCATTGGACAAAAGACATCCAAGGTAGCTCAGGTGATAGACATATTCAAGCGTTACGGTGCTATGGAGCACACAGTGGTGGTAGTAGCTACTGCTTCCGACCCGGCGCCGTTGCAATATCTGGCGCCCTATTCAGGCTGCGCCATCGGCGAGGAATTCATGGAGCAAGGTAAAGATGCGCTGATTATCTACGACGACTTGACCAGACACGCTTGGGCTTACCGCCAGATTTCACTCATATTACGACGCCCACCTGGCAGAGAGGCTTATCCTGGCGATGTCTTCTACCTGCACAGCCGTCTGCTGGAGCGTGCTGCTAAACTAGCACCAGAGTATGGAGGCGGCTCTCTCACTGCCCTGCCCATTATTGAAATTCAGGCAGGTGACCTTGCTGCCTATATTCCAACCAATGTTATCTCGATCACCGATGGGCAGATATATCTAGAGACTGACTTGTTCAACGCCGGCATTCGCCCTGCACTAAACGCCGGACTCTCAGTATCACGAGTGGGAGGCAATGCTCAAACAAGGGCGATGAGACAAGTAGCCGGCAAGCTGAGACTTGAAATGGCACAATACCGCGAGCTGGCAACTTTTGCCCAGTTCGGCACCGCAGATTTGGATAAAGCAACCAGAGCTCAATTAGAGCGTGGACAACGCATCACAGAGGTACTTAAGCAACCACAATACGTACCGATGCCTCTGGACAAGGAGGTCACCATCCTGTACGCCGCTGTAAATGGCTATCTGGATGACGTCCCCGTGAGCAAAATCGCCTCCTTTGAACAGAACTTCCACAACTTCATGGAAACTAACTATCCAGAAATCAGCAAACGGATTACTACTGACAAAGAGATAAAACCTGATGTCGAAGAAGCTTTAAAGAAGGCAATCGAGGCATTTAAACAAACTGTGAGTTATTGACATGATCAGCCCTCGTCTTCTGCGCCGACGTATTCGTAGCGTCCAGAACGTAGCCAAGATCACACGGGCTATGGAAATGATAGCCACAGCCAGAATGAGGCGCGCTCAGGAACAAGCCTTGTCAGGACGACCGTACAGCGAGAAGATTAGCCAGGTCATTGCCGACCTGGCAGCTGCAGCCTCAAAAAATGGGGCTTTCCATCCATTGCTTGAAAAAAGACCGACCAAAAAAATTGCAATTGTCCATATCACAACCGATCGCGGCTTATGCGGTGGGCTGAACACAAATATGAACCGTCTCACCGCAAACTTTGTGCTCGAGAAAAAAACACCGGTAACTATCATCACCGTGGGACGTAAAGGGCGAGACTTCATGCACCGCAATCACCTCGATATCCGAGCTGAATTCACAAACCTCGGTGATCGCCCTTCATTGCTCGACACGCTTCCTATATCCCACATCATAATCGACGATTACACCACCGGGCATGTTGACCAAGTATATCTGGCTTACCCGAGATTTGTTACCACAATGGTGCAGAACCCAACCATCGAACCCTTGCTCCCGGTCGAGCCAGCAATACTGCCTAAAACGCAGACCGCAGAGTATATATATGAACCAGACCCCAGCTTTGTCCTGAATGAACTTCTACCCCGGTTCATCGAGATGACTGTGTATCATGCCATACTCGAAGCCATTGCTAGCGAACAGTCCGCACGCATGGTAGCTATGCGCAATGCCACAGACAACGCTAATCAGGTTATTCAAGAACTAACTCTCGTCCTGAACAAAGCAAGACAGGAAATGATAACCAAGGAACTTCTCGACCTCACAGGAGGCGCTGAAGCCTTGCACTCTTAAAGGAGGTGGCAAGTGACCAAAGGCAAAGTAGTCCAGGTGATCGGAACAGTAGTTGATATCGAGTTTCCACCAGACAAATTACCGTCAATTTATAATGCCATCGAAATAAACCAGGACGGTCAGAAAATCGTCCTTGAAGTCCAGCACCATGTGGGCAATAACTGGGTCCGTTGTCTTGCCCTCTGTCCCACAGACGGTCTCCAGAGAGGAGTCGAAGCTATAGATACTGGAGCCCCCATAACTGTTCCTGTGGGAAAAGCTACACTGGGTAGACTATTCAACGTCTTCGGCGAACCTCTAGACGACCTCGGACCTGTTGAGACAACTGAGCGTTTACCGATACACCGTCCACCCCCACCACTTGAAGAACAGGAGACCACCACGCAGATGTTAGAAACCGGTCTCAAAGTGATAGACCTTATTACCCCCTTCACCAAAGGTGGCAAAATCGGAGCCTACGGCGGCGCTGGCGTAGGGAAAACGGTCATAATCATGGAACTGATCCACAATATCGCCACAGCCCATGGTGGCTACTCAGTATTCGCCGGTGTCGGCGAAAGGTCTAGGGAGGGAAACGACCTGTGGTTGGAGATGAAACGCTCTGGCGTACTCGATAAAACCATGCTCGTCTTCGGACAGATGAATGAACCACCCGGAGTACGCGCCCGCGTTGGTCTGACCGGGGTTACCATGGCAGAGTATTTTCGCGAAGCAGAAGGACAAGATGTCCTGTTATTCATCGATAACATCTACCGCTATATACTTGCCAACATGGAGGTCTCGGCATTGCTCGGGCGCATGCCGTCAGCCGTTGGCTATCAGCCCACATTAGCCACCGATGTAGGTGAACTCGAAGAAAGAATAACCTCGACAAAAAGAGGCTCCATCACCTCATTTCAAGCTATCTATGTGCCTGCTGACGATTATACTGACCCTGGCATCGTTACCACCTTTGGTCATCTCGATGCCGTGATCTCCCTCGAGCGGTCAATCGCCGAATTAGGCATCTATCCAGCCGTAGACCCCTTAGCCTCATACTCACGAATCCTCGACCCCAAAGTTGTAGGCGAGGAACATTACGAGGTTGCCCACGGAGTGCAGCGCGTCCTGCAACGCTATAAAGACTTGCAAGACATAATTGCCATCCTCGGGATAGAAGAACTGAGTGAAGAGGATAAACTCACAGTGGCTAGAGCACGCCGCATACAAAGGTTCCTTTCACAACCCATGTTCGTGGCTGAAGCTTTTACCGGTACTGAAGGTAGATATGTACCGATTAAGGAAACAGTTCGTGGTTTTAAGGAAATTCTGGAAGGTAAACATGACCATCTCCCTGAAGCCGCCTTTTACATGGTCGGAACTATAGATGAGGCTGTAGAAAAAGCCAAAAAACTTGGAGTAGCCTGATGCCAACCATAAAACTAGAAATCATTACTGCAGAACGTCAGGTCTTCTCTGATGAAGTGAACCTGGTGGTAGCTCCAGGAATTGAAGGGGAGCTTGGCATACTACCCCACCACGCTCCATTGATGACAATCCTCAAACCCGGAGAACTCTTGATAAAAAAGGACGGTGAGGAAATATATATGGCTGTCTCAGGCGGCTTCCTGGAAGTAAGACCAGACAAGGTCATAATCCTGGCAGATGCCTGTGAACGCGCTGAGGAAATCAACATTGAGCGGGCTGAAGCAGCTAAAAGTAGAGCCGAACAATTGCTGAAGACTCGCCCTCCCGGGAGCGATATGGCACAAATAGACGCCGCCCTGCGCCGCTCACTTGCCCGCTTAAAGGTAGCTGAAAAAAGACGCCGTAGACCTACTCCTCCCGCCCCACAACACTAACTCACAATATCTGCTGCCTGTAACTAGCGCGACCCCTGTCCATAACAGACCAGGATATCGCACCTATAATATTTCAAGCCGCGTCCTCACGCCCTCTTTGGTCCCAACCACCCTTAAGAGCGTCCGCATCGCCTCAGCAACCCGCCCCTGACGCCCGATAATTCTCCCCTTATCAGCTGCCGCCACCTCCAGTTTTACAATAACCCTGCTCTTATCGTCAGCTTCTTCAGTAACCCGGACCTCCTCAGGCAAAGTGACTATTGACTTGGCAATATATTCGATAAGATCCTTCATCTCACTAACTCCTCAACCGTCATTTATCCACACATTGATGTTCTTTTCCAGACAATCTAATACTTCGCTAATTCTTTTTGACCTTTTCCATAACCCCAGATTTGACAAGCAGTCTTAAAACCGTATCTGTCGGCTTGGCACCAGAACTCAGCCACTTCAGAGCCTTCTCTCTGTCGATGACAAAGGTCTCTGGATCCGTTAGCGGATTGTAATGCCCGATAACTTCAATAAAATCCCCATCACGCGGTGACCTAGAGTCAGCCACCACCACCCTGTATAGCGGACGGTTCC
This sequence comes from Dehalococcoidia bacterium, assembly GCA_034432055.1. GTDB lineage: Bacteria > Chloroflexota > Dehalococcoidia > GIF9 > UBA5629 > CALJTV01. Next base: position 29,764 of record DAOUCT010000023.1, on the reverse strand, counting down.
TTGAACCCACACGCCGTAGTCGGATCTTCACCATACTAAATATGACCTCAAAATCACCCTGCTGTTCTTTTTTGCACCGTATTATGCACCAACACGGACTTTCTGTCAATAGATGCTGAACCTAAAAGTACCAGCGCACGTATTTTGAAGCTATGCTATAATTTTAATAGCGTAAGCCATGTTTGAAAAGCTAGAAGCTATAGAAAAGCGTTACGAGGAGTTGAACCGCTTGATAGCTCAGCCCGAGGTATCAAGCAATCCGTCACGCCTTCAGTCATTAGCTCAAGAACGAGCCAGTATCGAGGAAGTGGTAGAGAGGTATCGCCATTATAAAGCCATTGTGAAAAGTCTAGAAGAAACTCAGGCAATGCTTAACGATGGGCTGGAGCCAGAAATGGTGGCTCTAGTAAAAGAAGAAATAAACAGCCTCAGAAAACAACAGGAGAAAGTACTCCACGACCTGAAACTCTCGCTACTTCCGAAAGACCCTAACCAAGACAAAGATGTTATCATGGAAATAAGGGCAGGCACTGGCGGTGAAGAGGCTTCCCTTTTTGCCGCTGACCTTTTCCGCATGTACAGTCGCTACGCCCTGAAAAAGGGGTGGCAGACAGAAATCATCGATTGCAACCAGACAGACCTTGGTGGGTTTAAAGAGATCGTCTTCGAAATCAGAGGCAAGGGGGCTTTCAGTCATCTGAAATATGAGCGCGGTGTCCACAGAGTCCAAAGAGTCCCGGTCACCGAGGCATCGGGGCGAATCCACACCTCGACAGCTACCGTCGCTGTACTTCCAGAAGCTGAAGAGGTAGAAATATCCATTAATCCCGATGACCTCAAGATAGATTTTTTCCGTAGCGGTGGAGCCGGGGGGCAGAATGTAAACAAAGTAACAACTGCAGTCCGTATTACTCACCTGCCTACCGGGATAGTGGCAACCTGCCAGGATGAGCGTTCACAATTGAGAAACAGGCTGAAAGCCATGGCAGTGCTCCGTGCCCGCCTTCTCGATAGAGAACAACGTAAGAAAATGGATGAGATCACAGCCCAGCGTCGCTCACAAATCGGTAGCGGCGAACGAGCCGAAAAAATCCGAACTTATAACTTCCCCCAGGACCGGGTCACAGACCACCGTATAAATCTGACACTTCACAACCTGCCGCGCATTCTCGACGGCGAACTCGATGAACTGATAGAAGCACTCTCCACCGAAGAACAAGTTAGACAACTTGCCAAGGTGGAACTATGACTTCATTAAGACAAGCCCTCCACCGCTCTATACACATCTTGCAAGACCACGGCATCGAGGATAGCCACATAGAAGCCAGAGCCTTGCTGCAATTCATTACGGACTTGTCAGCAGCTGAAGTTTATGCATCGCCTGAACGGATGCTGACTAAAAAAGAAGAGATACGGCTGAAAGAACTTTTACAACGGCGCCTCCGCCGCGAGCCTTTAGCCTATATCACAAACAAAAGGGAGTTTTACGGGCTGGACTTTTATGTTGACCAACGCGTTCTGATCCCCCGCCCAGAGACGGAACTCCTTGTAGAAACCGCTATCGAATTCGCGACAGGCAAAGCTAACCCACATACAAAAACAATGACCATCGCTGATATTGGCACCGGATGTGGAGCCATTGCCATTAGCCTGGCTGCGAACCTGCCAACTTGCAGAGTTTACGCCACAGACATATCACACTCGGCTCTGGAAGTCGCCAGCATAAACTGCCAGCGCCACAATGTTTCCGACCGGGTCATCCTCTGCCACGGCAATCTGTTGGAGCCACTGCCCCACCCTGTCGATATTATAGTCGCAAATCTACCATATATCAGCAGCACGAAACTACCAACCCTCGAACCAGAAGTCAGAGAATTCGAACCAGAAATAGCTCTAAATGGCGGTAACAGCGGTCTGGAACTCATTCAACAGCTGCTGTCACAGGTGGAACAGAAAATAAACCCTGCAGGCTGCCTCCTTCTAGAAATAGGACAGCACCAACATGAAGACCTGGCTCGTATACTACATGGTAATTTTCAGGCTATTACACTCGACTTTATTGCAGATTTAGGCGGAGTAAAGAGGGTGGCTAGGATTACTTTTCCATAAAGCCAGATTTGACAAAAAACAAAATTTGTCTTAAAGTAAATCTTCGGTCAGCCACGAAGGAAAGAAATCTTTAAGGAGGTGAAAAATGCCAAATATGGTGGTTTGCTGCAAGCAAGTGATTGACCCTGAGGCACCACCCGCTAGCTTTAAGATCGACCCGTCCACCAACAAAGTTATCCCCCCTGCAGGAGTACCCCCGGTTATCAGCCCTTTTGATGAACAGGCAGTTGAGGCTGCACTGCGAATTAAAGATAAACATGGAGGCAAAATTACTGTCATAAGTCTCGGCAACAACCTGCTACGCGACGTAGTGAAAAAACCGCTTTCCATGGGCGCCGATGAGCTGGTTCTCCTGGAGGACGCAGCTTTCGAAGAGGGTGATAGCTGGTCCACCGCCTATGCTTTGTCTATGGCAATTAAAAAGATAGGCGAATATGACTTAATCTTTTGTGGTCGCCAAGCAGCCGATTGGGATGCTGGGCAGGTCGGTTGCGGTATTGCAGAGATCCTCGGTATCCCCTGCGTCACCCTAGCCAAAAATGTCGAATTCATAGATGGTAAGGCAAAGGTAGAGCGTGTCATTCCCGATGGCTACCAGGTTATCGAAGTCACACTGCCCGCAGTGATAACAGTGAGCAATGAGCTTGGCGAAGCTCGCTATGCTACCCTCAAGGGTATAATGGCAGCTGCTAAAAAACAGCCCACCGTGTGGAAACCAGCCGATATAGGTGTCAACCCCTCAGAAGTTGGCGCTGCAGGGCGACGCACCAAGCTCGTCAAACTCTTCCAACCAGTCAAGGAAGGTAAGTGCGAACTTATAGAAGCAGATAGCCCAGCAGAAGCTGGTGCAAAACTTGCCCAACGCCTTAGAGAGGCAAAACTAATTTAGTACTGAAAAAAGATTGCATTAGGAGGTTATCAATGGCTGATTACAAAGGCGTTTTAGTGTTCGGCGAGATTACAGACGGGAAATTAACTTCGATTACAGCAGAACTTTTAGGTTGCGGTCGCCGTCTGGCTGATGAACTGAAAGAAGAACTGATTTGTATCTTGGTGGGCGATAAGGTAGCTGATGCTGCCAATGGTGCCATATCATCCGGAGCAGATAAAGTCTATATTGCGGAAGACCCTCTGCTGAAGGAATATCAGACAGATGCGTACCTCGCAGTGATGGAAAAGGCAACAAAAGATATCATGCCCCGCATTCTGCTTTTCGGGCAAACAGCTATAGGGCGCGACCTTGCTCCTAGATTGGCTTTCAGGTTGGGTACAGGACTTGCCATGGACTGTGTCGAACTCAGCATCGACCCCGGGACAAAGCTGCTCCAGCAAACTCGCCCCGTCTACGGTGGGAATGCCCGCGCCACATTTACCTCTGAAATTTTCCCCCAGATGGCAACAGTAAGACAAAAAGCGATGACACCGCTAGAACCCGATGCATCAAGAAAAGGCGAAATTATCCCCTTAAAAGTAGAGATCGACCCGGCAAAAATAAGAGCCAAAGTTGTACAGACAGTTAAAGAGGAAGTGGTCGGAATAAAGCTGGAAGATGCACAGGCAGTAGTCGCTGGGGGCAGAGGCATAGGCGGCCCCGAGGGTTTCAAACAACTAGAAGAACTCGCCAAATTGCTTAAGGGGGCAGTAGGAGCTTCTAGACCTCCATGTGACAATAAGTGGGTACCGGAGACCATACAGATTGGCTTGACTGGCAAGATCGTCACACCCGAACTCTACATCGCCGTGGGTATCTCTGGAGCCAGCCAGCATATAGCCGGGTGCTCTGGAGCCAAGAACATTGTGGCTATCAACAAAGACCCTGAAGCCAACATATTTAAAGAAGCCAGGTTTGGTGTAGTGGGTGACTGGAAGCAAGTCCTGCCAGCATTCACTGAAAAAATAAAGGAACTACTAGCCAGCTAAAACAAAAGGCTTCAAAATAGAAAATACAGCAGCATTCGATAGCCTATTGAGGTCGAGTGCGTTGTGCTATAATCTTCTGCGCTATTTGATGCGGCACCTCTTCATAATGGCTAAATTCCATCGTGAATGTGCCGCGTCCTTGTGTTATTGACCGCAAATCAACTGCATAACGCAGCACCTCTGCCAACGGTGCCTGTGCCTGAATAACATTAAAGCTATCCGCTGGTCGCATACCCAGCACACGCGCCCGCTTGGTATTGAGGTCACCAATTATGTCGCCCGTGAACGACTCCGGTACTGTAATTGTCATATTCATGACCGGTTCAAGCAGCACTGGTTGTCCCTGTGCTAGCCCTTTCTTTAGTGCCTGCGCCCCGGCAATCTTAAAAGACATGTCCGATGAATCAACAGGATGCGAACTCCCATCATAAAGCGTCACCCTTATATCGACCACAGGATACCCTGCCAGCACACCCTCAGCCTTTGCCTCATTGACCCCCTTTTCAACAGCCGGGATATAATTTCTGGGCACAGCCCCGCCAACCACCCTCTCAGTAAACTCAAACCCTGAGCCTCGGGGCAAAGGCTCCAGCTCCAGAAAAACATGACCATATTGACCATGGCCACCGGTTTGCTTTTTGTGCTTGTATTCCGCCTTAACAGGTACCGTTATGGTCTCCTTATACGGAACTCTGGGCAATTCCAAATTGACCTCTACACCATATTTGCTAGATAATTTCTCGGCAGCAACCTCGAGATGCGTCTCACCCATCCCACAAAGCAGTATCTCGCCGATCTCAACCTCCCGTTGCACCTTCAATGTAGGGTCCTCTTCGCAAAGTTTAGGTAGAACAGTACTCATCTTGTCCAAATCAGCCCGCGATTTAGGATGAACCGCCATGTTCAGCACCGGCTGAGGAAAGCTAGTAGGAGACAACTTTAAGGGGTGCTCACGTATACCAAGAGTATCTCCAGTCCCGGTTACCGCCAGCTTTGCTACAGCACCAACATCTCCGGCAACAAGTTGGGACACCGGCTCCTGCACTTTGCCACGGACAACAAAAAGTTGACCCACCCGTTCAATGGCACCTTTCTCAGAATTCCAGACCTGCGAGTTACTGGAAATAGTCCCGGAATATATTCGAAAGTAACTAATCTTACCCACACGTGGGTCGTTAACAGTCTTGAATACCAGGGCAGAAAGCGGAGCCGCAGGCGATGGTTCCACCATCTCATCAGTACCACTTGACACATTGATAGCTTTCACCGCACCACATTCCACAAGCGACGGTAAATAGTCAACGACAGCGTCTAGCAGCAAATTTACCGCAACATTCTTAAGAGCAGAGCCTAGGAACACGGGCACTACCTTTCTTTGTCTCACAGCCTCCCTCACACAATTATAGATCTCCTCATCACTGATCTCGCCCCCTTCTAGATACCTGTTAATGAGTTCGTCATCCACCTCAATTACAGCCTCGACCAGCTTTTCACGGTATGAAGCAACATCATCCAGAAGCGACGATGGAATTTCTGTTTCTTGTAACTGGCTACCAGCATATCCCTTCTTTTTAATCAGATCCACTATGCCTCGAAAGTCTTTTTGAGAGCCTATAGGTAGCTGGATAGGCACGCACTTAGCCCCAAGTTTAGCCTGAATATCCTTGAGTACATTGAAGAAATTAGCGTTTTCACGATCCATCTTATTGACAAAAACGAAGCAAGGCAGTTTTGCTTCATTGACATACCCCCAAACCTGCTCTGTCCCCACCTCCACACCGGAAACAGCACATACCACCACAATAGCACCTTCACTGACCCTCAAACCAGCTTTGACTTCGCCGACAAAATCCGGATAACCCGGAGTATCAATTATGTTTAATTTATGACCTCTCCACTCACAGGGCAACAACGAGAGATTGATACTAATCTGGCGTTTAATCTCAGCAGGGTCGTAATCAGACACAGTCGTACCATCGACCACACTGCCCAGCCGGTTGATCACCCCAGAGTTGAAAAGCATTGCTTCAACTAGCGATGTCTTCCCAGCACCGGAGTGAGATAGCAAAACCACATTGCGAATCTTTGACGAATCAACATGATGCACGGTCTTACACCCCTTATATGGTAATACGCATTGACAGTGAATTGTAACAGTCTCTTACTCCGACCGTCAAGGCGAAGAGCTATGATAACCGCTGCATATTAAATACGGTAGCGCTCTCTTTATTCAGGCTCCCCGCTTTCAGCAGAGAGAAAATACCCCTGCTGTGCCCTTGTGCTATAATTGATAATCTATACCATGGGTAGGCAACGGAAATGAAACTAACACGTGAAGAAGTACTACACCTGGCACGCCTTGCTAGGCTGGGACTGAACGAAGAGGAGATTGAGAAATTTAGCGTCCAGCTATCCAATATTCTGGACAATTTTGAAATACTAAAGCAGGTAGACACCACAGACCTACCTCCTATGGCACAATCCATCAACCTGCAAAACGTGTTCAGGGAGGATAATGCAACCCCTTCATATGACCCCGAAGAAATCCTATCTAATGCCCCCCAGCGTGAAGGGGGTTACTTCAAAATACGAGCAGTACTCGAATAGCTATGGTCACGAACGGACTACATCAACTGACGATCAGTCAGGCTTCTCGCCTACTCAGACAAAGGAGTCTATCCTCTGTCGAATTGACTGAAGCTTGTCTAAGGCGCATAGAGCAAGTCGAGGATAAGATACATGCCTGCGTCACCATCTGCCGAGATAGTGCCCTAGAACAAGCCAAAGAGGCAGACAGGGCTATAAGCAACGGCGAAGGTAACCCCTTAGCAGGCATACCTGTACTGATAAAAGACAACATGTGCACTAAAGGTGTACGCACAACATGCTCGTCAAAGATGCTGGAAAACTTTATTCCTCCATATGATGCTACAGTCGTAGCCCGCCTAAAGTCCAGAAAGGCAGTGATACTGGGAAAGACCAACATGGATGAATTCGCTATGGGTTCATCCACTGAGAACTCTGCTTTCTTTCCCACCAAGAACCCCTGGGACTTGGAACGGGTCCCCGGTGGGAGCAGCGGCGGATCAGCAGCCGCTATAGCCACAGACGAGGCAATCTATGCTCTCGGCTCAGACACCGGCGGTAGCATCCGCCAGCCAGCTGGATTTTGCAATGTCGTAGGATTAAAACCAACCTACGGAAGGGTAAGCCGGTTCGGGCTGGTTGCCTTTGCTAGCTCCCTAGACCAGATCGGCCCGATAACCAAAGATGTCACTGACTGCGCTACGGTACTGAATGCCATTGCTGGCAATGACCCGAAGGACTCGACCACAGCTCCCTATCCTGTGCCTGACTATACCAGAACCCTGATCCCAGACATCAAAAAGATACGTCTTGGCATTCCTAAGGAATACTTTGTGGAGGGAATGCAACCAGAGGTAAAAGCAGCTCTGGAAACAGCCATAAAAACACTTGAGGAGCTAGGTGCAGAGATAGATACTAATGCCTCGCTACCCCACACCAGATATGCACTTGCCGTCTATTATATCATAGCCCCTTCTGAAGCCTCGGCAAACCTTGCCCGCTACGATGGGGTAAAATATGGCTATTCATACCAGCAGGCTGAAAGTATGTGGGAGGCAATGGAAAAGACCAAACAAATCGGCTTTGGGGCTGAAGTTAAAAGACGCATAATGCTGGGTACTTATGCCCTGTCCGCAGGTTATTATGATGCCTACTACCTTAAAGCACAGAAGGTTCGTACATTGATCAGGAATGAATTTGAGCAGGTGTTCCAGAAATATGATGCTCTCGTCACCCCCACCTCACCCACTGTGCCCTTCAAATTAGGCGAAAAACTAGACGACCCTTTGCAAATGTACCTCAGCGACGTTTGCACCCTACCCATAAACATCGCTGGTCTCCCAGCTATCTCCATACCCGCTGGATTCACCAATGGTCTACCAATTGGTATGCAGATTATAGGAAAACCATTTGACGAGGAGACCATACTCCACATTGCATTCGCCTACGAGCAGGCTACACAATGGCATGAGAGTAAACCACAAATCTAGGTGCCCTATGTACCAAAAGAGACCCGTCCAGGTAAATTGCTATTCGGGCTACAAATACGCCGAGAGACCTTGTTCTTTCCTGTGGCGACGAAAGACGTTCAAAATAGCACGAGTAGAGAGCGAATGGCTTGAACCGGATGGCAAGTTTTTCAAAGTATTGACGGATGATGAGAAGCTGTTCGAACTCTGTTATAATGAGGGCGAAGACAAATGGTGGCTTGTAGCGCCGGAGACAAAGGAGCAGATATGAAGCAGATCTTTAAAGCACTCGAGGGGGATGCCCGTCTGACACCAGAACAAATCTCGACAATGACCGGTATCCCAGTTGACGAAGTCAAGAAAACCATCAAAAAAGCAGAAGAGGACAAAACGATACTTAAATACAAAACTGTCATAAACTGGGCTAAGCTGGGCGAGGAGCAGGTATGGGCACTCGTCGAAGTCAAGGTCACACCACAACGCAACGTAGGCTTTGACTCTATAGCCGAACGCATATACCAGTTTCCCGAAGCACACTCGGTGTATCTCGCTTCAGGCACCTATGACCTGGCTGTTCTTGTGGTCGGTAAAACTATGCAAGAAGTTGCTATCTTCGTGTCAGAAAAATTAGCCCCCCTGGAAGCTGTCCAGGGCACAGTTACTCACTTTATACTCAAAAAATACAAGGAAGACGGCGAAATCTTGGAAGGTGGCGAAGGGGTCAAGCGTCTACCGGTAACTCCGTAACACCGAGAATATAACATGCACTCAAGCAGTTCCAGCCAATCGAAGACCACTACACACACCTATATCTCCGATAAGGTGCGCACTCTACCACCTTCAGGGATAAGGAGGTTTTTCGACCTGCTTGCATCCATGGAAGGCGTAATATCCCTGGGTGTCGGAGAGCCGGACTTTGTCACCCCATGGCATATTCGCGAATATGCTATTTACTCACTGGAAAAAGGCTATACTATGTATACCTCAAACAAGGGTATGCCCGAACTGCGAGAGGAACTGGCAAAATACCTCTATTCCCAATATGGGTTGGACTATAACCCGGAAGAGGAAATCCTGATTACAGTTGGTGTGAGCGAGGGGCTTGACCTCGCCCTCAGAGCTATACTCAACCCTGGCGATGAGGTTATCGTACCTGACCCCTGTTACGTTGCCTACCCCGCTTGTGTCACCCTGGCTGGAGGCGTACCTGTCCCCGTGCCAACTAAAGAGGATAACGACTTCAAAATAACTGCTAAGGATATAGCCCGGCAAATCACGCCAAAAACCAGAGCGATACTATTTGGATACCCTGCCAACCCAACCGGTGCAGTCCTGAGCAGAGAAGAGTTGCTGCAAATCGCCGAACTCGCCAAGCAACATAATCTACTAATTATCTCCGACGAAGTTTACGGGCACCTGGTCTATGGCGTTGAGCATACCTGTGTTGCCAGCTTACCAGATATGAAGGAGCGCACCATCTTACTGAACGGGTTCTCTAAAGCTTATGCCATGACAGGATGGCGAATTGGTTATGCTGCGTCGGGGAGCGAAGTCATTGCAGCCATGACAAAAATACACCAGTATACTATGCTCTGCGCCCCGATAATGAGCCAGATGGCAGCGATAGAAGCCCTCAAGACAGGTGATAGAGAGGTGGCTGTCATGGTGGAAGATTATGACCGCCGGCGAAGAGTTATGGTAAAGGGGCTTAGAGACATTGGACTATCATGCTTCGAACCCAAAGGAGCTTTTTATGCATTCCCATCAATAAAAACCACAGGTATGACCTCAGAAGAATTCGCCGAAAAACTCCTTAAGGAAGAGCAAGTGGCGGTTGTTCCAGGTTCGGCTTTTGGCAACAACGGCGAAGGCTATATACGCTGTTGCTACGCAACCTCACTAAAAGAAATTGAAGAGGCTCTCAGAAGAATAGAAAGGTTTGTTCACAGACACCTCAAAAGGCCATCTGGCTGAAAAATTCAGCTTCGCGCCCAATCCTCAACACCATAATCACAAACCACAAAAGACCGCTTTACACTTATAACCTATCGCGCACTGGCGCTATAACGCGATATAAACTCTTGACAAAGGTTCTCATTCCCTGCAATTATCTCACGGCAAAAGAGCCCTGCAGGTTTTCCTTCCCAGTCCAAGACTTTACCCCCGGCTTCACTTATTAGAGACAGCCCGCTGGCAATATCCCAGGGATAAAGATAGCGATGGATATAAAGATTAAACCTTCCGCAAGCCACATAAGCTAACCCCAGGGACGCTGACCCCACAAGTCGCAAGCAATGAACCTGCCACCACAGCGCATTCGCCACCTGCAGTAATTCCTCACCCTGCTCCTGACTGTAACCCAAGTCCAGACCTACCAAAGATTTCCGGAGCGAGCTTTCCCGGGAAACTTGAATAGCAGAACCATTGAGAAAAGCCCCATGCCCTTTCTCGGCTACAAACAGTTCCCTCCTGAGCGGGTCATAGGTGACTCCCAGAAGAACATCTTCGTCGTTGACCAGCGCAACATTAACACAGAAAAAAGGAACGCCAAAAACATAATTATTTGTACCGTCCAGAGGGTCGATAATCCATGTATAGCCGCTAACCACAGAGGACGAGGCTGATTCTTCGGACAGAATCTGGAGGTCAGGGTATTCTTCTTTCAGAAACTCGATTGTACTCTTCTCGACCAATATATCAGTGCCAGTAACCAGATTGCCCTGACTTTTTTGGCTAACCTCTTTCTCGGAGCTAAAATCTCTTAGAAGGATTTCCCCTGCTCTCTCAGCCGCTTCAATAGCCACATCCCGACAGGTCTTGCCACTCCGAGACAAAGGTAAATTAGCCATGTATGCCCCTTATAGAATTTAGCTGCTGCCGTGCCTATGATAATGAAAACAAAAGACCAATTACAGTAAAGCTGTCATCCACTCTCAGGGAGAAGCCCCATCTTTTCCTTGACTTCAGCTAGTGTTTCTCTAGCAATGGATTGAGCGCGCCTGGCGCCTGTAGCAATGACTTCTGTCAAATATCTTGCATCACTTGCTAATGTAGCCCTTCTTTCCCGAAAAGGTGCTAGCATGGAGTTAATCCCCTGAGCAAGCAATTTCTTGCAATCAACACAACCAATGCCTGCTGTCCTGCACTCGGCAGCGATCTCATCAACACGCGCTGAATTAAAAAAGCGATGAAGGCTAAACACATTACAGACTTCAGGATGACCGGGGTCAGAGCGGTACTGCCGGGCTGGATCAGTTACTGCTGTCATTACCAGCTTTAGCGTCTCCTCAGGCGAAGCTGCTAGCTCGATATAATTACCGTAACTCTTACTCATCTTTTGGGCACCATCCAGCCCCATGACCAGAGGAAAAGAAGTAAGCTTGGGTCGAGGCTCCGGAAAAGTAGGACCAAAAATGTTATTAAACCGACGGACTATTTCTCGCGCTAACTCCAGATGAGGCAACTGGTCTTCACCTACCGGGACGACCTCAGCTTTATACAGAACAATGTCTGCAGTCATTAGTACTGGATACCCAACAAGACCATAATTCACATTGTGCGGCTGCATCCTTGCCTTCTCCTTAAAAGTCGGTACACGAAGTAACCAGCCTAAAGGGGTAACCATGCTCAGCAAAGTATGCAGTTCCATCACCTCAGGCACGTGTGATTGTACAAAAACGATGCTCTTCTCAGGGTCCAAACCGGCAGCCAACCAATCAAGTATCATCTCGCGTATATCTAGTTGAAGGCGGCTCGTATTCTCCAGCGTAGTCAGAGCATGTACATCGACTACGCAATAAATGCAGTCATATTGGTCCTGGAGGGCTACGTAATTCTGGATGGCGCCAAGATAGTTACCGATGTGCTGCCTACCGGTAGGGCGAGCACCTGAAAAGACACGCTGTTTCATAATCTTTTGAAGTTTATCACAAAGTCGCTAGCAGCTACAAACAGAATTACTTGAGCCACTTACAACGCTTGACCTACATTCTCTCCGGAGCACTTATCCCCATAAGGTCGAGGGTCTTAGCCAGAACAGTCTGTGTTGCTTCAACCAATTTGAGCCGGGCAAGCGTTAACTCTCGATTCTTGGAGATGACCCTGCACTGCTTGTAAAAGCTATGGAATACAGTGGCTAAATCCTGAGCAAAATATGAGAGATGGTGAGGTTCCAGGGTGCTGGCTACCAGCTCCATCACCTCTGGCAACAAAATCATCTGTCTTATCAACGCTTGCTCAGGCTCAGTAATAAGTAAGGAAACATCGCCTGAGGAATACTCGATTCCTCTTTCCTTAGCCAGCCGCAAAATACTGGCTATGCGCGCATGAGCATACTGGACATAATACACAGGATTATCTGCTGATTGTTTCTTGGCTAGCTCGAGGTCAAAGTCCATCTGCGCATCCGCAGAGCGGGAAAGAAAGAAAAACCGACAGGCATCTGCCCCCACTTCCTCCACCACTTCTCGCAAAGTTATAATGTCGCCACTACGTTTGGAAACTCTTACCACCTCCTGCCAACGGCGCAAAGTGACTAATTGACAGATTATGATCTTAAGCTGCTCGGGAGGTAAACCTAAAGCGCTCATCGCCGCTATCATGCGAGGCACATGACCCTGGTGGTCTGCCCCCCAAATATCGACCACAATATCAAATTTCCGCTCCACGAATTTGTTGAAGTGATAAGCGATATCAGAGGCAAAATAAGTGGGAGAACCATCACTTCTCACCAGTACATTATCTTTGTCATCACCAAGCGCAGAGGAGGTAAACCAAATAGCGCCCTCCTTCTCCACAATATAACCACCGTCTCTTAGTAGCTTCATGACTTTTTCATACTGTCCACCGCTGTACAGGCTCTTCTCACTGAACCAAACATCAAATTCTACACCAAGCAACTCTAAGTCATGTTTTATTCGCTGCAAAATTCTGCGCATACCTATCTCGCAAAGCTCCTGAGCAGCAACTTCTGCAGGCATAGCGAGGAAACGCTCGCCTTCCTCGCGAGCAATTTCCTCAGCCAAGCTCACCATATAGTTACCAAGATAGCCGTCGCTTGGCATCTCAGCCTCTTTGCCAAAACATTGCAGATAACGAGCATAAAGCGACCGGGCAAAAGCATCCAACTGACTGCCAGCATCGTTAATATAGTATTCCTTCTGAACTTCATACCCAACAGCACTCAGCACATTAGCCAGAGTACTCCCCAAAACAGCACCCCGCCCGTGTCCCACATGGAGAGGTCCAGTGGGGTTAACACTCACGAATTCAATCTGGACAGACTTCTCTTCACCAAGATCGACGTTGCCAAAAGAAAACCCCCTATCAAGTATAAGTTGCACCTGCTCACACAGCCACTTGGGACTCAGCTCGAAGTTAATAAAACCCGGGGGTACCACGACCACACGACCCACCTCCATCAGAGGAGGGATAAACTTCACAATCCTCTCGGCAATAGCTAAGGGGCTTAAATTCTTTGTCTCTGCCCTAGCCAACTTCAATGCCACACTCGAGGCATAATCACCATACTCGGAGTTCTGAGGGCGCTCCACAAGCACTTCAGGCACGGAAGTCGCCGAAAGTAATCCCTCCTGATAAGCACGGCTTATCGCCTGCTGTAACGCATCCGCCAGTTTACGCTTAATAAGCATTAAGATTCAGGAAAAGGGAAATTCAACTCTTCTTGCGCGCTTTACATCCTCTGCTAGTTGTTGACTTCTTGGCTACTTCGCTTTTCTTCTCTTTTGAAGGTGTCCCCTTTTGACTTTGTTTCGCCATTGTTCAGCAACCTCCTTTCAGCCATTCTACTGCTCTATATTAAAGCTATCAACACAAACTTGCAACAAATAGATCAACTCAACTCGCCCTTAACCTGCCAGACCCTGGCTAACTCTAGTGCTAAAGCACGATGCTCTGGCATTTTTAGGCAAGGGTCTTTCTCAAAAAGCATGCTAGCTTCATTCCGTGCTAGTTCCAGCAACGCCACATCTGAAAGCTTAGCCATACGAAGGTCAGGAAGCCCGCTTTGACGTGTGCCAAAAAACTCCCCCGGACCCCTCAACTCCAGGTCTTTCTCCGCCAAAGTAAAGCCATCATAAATTTGCTCTATAGCTTTCAATCGCTCAATTCCCCCAAGCGAAGGGTTCTCTGCAACTAACAGGCAAAAGCTTTGCTTACTCCCCCGTCCCACTCTGCCTCGGAATTGGTGCAATTGCGATAGACCAAAGCGCTCAGCAGCCTCGACAAGCATCACAGTTGCATTAGGGACATCAATCCCCACCTCAACAACAGGCGTTGATATCAGGATATCTAGCTTGCCATCACGGAAGAGTTGCATCACTTTATCCTTATCCATAGCTGTCATGCGCCCGTGCAACACACCAAGTCTAAGGTCAGGAAAAACTTCCCTCGACAATCTTTCATATTCATCCAGCGCCGCTTTAGCTTCAATATTATCCGATCCCTCAATAAGAGGGCAAATAATAAACGCCTGTTCCCCAGCAAGGACTCTACGGTGGATAAATTCATACGCCCTCCCTCTTTGCTCAGGATTCAGCCATCTAGTCTGCACCTTCTGCCTGCCTGGTGGCAATTCATCTATCACCGTAAGATCAAGGTCGCCATAAAGTGTCAATGCCAAAGTGCGAGGGATCGGTGTAGCCGTCATGACTAGCACATGTGGGTTAAACCCCTTCTGACGCAAAGCAGCACGTTGCAAAACACCAAAGCGGTGCTGCTCATCGATGACTACCAGTCCCAGTTTACCGAATTCCACACCCTTTTGAATTAGAGCATGCGTCCCAATAACTATATCCACTTTCCCTGCTTCAATCGCCCCATACAAAGCACTTCTCTGTTTTTCATTCAGACTCCCAGTCAGCAAAGCCACTCCAGTCTGTCTGGAAATAAGCCCGTGATAATAAGCCACATTTCCATCCTCACTAACCTTGCTGCTCACTCGCGAAAAAAGGAGGCAAAGATTGCGAAAATGTTGTTCAGCCAGAATCTCCGTAGGCGCCATCAGGACACCCTGATAATCATTAGCTGCTGCCATCAACAGAGCCACTGTAGCAACCACAGTTTTCCCACTACCCACCTCACCTTGCAGGAGCCGCGACATAGGTGTCGACTTCTGTAAATCATGGAGAATGTCCTGTATGGCTCGCTGCTGAGCTCCCGTCAAACTGAAGGGTAGAGAATTAATAAACCTCGCCACTTCCTCCCGTTCGATATGGAAAGCATTGCCCGGTTGCCCTTCTTGCCACTCACGTTTCTTACTCAGCACACCTAGTTGAAGAAAGAATAACTCATCAAAAGCAAGGCGTCTTCTAGCCTCAGCTTTCATTTCATAGCTATCCGGGTAGTGCGCCTGAACAACAGCTTCAGACAAATCGAGGAGACGACACCGCTGCTTAATGTCCTGCGGCAGAAAATCTGAGACCAGCCATGCCCACTCATCTATAGCTCTCCTGACCAAGCTCCGCATCTGCCTGGGATATAACCCTCTGGTCAGAGGATATACCGGCACCAAGCGCCCGGTGTGAATCAGTTCCCTGTCCTCCAGCAATTCCCACTCTGGAGATTCGAAGACCTTCTGCCCTTTGAACTCCGTGACCTTACCGCTAATGACTACTGTAGCGTTGGTACGGAATCTTTTTGCCAGGAAAGGCTGATTGAACCAGACTGCCCTTATGTTCCCTGTCCCATCGCCAAGAATGACCTCTGTGCTTCGTAGAGTTCCCAGCTTCGTCACATGTGATTCCCACACTGTTGCCAGGACAGTTTGTTCTTTATCAATCTCAAGTTCCGAAATCGCCCGTCGCTGGCTGTAATCAAGGTGGCGTCTTGGGAAAAAGTAAAGTAAATCGCGTATCGTTTTTATGCCCAGTCTAGCCAGCCTGGACGACAAGATTGAAGAAACTCCCTTAATGCTGGTTACAGTAGAATCAAGCTCTAAGCTACCAGGATAAACTGCCGGCTTCGGACGCCGTGACCGCTGTTTGCTAACCCTAGGCTCTTGTTTAGCTATTTCTACTTGTTCACCCACAGATAATTTCTCCACCTCACCAAGCCAGTCCAGCACCTCATGCACCCAAACCTCTCGCCTTTTTCTATCCCAAGTGGCATAATCAGGCTTGGCGAATAAAGAATCAAAACGAGCCAGCAAGGCAGGGGAACTTATCTCCCCTCTGTTCTGCCCGCTCCAGTTGAGAAGGTACTTGTCCAGCCCCCCTATTACCGAAGTGTTGGAGTAACCCCTCCTGCACTCCAAAAGAAGAATGGTACGAAGTGGTTCAACTTCCATAGTGAGACTTCCAGGCTTACTCTCCTCTGAGAGCAAGTATCAAGGCGCCGGGTCCACCATGGACCCCTAAAGCCGGACCAATCCTCAGCACTCGAGGATGGACATGAGGCAATAGGTTACGCAACCTCTCAGCCAATTTCTGAAGCCCGTCCGTTGGCGTACTGTATCCCAGACCTACATCTTGTATATCAGTAATAGCCCTGGCAGACTCGCAAAGCCTGTCCAGTCCCTTCTCTAGAGTTCGCACTACTCCAAGCGGATGTATTTCTCCGTCCTTCAAAATAAGCAACGCCTTGACATTGAGCATCGCACCTAATAGGGATGCCGCTTTACCCAGCCGCCCACCTTTTGCCAGATATCGCAGAGTGTCCAACAATCCAACAAGACGGACTTGTCTCGTCGCCTTTTGGACAACTTCCAGCACCTGCTTCAAACTGCTACCCCGTGCTGCGGCTTGTGCCGCAGCTATCACGATCAGTCCTAACCCCGTTGTCACCGATTGTGAATCGACGACCTCAATTCGGCATTTCGTGCCTGCAAGTTGCCCCTTGCCCTGCAAAGCAGCATCATATGTAGCACTCAGCTTTTTTGAGATATGAATGGAGATGATCTCATTATTGTCCGCAGCCAGCTCCCTATATACACTGGCAAAATCACCCGGCGATGGAGCCGAGGTGGTAGGATGTACAGGCTCATTTACCAGCCTGGCATAAAACTCATCAGCTGAGATATCAACACCGTCACGATAAGTCTTCTCGCCAAAAGCTAGATAAAGAGGCACTACAGCTATGTCCAGCTCTCTGGCTAACTCTGGGGTTATATCTGAACCGCTATCGGTTACAATTTTTACCATTTACCACTGAATACCCCGTTTCGAAATTACTCGAGAGACACAATATAATAGTAATGGGGCTGTCCTCCAAATACCGATTCAATCTGCTTCTCCGGATAGCGATTACGCAGTTCCGCAACCACCTGTTCCGTCTTAGAAATCTCAAGCCCATTGCCATGGTACAGCGTAATCACCTCCGCAGACTCAACACCAACCCTCTCCAGTGCCGCCAGAAGTGCCTCATTAACGTCATCAGCAGCAGCCACCAAATCGCTATCATCCAGAATAGCAATCGCCTGCCCTTCCTTCACCTTAAAACCTTTGATTTGAGTGTTACGCACAGCATGAGTAATTTCTACGGTTTTCACTGCGCGCATGGCTGCTTCCATAGCACGCACATTCTCCTCCAGCGTTCCTTCGTAGTTGAAAGCGATAAGCGCCGCCACACCTTGGGGTATCGTCTTGCTCGGCACCACAACAACTTCTTTGGAGGTCAACGACTGAACTTGGGTAGCAGCCGGAACAATATTTTTGTTGTTGGGAAGGACAATTACTCTTGGAGAAGGTACTGAATCTACAGCCCTGAGTATCTCTTCAACACTAGGGTTCATCGTCTGACCACCCGGCACAATAGCTGCCGCGCCTAGACTCCTAAACACTTCTATCAACCCTTCCCCGGAGACCACAGCAACTATCCCGATCTCAAGTTTCGATGCTCTCTCTTGTTGCATCTCTAAAAAGCTGACATGCTGGTCGTCCATATTTTGAATCTGTAACTGGTGGAGAGTACCTAATGATGTAGCATACCTTATAACGCCTCCGGGGTCATAGGTATGGATATGCACTCTGACCGTGTTCTCATCACCTACAACAACAACTGACTTGCCCTTCCGCTCCAACCTCTTCCTGATTCTGTCTGGGTTAAGCTTATTCCCTTCGAGTAAAAAGTTGGTACAATAGCCATAAGCCTCTTCCGCCTCATCGCTGATTCCGCTAATACTCGCACTCCCCGCTAACCCACTGGTTACCAACTCGGGTCTGCGGTACTTCATGCCTTCTAACTCGCCTTTGAGATAGTATAAAACACCTTCCAATAGCACGTATATACCTTGCCCGCCGGCATCCACCACTCCGGCTTCGCGCAACACCGGCAATAGAAGTGGGGTCCTAGCCACCGATTCTTTAGCAGCCTTAACAGCAGCTTCAGTTATGCTGATAATATCCTCAGGATCGGTAGCAGCAGCTTCTTCAGCAGCTTTAGCTGCCTCCCGAATCACTGTCAGCATCGTCCCCTCCACCGGTTGTGATAGCCCTTTATATGCAGTACGCGACGCTTCATTCAGAGCCGCTGCCCAATCACTTCCATTGATGGACTCCTTACCATCGACGCCCCTGGCTAGACCACGGAAGAACTGGGACAAGATCACTCCTGAATTCCCTCTAGCACCCATCAGTGCACCTTGTGCCATCGCCCTAGCCATAGCAGCAACACTCCGATCAGCAACTCGGTCAGCCTCCTCCATAACCGCACACATGGTAAGAAACATGTTTGTCCCCGTGTCCCCATCGGGCACAGGAAAGACATTAATTGCATTAATATCAGGAACGCTCTTCTCCAGCCAAGCACTGCCTGCAGCAAACATATCCCTCAGCTGCTCCCCATCACAGACTATACTTTGCTTCATCCTCTCTCCTTTGCTTAATCTCTAGATTGTGGTATTATTTTATTATTATTGTCAAGACCAACTGGTATAACAGAACTGCAAGACTTGGTCTATATTAAGAATATCGACATCATTGCCTGAAAGGAGCTAAGACTTGGCTACAAAGTGTGACTTTTGTGGCAAAACAGGACACTTCGGCAACAAAGTGAGCCACTCGCTGCAACATACAAGACGACGCTGGTTGCCTAACATCCAGCCAGTCACTATAAACATGGATGGTAAACGCCAGAGGGTTTATCTGTGCACTCGATGCCTGCGTACTCAGCATAAACTAACCCGTTAAACCAAGCAGCTTCTTCATTTCCAGTAAAGCTGCCTTGGGTCCCTTCTCGGTGTTGAAAATAGCCGCTCCGGCGACCACCACTTCAGCCCCTACTTCAACAACCTCACGGACCGTGTCCATGTTGATTCCCCCGTCCACCTCCAGCTCTGCCACATATCCCTCCTCATCCAACCATTTGCGGAGCCTTGCCACCTTGCCAAGCATGCCTCTGATCATATTTTGACCCCCAAAGCCCGGGTTGACAGTCATCACCAGCACCAGGTCAAGTAACGGCAGAACCTCTCTCAATAATTCCAACGGCGTAGCCGGGTTTAATGATACCCCAGCCCTGACTCCAAGACCTTTTATCACCTCCACGAATTTATACAGATGTGGGCAAGCTTCAACATGTACTGTAATTATGTCCGCACCTGCCCTAACAAACTCA
Source organism: Dehalococcoidia bacterium (assembly GCA_034432055.1). Classification (GTDB taxonomy): domain Bacteria; phylum Chloroflexota; class Dehalococcoidia; order GIF9; family UBA5629; genus CALJTV01. Next base: position 10,109 of record DAOUCT010000023.1, on the reverse strand, counting down.
GATATATGGAGCTCGGGACGTTCAATCATCAAATGCACATCCAGAGGCAGAGGCGTCCAAGAACGAAGCGCAGCTACTACTGGGGCACCGATAGTTATATTAGGCACAAAATGCCCATCCATGACATCGATATGAATATAGTCAGCACCTGCCTCTGTCACCTCTGCAACCTGTTCCCCGAGCCGACTGAAATCAGCAGACAATATCGAAGGAGCCAGTTTTACACGCCTACTTCTTGTCATCTTTCCCTATAAGCTTTTTCGCTCTAACGAGAGCCATAGTCACTTGCTCTGGTGCCGTACCTCCAATTATATTCCGCATCTTAACAGAAGTGTCCACTGTAATGTTGTACACATCCTTATCAAATAATGAGGAAAAACGGCGGTACTCCCCTAAGCTCAACTCACCTAGAGCCTTACCAGCATCGATGGCATACTTCGTCAATTCCGCCACAATACCATGAGCCTCCCGAAAGGGCAACCCCTTCTTCACAAGATAATCAGCGATATCTGTAGTAAGAATATAGCTGGACATCGACTCTCGCATCCGTGTACTATTGACCTTCAAAGTACTCAACAAACCAGACAGTACTTCCAGAGTTGAAACAAGCGTGTCCACACTATCAAAAAGCCCTTCCTTATCTTCCTGCATGTCCCTGTTGTAAGCCAGGGGCAATCCCTTCATGACCGTCAAAATAGCAATCAGATTGCCATACACTCTACCTGTCTTACCCCGAGCCAGCTCTGCAATATCAGGGTTCTTTTTCTGAGGCATTATACTACTTCCAGAAGCATAAGCCTCGTCGATGTCAACAAAGCTGAACTCATTGGATGACCAGAGCACTATTTCTTCAGCTAGACGAGATAAATGCATCATAGTAATAGCTGCAGCAGCCTCATACTCAATCACAAAATCACGGTCAGAAACAGCATCAATGCTATTGGCACTTATCTGAGCGAAACCAAGTTCCTTAGCCACAAACTCTCGGTCAATAAGATAAGGAACCCCAGCCAGTGCCCCACTACCTAAGGGCAACACATCAGCTCGCTTCAAACAGTCAGTAAACCTCGCGATATCTCGTTCCAACATCTCGAAATAGGCAAGCAAATGGTGAGCAAAAAGGACAGGTTGCGCCTGCTGTAAATGCGTATAACCCGGCATGATCACAGTTTCATTGGCTTCCGCAAGTTCCACGATAACCCGTTGAAGCTGTCTTATCTTGCTAACGGTTTTGGTTATAGCCTCCTTAACAAACAAACGCATATCCAGAGCTACTTGGTCATTTCTGGAACGAGCAGTGTGGAGTTTGCCAGCTACATCTCCTATCTTTTCAAACAGTCTGTCTTCAATACTCATGTGTATGTCTTCACATTCGGGCTTAAACTTAAATTCACCTCGCTCTATTTCCTCTCTGATTGAAGCCAGACCGGAGATTATGAGCTCAGCCTCGCTATCTGATATCAAGCCTTGTTTTGCCAGCGCCTTTGCATGTACAATGCTACCTTCTACATCTTGGCGGTACAGGCGGCGGTCAAAACCGAGAGATGCAACATAGTCCTGCACAGTCCCGGCAGCCTGCTTGTGGAATCGGCGCCGTAAACGACCCTGCCCTTCAGATTTCCGATTCATCTCCCCCCAGCCAAACTGAAAAATCTCTGGAACAACAGAAACAACCTCACTCAGGACTACCCTGCACCTTCGCTTGAATTCTAACCGGTAAGCCCCAGATATGGATGAATCCGGGCGAAGCGCTCTGATCGAACACATCACCTTTGTCATAAGTAGCTAAACTGTAATCATAAAGTGAGACCGAAGACTTTCTGCCAACTACCATACATGTGCCCTTAAAAAGCTTCACCCTTACAGTGCCAGTGACATATTTCTGCGCGCTGTCTACATAAGCTGCCAGGTCACGACGCAAAGCTGTAAACCACAACCCATTATATACCATATCCGCATATTCACAAGACACTTTTTGATTAAAACGAAGCTGGTCCTTGGTTAATGTCATCGCTTCCAAGGCTTGATGGGCTTTAAGCAACACCACAGCTGCCGGAGCCTCGTAAATCTCCCTCGACTTTATCCCCACCAGCCTGCTCTCCACATGGTCAATCCTCCCCACACCATGCTTGCCTGCCACTCCATTTAGCTGTTGAATAAGCGCCACTCCGTCCATCTCCTCGCCATTAAGGCTCACAGGTACACCGCTCACGAAACCGATCTCGATATACTCCGGTTGTTCAGGACTCGCTAACGGTGATTTCGTCCAGGCAAAAACTTCCTCAGGGGGTTCAGCCCAAGGGTCTTCCAATACCCCACATTCTATGCTTCTACCCCAGAGGTTTTCATCAATCGAGTAAGGGCTGGCAGCTTTGATTGGTATAGGAATATCATGCTTCTCAGCGTAGGAAATGGTTTCTTCACGCGTCATCCCCCACTCGCGTGCTGGCGCCACTACCTTCAGCTCGGGAGCTAAGGTTGCCACACTCACATCAAAACGGACCTGGTCATTACCTTTGCCAGTAGAACCATGCGCCACAGCAATTGCCTTTTCCTTTCTCGCAGTCTCCACCAATAATTTGGCTATCAAAGGACGCCCTAAAGCTGTAGCCAGTGGGTACTGCCCCTCGTAGACCGCGTTAGCCTTAAGCGCCGGAAAGACAAAGGAATCCACAAAAACCTTTTTAGCATCCACCGTTAATGCCTTCACCGCTCCTATCTTAAGAGCCTTCTGTTGGATTGTCTGAAGGTCACCAACGCCACCTATATCTATAGTAAGCGCAATAACATCCATCTTGTATTTTTCGGTCAGCCACTTTATTGCTACAGAAGTATCTAACCCACCACTGTATGCCAGGACTATTTTGTCCATAATCGCGCTACCTCCGGCTCAGAACTTTGTCCAGAATTTTTACAGCCTCATCCACATCCTTCTCGGTTATAATCAGGGGTGGCATAAAACGAACTGCATTTGGTTTGACCATGTTGACCATCAAGCCCTCTTTCAAACAGGCTAAAACCACCTTCTCAGCTATATCGCCCGCAAACTCAACTGCCAGCAACAAGCCTTTGCCCCTGACCTCGGTTATAAAATCAAATTTCGCTTTAAGCTTCTCCAAACAAGCCCTGAGGTGATTGCCCACCTTCCTCACATGACCTGGGATATCATTCTCGATAATAAACCTCAGCACCGCCAGACTGACAGCACAAACAAGCGGATTGCCACCGAAAGTGGAACCATGCTCACCAACATTAAACACCGAAGCTTTCTCCTTAGCCAGAAGAGCTCCGATCGGTACACCTCCTCCCAGTCCTTTAGCCAGTGTCATCACATCCGGCTCCACACCAGCTTGTTCATAAGCAAAAAGGCTGCCGGTACGAGCAATCCCAGTCTGGACTTCGTCAAATATAAGTAGGATACCCCTTTCATCGCACCATACCCGCAACTCCTTAAGATACTCATCACTCGGCACGTTAACGCCACTTTCACCTTGAATCGGCTCCACCATTACAGCACAGGTTTTACTCGTAGTCGCCATTTTGACAGCATCAACACTGTTATAGTCAACATTTACAAAACCCTCGGGCAATGGAATATAAGGCTGCTGAAACTTTTCCTGCCCTGTAGCTGCCACTGTAGCCAAGGTGCGCCCGTGGAAAGAGCCACGTGCAGTGATAATCTCGTAAGCACCGTTAAGCCGCAATTTGCCATATCTACGAGCTAGCTTAATGGCACCTTCGTTAGCCTCGGCACCACTGTTACAAAAGAACACCCTGTCGAAACAACTGTTATCGATTAATAACTTAGCCAGCTCTATCTGCGGGATAGTATAAAACTGGTTAGATGTCTGAATCAGACACTTAGCCTGCTTTGCCAATGCCGCCACCACCACCGGATGACAATGCCCCAAGCTATTCACTGCCCAACCAGCGACAAAATCAAGATATTCCTTCCCCTCCGCATCCCAGACCTTCACCCCTTTCCCCCGCACCAGCGTCACCGGAAGTCGCCTGGTCGTCTGCATAAGTAGCTGACGCTCTAGCTCCTGCCATTTATCTGTAACACTAACCGATTGTGGTTCCACCATATTTCCCGTCTATCTCATTTAGCAACGCATGGGGATGTGTCCCATCAATTATACGCGTCACCGATCCTCCGGACAGCGCCACGAGACAAGCCTCTATCTTGGCAACCATTCCACCTTCAACTACACCTGAATCAATAAGACTTTTTGCCTCAGCAGGGCTCAGCCTGCTTATTAATCTCTTAGAACTGTCATAAACACCGGGCACATCAGTCAAAAAAATCAATTTATCTGCCTTTAGCGCCGCAGCAATATGCCCGGCAACTGTGTCGCCATTAACATTCAGTAAATTTAAATCTATTTCTGATTCCGGGGAGTTCAAGCTTATAGGAGCAATGACAGGCATATAGCTAGACTGCAGCAGCGTGCTCAACAAAGCGACATTCACCTTCAATTCCTCCCCAGTATATCCCAGTTCTACAGTCTTATTGCGCGCTACAATTAGCCCCCCGTCGGCACCACTCAAACCTACCGCCCTGCCGCCTAAACGCCATATAGTCGATACAAGCTCCTTGTTGACCAAGCCAGCCAGAACTGCAGTCACCACTTTTAGCGTTTCCCTATCCGTCACTCTCAATCCACGTATAAAAGTGGTAGCTATGCCCAACCTCTCAAGCCAGTCAGAAACTGCTTTGGCACCACCATGTATCACCACCACCGGCATGCCACTTCTCTGCAGCGTGACAAGGTCTTCAAGCGTAGTATCAGCACTCCCCAGAGTACTGCCGCCTATTTTGACTACCAACGGCTTTGCCATGACAACCTAGTTCCCTTCCAGACCGCGTGACACCCCTGAACAGGACCTACAAAAACCACCACACTCTCACCACCTTAAAAACGAAAAGATTGTACATTGAAGCTAGCTTGTATAAGCACTATTAATGGTAACATATTCCTCAGATAAATCGCACCCCCATGCCACAGCTTTCGCTTGACCTAGGTTTAAGTTTAATTTGAGAGACACCTCTTTACTAGCCAGCTCCTTGCTCAACCCATATCTGTCGAAAGGTTGTGGTTGACCCTGCTTCATCACACATACATCACAGAGATAGACATCTAACCTTTTTTCCTCCACCCGAATACCACTCCGCCCCAGAGCTGCAACAATGCGACCCCAATTAGGGTCGTTACCATGTAAAGCAGCCTTCACCAAAGGTGAACCTGCGATAGCACGTGCAGCCATGCGTGCTTCAACCACGCCAAGTGCGCCATCAACCGTCACCTCTATAAGTTTTGTCGCGCCCTCGCCATCTCGAGCAACACATTTGGCAAGATAGAGGCAAACCTCGTTCAGCGCTTTCTGAAACAGCCCGGTATCCTGTACCTCGATCTTGCTACCCGACATACCATTAGCCAATAAAACCACCATATCATTCGGGCTGGTGTCGCCGTCCACAGTAATCATGTTAAAAGAAATGTCTACAGCTTCCTTCAAGCAAGACTGTAGGTGACTGGCTTCAACATCGGCATCAGTAGTCAAAAAGCAAAGCATGGTAGCCAAATTGGGGTGTATCATGCCAGCACCTTTAGCTATACCCCCAATGGTGAACACTCCACAATCAGCCTCAATACGTAGGGCTACCTCCTTGGGAAAAGTGTCGGTGGTCATGATCGCCCTTGCCAGCTCATGCCCGCCATCCGGTTTAAGGACAATCCGCTCTACCCCAGACTGGATACACCGCAGGGGTAACCTAACACCAATCACCCCGGTACTGGCAACTAAGATATTATTCGCCGAAATTCCCAGCTTCCTTGCCGTCAATTCAGCCATCTCCTCAGCATCGGCAATGCCCTCTTCGCCAGTACAGGCGTTGGCACAACCTGAATTGACTATGAGACTTTGGGCATTTCCAGTGCGCACACGCATCTCAGAGATGACCACTGGCGCTGCTTTAATAGCGTTTGCGGTGAACACACCAGCCGCCGCACAAACCTTCTCCGAGTGCAGAATAGCCAAGTCCAAACCCCCACGCGACTTTATACCGGACTCTACCGCACCAGCCAAAAAGCCATGCGCTGAGGTAACACTGCCCGAAGCCAAAAACTCAAACATTGACCTTTCTGACCTTGCCATCACAACTATTTTCCCCTCCCTCGTTCATCTTCACTACGCTGAAGCCAAATAATAACCTAAAGGGACCAGTTTTGCAAAGTCGCCACCCTGAAGAGCACAGCCAGACCAACTCCCGTACCCAAAAGCTACACGCTCGCCACATCGATTGAGCAAGCTGCATCACGTTGAACAAGCCAGCCTGACTATAGCGTAAGTAACTTTAGTTCGATGAAATCGGAGGAAATAGTTTCTGTTTTCTTGACTTAAGCAAGTTTTCCGAAATATAGATGAGAGGCTTCCTTGCAAGATTGAATTTCGCGTGCAACTGACAAAGTATCTCGGAAAGTCCCAGGACTTCTGCCTCTCTATGTGAGCCAGCCAATTTATAAAACCGCCTTCCTTCTTCCTCATATTGTTCAGCCGACCGAATTAATTTTCTGAAAACCATCCGCTGTGTCTCTACATTCGAGACCAGACCGTGGTCTGAAGTCACATATTCAGGAAACATGCCCAAGATAAACAGACATAAATCGGCTGCTCGCTTATAAAGGGCGAATCTGCGTTCTTCATCCACGCTTTCACAAAGCCTGACAAGACTATCTAGGTCTATATCACTGAACCTGAACTTGCGCCATATACCTTTCCTCAATCTAACAGCCACAGCAAAACTTTCGGTCTTGGTAAAGGAAGATAGCATGTCGGCTAAATAATCTACGACCTTATCGTTAGCCAGAAACTTGACCACTTCTTGAGCATCAAACACCGGCACTTTCTGAAAGCGGGTTTTTTCTACTGTGTAGCTTTGCGTTTTTAAGTCCCTGAGAGCCTTCCTCAGCAGTACCTCGAACAAAAACCGGGTAGTAATAGAGGTCATTATTTGCTCCTCACCCATGAGCACTATTCGCTCAAAAACCCTTTCTGCTTCCTGGTTCAGCATGCCCTGAATGAGATCAACATCGTCCTTTATTACATTCAATCTGCCAACGAGTTGAGGGGCAACAGTCTCAACCAGAAATCTAATATCACCGTCTGAGAATCTGGCAATCTTTCTTCCAGACATATATGACAGCTCCTTTTGAAAGCTTCAGTAAAATTTTACCCTGCCGGAAGGAGCTGCACCACAACCTCTAGCAAAAACGCACCGCCTTGGCACACTTCTACACCACTACCGTCCAGCCTCTTGGGCTTTCCGCTTCAACTCATATAGTTTGGCTATAGCCTCCAGAGGCGTCATCGAATCAACGTCAAGTTGCACTATCTCTTTAATAAGTGCTGCGTTGTTGTCAAAAAGAGGTAGCTGTCGGGAGACATCCTTCCCACCTCTGATATCCTGACTTCGCCTCAAGCGTGTCTGCTCGCCTTCCAACTGTGCCAGGATCTCTTGCGCCCTTCGGATTACCGTTTTGGGTAACCCAGCCAGTTGGCCAACATGGATACCATAGCTCTTGTCAGCTCCGCCCGGAACGACTTTTCGCAAGAAAATTACCTTGCCTCCCTCCTCCACCACAGCTACATTGAAATTCTTCACCCGTGGCAAAAGGTTAGCCAGTTCCACCATCTCGTGATAATGTGTGGCAAAAAGAGTCTTAGCTTTAAGACCGGGGTGATTATGGATAAACTCCACCACCGCCCAGGCAATAGAGAGCCCATCGTAAGTGCTTGTCCCACGTCCTATCTCATCCAGAATTACCAAGGATTTTGAGGTAGCATTATTAAGTATGTTGGCTGTCTCAATCATTTCCACCATAAAAGTCGACTGCCCAGCCACCAGATCCTCCTGAGCTCCAATTCTAGTGAATATGCGGTCGACAATGCCTATCATTGCTGATTCGGCTGGAACAAAGCTTCCAATCTGCGCCAGCAGAACAATCAAGGCAACCTGCTTGAGATAGGTCGATTTTCCCGACATATTGGGACCGGTCAAGACAACGATTTGTGTATCATCGCTGCAAAGATAAGTGTCATTTGGCACAAAGCCATCGAAACCCAGACTCCTTTCTACCACAGGGTGACGTCCTTCTCGTATAACTATAGCTGTACCTGTATTTAATACCGGTCTTACATATCCATATCTAGCAGCCGCTTCAGCCAGGCTCAAAAAGACGTCTATTTGCGCCAGAGTTCTGCTTGTATTCAGTATCTCATCACCGGCGCCAGCTACCTGCTGGCACACTTGGCGAAAAATCGCCATTTCAAGCTCCACCATTCTTTCACGCCCGTTAAGTATCACTGACTCATACTCTTTCAATTCTGGTGTAAAAAATCTCTCAGCACCAGCAAGAGTCTGTTTGCGGATATAATCTGGTGGAACGAGGCGGAGGTTAGGTTTAGATATCTCTATATAATACCCGAATACCTTATTATAGCCCACCCTCAAAGACTTGATTCCCGTGCGTTCCCTCTCTTGCTGTTCCAAGTTCGCCAGATACTCTTTTGCCCGTCTGACAGCCATTCTGATCTCGTCTAACTCGCTGGAGAAACCGTCCTTTATTACGCCACCTTCTTCAAGATTACCGATCGGGTCTTCAACAATTGCCCGTTTAATCAAGTCCACAATATCAGGAAATAACTTCAACTTTTCATCCACCCATTCCCACCGCCAGTTACCTCTTTCCAGCTCCTCTCTTATCTCAGCCACCTTCTCCAGTCCAGAGCACAAGGCAACAAGGTCCCGCGGGTTTGCCGTACCCCCTCTTACGCGATTTATCAGCCGCTCCAAGTCAGGAACATCCGCAAGCAGCGAGCCCAGCTCACGCCGTAACAGCGTGCTCTGGTAGAACTTTTCTACTGCATCTTGTCGCCTTTCAAGCTGTCTCACATCAATAAGGGGTTGCCCCAGCCACCTTCTAAGTAGCCTGCCCCCCATAGACGTCTGTGTCAAATCAATAACCGAAATCAAAGAGCCAGCACCCGTCCCATGCCTAGCACTGGTGAAAAGCTCCAGATTGTGCCGCGTCTGCGCGTCCAAAATCATAAAGGACTGCGGTGAATATGTCGCTAGCCGTGTTAATCGACTCAGAGCTGATTTTTGATTCTCCTTAAGGTAATAAAGGACCGCGCCTGCTGCCCGCACCGCCAGAGGCAAATGTGCACAGCCAAACCCTTCCAGCGAAACTACCCCAAAGTGGTCGACCAGAGTGTTGTGCGCCACATCGAAATCGAAGCAGTAACCATCAACCTTGCTTACCGGGATAGAAGAAACCAGCCAATCAGCCTTAAAATCCTTGGGAATTATAAGCTCAGCCGGCTGGAGCCGCTCCACTTCATTGACAACCTGGCTCGAAAATAACTGCGTGGTAGCAAATTCACCGGTGGTGATGTCAGCGTAAGCCACCCCAGCCTCATTCCCATCGACAACTACGCTAACCAGATAATTGTTGTTTCTATCACCCAAGAGAGCAGTCTCAATCACTGTGCCCGGCGTCACCACTCGTATTACATCGCGTTCGACCAACCCCTTACCCGGCGGGCTCAATTGCTCACATATTGCTACCCTGTAGCCACCGTTGATTAGCTTGGCTAGATAATTATCAAGAGCATGAAACGGGACCCCCGCCATAGGTACTCGTTGACCTCTCCCCATCTCCCGTGAGGTTAAAGTGATCCCAAGTACCTTGGATGTAACCCTAGCATCGTCATCGAAGGTCTCATAAAAGTCCCCCAGTCTGAAGAAAACTATAGCCTCCGGATATCGCTGTTTTATCCTTAGGTACTGTCGGCGAAGTGGAGTTACTGACACTTTTTGCCCACCCAGTCTATTTTACCCGCTCCAGCGACTGGCAACAAAGCCCTGCTACCACTACATGTAGCTTGCATAAGACCAACCTTTCACCTTGCTACTGAGAAATCGCCGATATAGAATAAAGCTAAGATATAAAACGCACACAAATCAGTCATTAGCATGTAGCTTACAAGCAATTTGAAATTGTTCTAGAGAGTAGATAGTGCCTGCCGTACATGTAGAAAACCTT
>DAOUCT010000022.1:0-5689 GCA_034432055.1 Dehalococcoidia bacterium | reverse complement strand
TCCACCGTCTGCTGAGCGATTCTGGCGTTCAAGCTCTGGCGCTCATCAGGCTGGATGTGGATATCGATGCGGTCGTAGTAGTGTTCGCCGACCTTGCTGAAGAGGTATTCCAGCAATTGCGAGGGCTTCTTCCCGGTCTTGACCATAAAGTCGAGGAAGTAGAGTCCAGCGAGGATACTGTCGCGCTCAGGGATATGACCGCGGAAACCGTAGCCGCCGCTCTCCTCACCGCCGATGGTGGCATTCCTCTCCATCATCAGCGGTGCCACATATTTGAAGCCCACCGGAGTTTCGAAGACGGGGACACCATATATTTCGCCGAGGCGGTAAAGCATATCGGTTGAGGTGAGGGTCTTGATGATGGCACCGCGCTCGCCTCGGACTTCGAGGAGGTACAGCGTGAGCAGAGCGAATACCTGGTGTTGATTGAGGAACCTACCTTTTTCATCGATGATGCCGATGCGGTCGGCATCGCCGTCGGTAGCCAGCCCGACATCGGCTTTTTCTTTGACCACCGTGGCGCTGAGGTCGCCGAGGAACCTGGCTATGGGCTCTGGCTGAATGCCGGGGAAGGCTGGGTTGCGTTCACCGTGTATCTCGGCAACTTCCAGGTTGCCACCCTGGAGTAAAGTGCGGAAATACCCGCAGCCAGCGCCATACATGGAGTCAACGATGACCTTGAGTTTGCTTTGCTTAATGGTGTCCAGGTCAACCAGTTTCCGAATCTGAGCGAAATAGGCAGGGTCGGGGTCAAGGTAGGAGACGAGTCTAGTTTCCAGTGCCAGGGCGAGTGGCACTTGTTTTATATTTTTGCCGGCAGCCGTCTCGTTAGCGGCTCTTTCTATTTCTGCGGCTACTTCCACGGGTGCGCTGGCGCCATTCTCATCTTTATATTTGAAGCCGTTCCAGAGTCCCGGATTGTGGCTGGCGGTGATGATGATGGCACCAGCGGCTTTGCTGGCAGTGACGGTATAGCTTATCACGGGGGTGGGTGCCGGCTTATCACAAAGGCTGACTTTGATCCCATTTGCGGCGATGACCTCAGCGGCAGCGGCGGCGAAGTCCTCGGAGGCGAAGCGGGTGTCGTAGCCGATTACCAGCCCACGTTCTGCTTGATGGGTACGGTGGAGGTAGTCAGCCACCCCTTGAGCGCAGGCGCGGACATTATCGAAAGTGAAGTCCTCGGCGATAATGCCACGCCAGCCATCGGTGCCGAACTTAATTCCAGCCATTTACTTAAAATTATAGCCCAGCCTCTGTTCTGAGTATATCTGCCTTGTCGGTACGTTCCCAGGGAAGGTCGAGGTCATCCCTGCCGAAGTGTCCATAAGCGGCGGTCTGGCGGTAGATGGGGCGGCGGAGGTTGAGATGCCTGATGATGGCTTCGGGGCGGAAGTCGAAATGCTTCTTGATAAGGTCCAGGATCGTCCTGTCCGGGACTTTTCCTGTGCCGAAGGTCTCGATGGACAGAGAGAGCGGGCGGGCGACGCCGATGGCGTAAGCCACCTGGACTTCGATGCGGTCGGCGAGGCCGGCAGCGACCACATTTTTTGCCACGTACCTCGCCATGTAGCTGGCGGAGCGGTCGACCTTGGTGGGGTCTTTGCCGGAGAAGCAGCCGCCCCCGTGACGGCAGGCGCCACCGTAAGTGTCTACCAGAATTTTTCTACCGGTAAACCCGGTGTCTGAGACAGGACCACCGATTACGAAGCGTCCGGCGCTGTTAACGTAGTACCTGGTGCGGTCATCGAGAAGTTGTGATGGCACCACCGCCTTGACGATTTTTTCGATCACGTCTTTGCGAATGGTCTTAGCATCGACATCGGGGTCGTGATGTGCGCCGATAACGATGGAGTCTATCCTTCTGGGTATGCCGCGTTCGTATTCCACGGTCACCTGTGACTTACCATCGGGGCGGAGGTAGGGGATTGTCCTCTCCTTTCTTACCTGCGCCATGCGGCGGCACAGCTTGTTGGCGAGTGAAATGGGCAAAGGCATGAGTTCCGGCGTCTCGGTACAGGCGAAGCCGAACATCATTCCCTGGTCGCCAGCGCCTGTCCTGTCCAGGATATCGTCGGCTGCTGCCTTTTCGCGTACTTCCATAGCCTGACTGACGCCGGCATCGATATCGGCTGATTGCGGCTTAATGGATACCAGCACACCACAGGACTGGTAGTCAAAGCCGTACTCCGGTCTGGTGTAGCCTACCTCTTTCACCACTTTACGGACGACCTCTGGTATCTCCACATAGCATTTGGTGGTGATCTCACCAAGGACGATGACCAGCCCAACGGTCACTGCCACCTCACAGGCGACTCTGCCGTAAGGGTCCTGCTCCAGAATAGCATCGAGGATGGCGTCTGAGACCTGGTCGCAGAGTTTATCCGGGTGCCCCTCGGTCACCGATTCCGAGGCAAAGAAATATGAAGCTGAGTCATTGAAGCTACTGGTCATGTTTTTCTCCTTACTGTTATGTTCCTTCCTCCCAGCTCCGGAGGTATTTCTGTTGCTCTTTGGTGAGCGAGTCTATGGCGATGCCCATGGACTTGAGTTTCAGCCCGCCTACCTCTCTGTCGATGTCATCGGGTACAGGGTAGACCTGTGGCTGGAGCTTACCGCTATTCTTTACCAGATACTCGAGGCAGAGTGCCTGGTTGGCGAAGCTCATGTCCATAACGCTGGCGGGATGTCCCTCTGCTGCTGCCAGGTTGATAAGCCTACCTTCGCCGAGGAGTAGCAGCCTTCTACCGTCAGCCAGCGTGTACTCATCGACGAAGGGGCGGAGCTGCCTTTTCCTGGTGGCGAGGCTTTCCAGCGCCGGGATGTTTATCTCCACGTTGAAATGACCGCTGTTCGCCATAATGGCGCCGTCTTTCATCTCCAGGAAGTGGTGCTTATCGATGACATTGACATCGCCGGTAACGGTGATGAAGACATCGCCGATTCTGGCTGCTTCGGTAAGGGGCATTACCTGGTAGCCGTCCATGGCTGCTTCCAGGGCGGGGATGGGGTCCACCTCGGTGACGATTACCTGGGCACCCATACCCTGGGCACGTCTGGCGATGCCTCTGCCGCACCAACCGTAGCCGCAGACCACCACTTTCTTCCCAGCCCACAAAATGTTGGTAGCGCGGGTGATACCATCGATGGCGCTCTGTCCGGTGCCGTAGCGGTTATCGAAGAAATGCTTGGTGCGGGCGTCGTTCACGGCGATGATGGGGTATTTGAGTTTGCCCTCCTGTGCCATGTTCCGCAGGCGGATGACGCCGGTGGTGGTCTCCTCGGTACCGCCGATTATCCGGGATAAAAGGTCGGTTCGCTCCTTATGGGCGGTGCTGACTAAGTCGGCGCCATCGTCCACAGTGAGCTGGGGAGTATGCTCCAGCGCTGCCTTAATGTGCTGGTAGTAAGTCTGATTGTCTTCACCTTTTATGGCGAAGGTGGGCAGCTCCCATTCCACAAGCGCAGCAGCGACGTCGTCCTGAGTGCTGAGCGGATTGGAGGCGCAAAGTGTAAGCAAGGCACCGCCGTCTTTGAGTGTGAGTGCCAGATTGGCGGTCTCGGTGGTGATGTGGAGGCAGGCGGATATACGAATACCCTCGAGTGGCTTTTCGCGGGCAAACCGCTCTCTTATCAGCCGCAACACCGGCATCTCCCGGCTTGCCCATTCTACCCGCAGTTTCCCCGTTTCGGCTAATGACTTATCTTTAATATGGTAGTCCATTTATTCTCCCCACAGCCTTCGGGCAACTATCGTCACAATATTACTCATTTGCTGGGCTGTGTCAAGTACTATGTGCTGCTGTGATGGAATTTCATCGATTTTTTCAAACTCGTCCTTCTGTGCCAGATATACTTCCCAGCGCCCATCAGAGACCGAACCCTCTTTAACTCTTTGCTCGAGACGGTTCTTAACCGTCGGTTCATCCAGCACGCATTCCAGGACCGCGAAATCGGCGTCCATAGCCTCTGCCAGCTTCTTTGCCTCCAGCCGGTGCTGCCGGCGCTTGAAGGAGGCGTCCATTATCACCGATTCCCCCTGTCGCAGAAGGCTTTTCGCCCTGGTGAACATTTCCTGGTAAGTCCTTCTGGTGAACTCCTCAGAATAGATGCCGCTGCTTATCGGCTCGAAGCGGCGTTCGGTGGGCGGGATACCTGCCAGCTCCTTGCGCACGATATCGGAGGAGATGACTGTAAGACCCAAGCTACGCCCCAATGCTTGTGCTACAGTGGTCTTGCCTGTACCCACCAGCCCGGCGACGATGAACAGAAGCTTCTTACCCCGGGCATACCTGCAAGCCAGGCGGAAATAACTCCGGGCTGCCTCCAGTGCTGTGTCTTTGTCGGCGATAAAGGGGTCGTCCAGCTTGAAGCTCTCCACCTTGCCGCGCACGTAGGCACGGTAACACTTATAAAAGGCAAGCAACTTCAGTAGCTCGTTATCACCGCTTGCCTGAACATAGGCATCGACGAAGACCCGGGACAGGTCAGCACGGTTGAAGCGGTCTAAGTCCATAGCCAGAAAGGCGACCTCTGAAGCCACGTCCCCGTAACGAAACCTATCATTGAACTCAATGCAATCATAGATGCAGATGCCGTTGGTGAAGCACACGTGGGCGGCGTGCAAGTCACCGTGGCAGTCCCTTATCCTGCCTTCAGCTACCCTCTTTTCGAAGAGTTCCTTATGCTCCCCCATAAACTTGTTGGTATAGTCCTTGATAAAGCGGTAAACATGATGGCTGATGGAGGTGCCGATGTACTTTTCTGTTTGGGAAAAGTTCTCCTCGGTATTTACCTTGATTGCTTTCAAGCTGCCGTAGTTGCTGATTTCAGGGCTGGTGCGGGCTTTCTGGTGGAAGTCTGCCAGCTTGTAGGCGATGGAGGTGACCATTTCTTCAGTCACTTTATCCGAAGGAAGAAGCCTGTCCATCATCTGTTGTGCAGGCAGTTGCTTCATCTTCACCGCATACTCCACCACCTCACCGTTGCCGCCAAGCTGGAACCTTCCCTCGCTTTCGACGATGGGCACCACTTCGAGGTAGACCTCGGGACAGAGGCGCCGGTTTAGCTCTATTTCTTGCTGGCAGAAGAAGTGCCGTTTCTCCAGCGTGGTATAGTCCAGATAGCCCAAGTTTACCGGCTTCTTCACCTTATAGGCGTATTCGCCGGTGAGGAAAATAAAGGACATCTGTGTCTGTACCAGCTCCACCTTCCGGGGATGGTGGGGGTATATTTCTGGCTGAAGCAACGCCTGAATTAATGATTCGGTTCGGGACACCGTTTAAGTGTAAAGCTTTTTGGGCTGCGTTTTCAAGCTATTGTGCTCGTCCAGCAGATTAGTGACGTTTGCCCTCACCCGACCTCTCCCGCGACGGGGAGAGGGACTTCATTCCCTTTATCCCCTCCCTCGACGGGAGAGGATAAAGGTGAGGGTGACCCCCTCACTCTAACTCTCTCCCGCAGGGGGAGAGAGGATAAAGGAAAGTAACTCTCTCCCGCAGGGGGAGAGAATTCGCCGGGGAATGCACACCAGAATATATAGCCTAACTCTTTCCTGCAGGGGGAGAGAGAACCTTTGTCCCTCGACAAAAGAACTCATCCTTCTAGTCCGCTCCCTCGATGGGAGAGGCATTTCATTCCTTTTTTCCTCTCCCTCGACGGGAGAGGACTAAGGTGAGGGTGAGATAAA
>DAOUCT010000021.1:0-5858 GCA_034432055.1 Dehalococcoidia bacterium | reverse complement strand
CTCGCCTCCGACCACGGACTTCTGATGGTCTCGGTGGTAGCGGCATGGCGTACCCTTACCCGCCAGTAGTAAGTATGACCGCATTCAAGCTGCCCGTAGAAGCCTATGCTCGAACCCTCAGCCTGTGCTGTGACCAAGTCCTTCTTCCCGGGGTCGTTTTCGTTCCTTATTATAAGTGTCCCCCCCGCGGTTCCACCGCCAGCGGGGAAGAAAACGCACGGTCTGGTAACATCAACCGGCACCAGGAACCCCTCCCACATGTGTTCGCCTGCCATGTCCACCACCTTGAGGCTGAAGTCGTCGTCCTTGGCTACCTCGATGTCGTAAGCGTCAGCCAGAGAGAGCTGCTCCCAGCAGAAATTCACCTCCTGTGCCCGTCCTGACACCGGGTCACAACCTATTTCTCCGGTTGCCACGGTGACCGGACCGCGGCAGCAAATGTTGTCGTCAAAGGCGTAGATAAGCTTGTTGGCGGTGTCCACTGCCCAGAGAATGTTCCCTCTGTCCCCGCCCGAGACCTTAAGGTGGGGCAAATTATGACTGAAGGTCACCAGCGGGTTAAATGCCGCACCATCGGGCAGAGTACGGTTTACGATGTCCCATTCGATCTGCGTTAGCTCTTTATGGCTGGGGTTGAGCGAGCGGCTTATACCACCGCTGTACCCGGTGACATTTTCACTGGATGCAGCATAAAGGGTCCCGCACGTACCCATTGCCAGTCCTACAACCTGTCGTCCTGCTCCCAGGTCGGTAACCACCCTGTCTATCTGCTCCCATTCTTCGGAAACACCGGTGGTCCAGCGCCAGATGCCCTTATCGCTTACGTTGTCCGAGGCGTAGATTATGCCGTTAGTCAAATAGTGGGTGTCAGCCACCATCTGGACATCGCCCACCCTGCTGGGGTCATTGCCCACCACCGGTTCGATCTCGGTGAAAGTCTCGCCGCCATCGGTGGAATAAGCCACCCGCCCATCCCGGCTGCCCACAAGAAGATGTCCCGGGGTGGGGATGTGGAGCATGTTGATTTCAGCCCTGCTCCGCCAGAAACAGCTTACCTCTGACCTGGTCCAGGTGGCACCGGCGGTCGTGTCCTTGCGCACCCGACCCTGGGGCAGGGCGACATAAAAAGTGTCCTTAGCCTCAACGGAGAAATCGATAACCGGAGCGGGCACAGGGCGATGGTACCAGGTATTGCCGCGGTTATGCGATACCGCCATCTTATTGTACTGTGAGCCAGAATCCCCAACCTCCACCGCATAGACGGTGTAGTCGTCCAGATAGTTCGGGCTCAGCCGCAATATCAGTCTGTTGGTGGTGGTCTCCATTGAGAGCACTCGTCCCCAGTAGTGCCCCAGCGGCTCGCCGGCGCTGCGCCACACACCCTCGGGACCATACGGCGTGTAGCTTGCCAGAAACAGGCTCTTGGAGTCAGGTGCTGGTGCAATGTCCGAAATATTGATGGTGGTGTCTATCAGACTGAGCTGCTGCCAGGTATCACCGAAATCATAACTCACCGAAAAGGCACTCTCATCGTTGGCGGCTGTGCCGCTGGTGCCGCAATAAGCCACGGTGCCATCGTAACTCCACCTGACAGAGGCGTTACCCGGTCCTGTCGGTGGCTGCGTCGCTTCCTTGAGTGATGGCGATAAGCCATAGCCAGGGTAAGCGCTATCCGTCCACCACACTTTTACACGGAAACCTGCTCCCGGCACTTCACCAGCGACCAGCCTGCCCTGCTGCTTCTTCCCGTAATGAGCAATGCTGTGGATTCTGCCGTAGCTCCCGTCAAAATGTGTTACGATAGCGGCAAGCCCTTCTATGCGATAAATCCCGACTTGAACGCTAGGGGCATCGCTGTCCGTGCTTACATATACGCATGGCTGCATCAAGTTGAAATCGGCGGGCAAGCTAACATCGGCGCCCCTGATCTGAACCCTGTCGGGGGAATCGCCGCCGTCCTCCACCCTTACAGGATATCCAGCAAGTCCGGCGGCTGCATTCCATTGCGTGGAGTTGTTAGCCACATCGCGCTTGCCGATACTAAGCCAGGTATCATCGCCGTCTGCGGTCACAGCTACCATTGCCGACTCAACAGAGTAAGCGGGTGAGAACTTGACTGCCCAGACATCGCCCTGACTTAACCCCTGCTCTCGCCAGGAACTGAAAGCCGATGTGCTCCGGGCATAGACCTTGCCGTTGCCCCCATCCCTGGTGCCAACAGCGATATCGCATACTATCTCATCTGCCACCATACGGTAAGTGGACATATCAATGCACCGCACCTCGCCACCGGGGGGGAGAGCAGGGAAAGAAGAGTCGTCCCAGGTGGCACCACTGTCTTTGGACACATAGACTTTTTGCCTGTCCCTGTCCACCACGGCAACTATGGTCGGCTTATTCGGGCATACTGCCACCTCCTGTGCTGGCAGTGTTGTCCCGGCGCGTATCAGATTAGCTGTTATTTCTGTCCAGGTGGAACCGCCGTTTTCCGAGCGGTAAACGCCTCCCACACGGCTGTCAATGGCGTAAATGACACCACCACTCCCCACAGCGATGCGGCTCACCTCGGAATTGAGCATGATGATGCCACCCCTTCTCCCCGGTATCTCGATGTCGTTCCACTTCAGCGGTCGTCCCACCTCCGCCTGTGCCGCGAAAGGCAACAGCAAGCTCGACAGCATAGCGAGCGTTATTCCGCAAGCCAGCCAGCGTTTCATGGGCATGACTCTATCCCGGTGACAGGGGGCAAAAGACATCGCCACCTATGATAAATACAAAAAGTTAATTTTCTGTTAACATATTACCAGCGGGGACGTGACCATGGCGTCTCCCCCCGATTTAATAGTTTCTTAACAATCTTGGCATACAATTTGATGAAATATTATACTAGAGCAGGACAATATAAGATAGGTGACGGAAATGAGAATTAAAGCAGCAATGGTATTCGGACTGGTTACGCTTCTTACAGGTACTCTGCTTTTCGGTTGCGGTTCAAAAAATACCTCCACACAGCCGGCAGTCCAGACGGCAGCAGCAAAGAGAGGGGACATCACGGTGGAGATCACTGCCACAGGTAATTTAGCCATGCCTGATTCGGTCAACCTTTCATTCGGTTCATCAGGTGAGGTGCAGGAGGTGCTGGTGGAGATGGGTGACGAGGTGAAAAAGGGGCAGGTACTTGCCAGACTGGATACCTCGACATTGGAGCAAAACCTTATTCAGGCACAGATAAACGTAAAATCGGCACAGTACAGCCTAGAAAAAGCTAAGGAGCCGACCACAACCGCTTCTGGAGACCGCATACTTTCTGCCCCTGACCCTCTGGATATTGAAATAAAAGAGCTCCAGCTTGAACTTGCCAAAATGAGGCTGAAGGAGGCACAACGGCAGCTTGATGAAGCCACTATCAAAGCCCCCTTCGATGGGCTAATCGCTGAGGTGAATATCTCCGCAGGTGACAAGGTGAGCGAAGGCGCTGCTGTCATCCGTCTTCTCGACCCCTCCAAACTGGAGGTGGACGTGCTGGTCAGCGAGATGGACGTATTCCAGTTGAAGCCCGGGGCACGGGCGACGGTACAGGTGGACGCCGTGTCCGGTGTTAGCTTTCCAGCAAGAGTAAAGCGCATTTCTCCTGCTGCTACCATCCAGCAGAATGTGGTCAACTACAAGGTGCGACTTGAGGTACTCAGCGGTGAAACGGTGGCAACACAGCAACGCTCACCATCCGAGATCACCATCGACATGCTACCGGAGACGGTGAAAAAGGCGGTGCAGGAGGGTCGCATTACACTGGAGCAAATCAAACAGTGGGTTGCCCAGAGGTACCAGCAGGCGGCGAAATCTGCCATCGCTTTAGAGGACTTCCAGCCTAAAGAAGGGCTTACGGTCACCGCCACTATTTTCGTAAATGAAAAAAGGAACGTGCTTCTAGTGCCCAACGGCGCTATTGCCAAGGAAGGGGGCAAGAGCTATGTCCAGGTGGTGAATGGGGAGACCACTGAGAAGCGGGAGGTGACCACGGGCTTGAGCAACTGGCAATATACAGAGGTTACCGAGGGACTCAACGAAGGGGAACAGGTGCTAATCGTTAAGTCTACTTCTTCGACAACGTCAACATCTACACAGCAGCAGTCCCGTCCCCCGATGATGATGTTCAGATGATATTTGGAGCGCCAGGATGATAAACCTCCGGCAGATAATCAAAGTGTATTCCCTGGGAAAGCGAGAACTCCACGTACTTAGAGGGATAGACCTGTCCGTGGAGAAGGGAGAGCTGGTAGCCATAATGGGACCCTCTGGCTCGGGGAAGACGACCTTACTCAACATTATAGGCTGTCTCGATAGGCCTACCTCTGGCAGTTATTACCTGGATGGCAAAGAGGTCAGCTCGTTGAGCAGCACGGAGCTTGCTGCCATTAGAGCGAGGAAGGTGGGCTTTGTCTTCCAGACCTTCAATTTGCTGCCCCGGCTGTCGGCGCTCGCCAATGTGGAGCTGGGGCTTAAATATGCCGGCATGGACGACCGCGGCCTCGCTCTCGAGGCACTGAGGCGGGTGGGACTTGCCGACCGGGCTAGTCACCGCCCCACCGAGCTTTCCGGCGGCGAACAGCAGCGGGTAGCTATAGCCCGGGCACTGGCTAAGAGACCACCGGTTATTCTTGCCGACGAGCCCACTGGCAACCTGGACAGCAAGTCTGGAGAGGAGGTGCTTTCCCTGCTCACCGAGCTGCACAAGGAACAGGGCATCACCCTGGTGATGATAACCCATGACCCGGATGTTGCCCAGTGCTGCCAGCGGATTATACGCCTCAGGGACGGGCTGGTGGTGTCCGAGGAGAGAACATGAAAAGGTGGCGCACTGCAAAGTTCAACAGAAGGTTCAGCAGCCTGAAAAAGTGGCTTGACCCGGTCTACAGCGCCTGGACGAGCATAGCCACACATAAACTACGCAGCTTCCTCACCATCCTGGGCATCGTCATCGGCATCGCCGCCGTTATCGCGCTCATGTCCATCGGCAGGGGGACGGAAGCACAGATAATGTCCCGCTTCCAGGGTCTGGGGGCAGACCTTCTTGGCATCCGCCCCGGGATGGTGACGGCTGGTGGTATCAGGGGCGGTTTCGGCAGCGCCAACACCCTGACATTGGAAGATGCCGAAGCCATCAAGCAGCAGGTACCGTACATAGCTGCGCTGGCGCCGACCTTCTCTTCATACCAGCAGCTTATTGCCGGCAACCAGAACATGAATGCACAGGTCATCGGCACATTGCCGGAATACATGTTCCTGTATAGCCTGGAGGTCGCCGATGGCACCTTCTTCACCGACTATGAGTACCAGCGGGGTGCGCGTGTGGCGGTGCTTGGTGCTAACGTCAAGCAGACGCTTTTTGGCGACGAATCGCCGGTGGGGCAGCAGATGCGCATCGGCGGCAATATCGTCCGTGTCATGGGGGTCCTCAAGGCTAAAGGCGCCGTCTGGGCTTCACCGGACGACGCCGTCATCATCCCCCTCACCGCCATGCAGCAGATGGTCACCCAGCCACGGACGAGCCGTGGTGAACGCGTGGTCACTTCCATAGCGCTTAAGGTTACCGACCAGAAGCAGACAGAGCTTGTCACCCAGCAGATTACTGATTTACTTCGCTCCCGCCATCGCATCGCCCCTGGCGCCGAGAACGACTTCAACATAACTTCGGTGCAGGCGGTAACCCAGGCACTGTCAGAGGCCAGTGGCACCATGACCCTGTTCCTCAGCGCGGTAGCAGCCATCTCCCTGCTCGTCGGCGGCATCGGGGTGATGAACATCATGCTGGTATCGGTCCTGGAAAGGACCAGGGAGATAGGCATCCTCAAAGCGCT
>DAOUCT010000020.1:0-1574 GCA_034432055.1 Dehalococcoidia bacterium | reverse complement strand
ACAATGTCCCCCTGGACAGGCTGAAGAGGCAGATGGCGCAGGTCTCAATAAACTCCCACTATTATGGGGCGCGCAACCCCAAGGCACAGTTCCGCAAGGAAATAACCTTCGACGACGTCTTCAACAGCATAATGGTCGCCCAGCCACTCCAACTTTACGATTGCTGCCCCTTCTCTGACGGCGCCTCGGCGGTGGTGCTTGCCTGTGAGGAGAAGGCTAAAAAGCTCACCGATAAGCCGGTATATGTCGTGGGCTTGGGACAGGCATCTTCAGGCACACTCGCCAGCCAGAAGGAATACCTACCCCGCCTCATCGCCCGGGAGCTTTCCGCCAAACAGGCTTACAGTATGGCAGGACTGACACCTGAGGACATAGATGCCATCGAACTCCATGACTGCTTCAGCATTGCCACTTTGATTGCCCTGGAAAGCCTGGGGTTTTTCGATTTTGGCAAGTCCGGTGAGGCAGTGGAGCGCGGTGAGACCAAAATCGGCGGCAAAATAGCGGTCAACCCGTCTGGCGGACTCAAGGCTAAAGGGCACCCCATCGGCGCTACGGGCACGGCACAGGTGTATGAAATCGTCAAGCAACTCAGAGGCGAATGTGGCGAGCGCCAGGTAGAAGGCGCCAGGACAGGCATGACCGACACCCTGGGCGGCGATGGTGGCACCATCTGCAATATCATCTTGCAGCGAGGCTGGTAACACTACCGTCACCCAAGAAGAGGAGGCAACCATGGAGCATAAATTTACCTACACAGCCTATACCGAAGCACTAAAACAGGACAGGTTACTGGGACTCAAATGTCAGCAATGTGGCGCCATCACCGTGCCACCCAGGATAGTCTGTAGCAGGTGCGACAGCACCGAACTCGAGGTGGTGGAACTGAGCGGCAGGGGCACCATCCAGACCTTCACCACCATATTCGTGCCACCGGAGGGGCGCGAAGCTGAAGCGCCTTACGTAGTAGTCCTGGTAGAACTGGAAGAGGGACCATGGCTTATGGGCAACCTCGGCGGTGCCGATCCCACCAAGGTGACCATGGACATCATCGGTAAAAAAGTGAGACTGGGGCATGCTGTTTCCCCCGGTGACAAGTTTTCCGCCGGCGAACTGGTGAGACCGCTATTTACGCTTGAAGGCTAACTTCAGCTTAAGAAGAGAGTTCTCCGGCAAAAGACACCGTGGGCACGATTGTTGCACCAAGCCGATAATAACTCGTACAATAAACGCGAGGTGACAGAATGGCGGAGAAAAAGGTAAAGCCATCGGTCGCAAAGCTTGAGGCGAGGGTGAAAAGCGCTCAAGGTAGATTTGAGCTTTTGAAACTTAAAGAGGAGATAACATAAAGTAGACTCACAAAACATTCATTAGCCTCTACTAAAAAGCAGGGCTGAGGTCGTTCAGATAGAAGAGTGACACACACCGCACATAACAGGATAGGAGAGGCACTGGCTGTTTTATCTCACCCTCACCTTAGTCCTCTCCCGTCGAGGGAGAGGAAAAAAGGAATGAAATGCCTCTCCCATCGAGGGAGCGGACTAGAAGGATGAGTTCTTTTGTCGAGGGACAAA
>DAOUCT010000019.1:0-1511 GCA_034432055.1 Dehalococcoidia bacterium | reverse complement strand
CGAAACCCGTCTTAATCGACCGAAACATATCGCAGAGCGTCCAGTCATAATGACTCGGTGATTTCATTTCGACGCCATAAAAGTCTATGAGGCGACTTTTGACCTTCTGTTCGCCTCCGAAGGCATATAGTGTCGATGCGCAAACAGAAACGTCATACTGCAATTTCGCTATTTCAGCCTTTGCCTCCCTCATTGCACTGCCGGTTGCGCAAATATCGTCCACAATCAGAATTCTCTTGACCTGGCAATTATAAATCGGCTTAACTCTGTGCTTCTTGCCAGGACGATATATTCTCCCTTCTACAAATGTACCCAAGTCAGTGAAGGGAATTTGCCGATAGAGTGAAACCAGACTCGCAACCAGTATCCCATCCCTAGGGACCGCCACAATCAAATCAATATCCTGTGGCATTTTGGGCAAATAGTGGTGGATTATGTCGTTATTCAGCTTCGCTATGGAGTAGTGATATAGCATTAAAAGCCGAACACTCTCTGCAACTTCTTTGTGCTATACAGGCTTTCGGGTGGCTGCCATCCCGACTTCACAGGAACGGCAGGGTATTTCGTCTTCAGATACTTACGCAGGTCTAATCCTTCTGGTACCGTCTTCTCGGCAAGATTGAATATGTCAAACGGAATCTGCATACCAGACTGGAGTATTAATCTTACCGCATAAGCCACTGTTGGTGGGTCGACATTCGCCCAGAACGTCTTTCCACGGTCTGCCCTGTATCTCGGGTCGCTCATCCTAACAGGTGACAATAACTCAGTCGTCGGCACCGCGGGTGCAATCCTCAGAGACACAGCCTGATAACAACCGCTTAGCGGGTCTCGGCGAAAGCAGTGATTCGTGCCGTACCAGGCAACTAATTGCTCTGCGATCACCTTGCTCTGTGCATAGGCGTTCAGCTTCCCATCAAACCTCATTGTTGACGTTAATAGCGGATGCTCCTCATCTATTGGGAAATACAAGGGGCTCATAATACCTTCCGTATCCCAGCCATAAACTGCACCGCTACAGAGATAGATAAATCTGGAACACTGGCTTTCGACGGCAGCACGCAGGACATTCAGCGTTCCAAGCACATTTGTTTGCCAATAATCGTCGAATTTATACCTAGGATTCGGATGAGGTATGCCCGCCCCATGAATTACTATCGTCGCACCTTTCATCGCCGTCCCCAACCGCTCATAATCGAGAATGTCGTTCCCGTCCTTGAGGTCATAGCCGACGACTTCCCAATATTGCGACAATTCCTTTGCTATCGCTGAGCCTAACCATCCTAAATGACCCGTCAGGAACACAACATCTTGCTCAATCCCGACTTCAGGTGGAGTCCGCAGGTAACCCTTATCAATAAAGATAGCCCTAGGAACTATTTGGGTCTCGGCCACCGTTATCTCTCGGGCGGATTGCGACCGAATCAATACCTTCGCCCTCAATCTCGGCAAGTCCACGATATCTCCCTCGTTGTATTGCCTTCGGCCTATCGTTACCGGGCGCAGAATCT
>DAOUCT010000018.1:0-19485 GCA_034432055.1 Dehalococcoidia bacterium | reverse complement strand
AGGAAAAGACATACACACACTACCGCTGCGAGGCTGAGCAGGACAATGCCAGCTAGCAAGCCTGCTACTCCTCCGCTTTATCTTTCCTCATCCCCCACTTTTCAGCAATCTTTGCCGCAACATCGGGCAGCGTTTCAGTCAATTTTTCTATGGCTGATGCCATGCCTCCTTTTATCGCTTCTATCCTCACCCCCTCCTTATCGACAACGATGATAGCAATCGGTTTCACCCCCGCCCCGCCGGCGGTGGCACTGCCACCGCTTTCCTCTTTCCCGGTGGCGCCACCAGCCCCGAAGCCGACGCCGATGCTAAGCAAAGGTATCAAAGTGGTCTCGCCAACGGTTATCGGTTCGCCGATAACCGTCTTGGCATCCAGCACCTTTTCAATCTGCCCCAGAGTCGCCTTAATTAAATCTTCAACATCAGCCATCTATCGCCTCCTCTGTACACCTTCAAGCCCATTATACCACGACGCTATTCAAAGAGTCGCTCAAACGATTGCCAGAGCGAAATGATGGGCAACATCATACCGCTGCGATTTGCGCTTTACCGCTAGTGTCTTTAAGATCCGTGACGGCAGGAAAATTGGCAACCGACAAACAAAACAGCTACATCTCCGAAACCAAAAAGCAACTACAAGCTACGACCAAAACCTAGCGCAGCTGCTGAAACGCTGGGTGGCACTGCAATCGGCAACACCTATCTAAGCTTCTGTAAGGCTCTCTCCATCTTAGTGATTTCGTCCTCAGCAGGTGCCCAGAGGGTTACCAGAGATTGCCCAAACAGGAATTCTTTCCTGTAACCGCCGTAATTCGTGGGTCTGAGGACACCGTGTTGGATCTCTCTCCCGCCACACTGCTGCCATTCCTTAATTTCGTCCGGGGTGGCACTTTCTATGGTAACATAGATTTCAGGACTACTTCCCGCAACGGGCACCCAGCCGGGGGCACCGTATACAATCATCACCTCATTCCTTGGCGGGGAACAGATATGCTGGAACACCCGATAGGACTTATAGTGTTGGATATACTGTACTTGAAGGCCATCGAATTTCTCCCCCAAATAGTAGAGGTCGAACTCAGTGAAGTTCCTAGCTTGTTCGAGAGTTAACTGCTGGATAGTCCGATGCACATTTCTTGGAATATCACTTTCGAAGGTACCCGCGGGCAGGTCGCTGCGCTTTATCCTTTCGATGACTTCATACGTTGAAATGATCGTTGAAATTTCCTGTCCGTTCCGGTACGTTGTTTCCGTCAGTGGCAACTTTGTCTCCTCATCAACAAGTGCTACAACCTTCTCATTGTCGCAACAGGCAGGGTATACCTCGACTCTTAAGACTCTCCGCCCGTCGATCACCCCGCTCCACACCACAGTCGCTTGGCCCTTTTCCAGCAACCACTTGTACCGCCAAAGCTGCTCCCCAACCCCTTTTAAAATCGCATTCTCAGTATCAGCTGCTATGAACTCGGTACCAGGGGCTGGACCTATATTGGCAGAATCATACCTTTTGTTGCCACGAATGAGAATTTCCCCGATTCTGTTGCCATCGCTATCTCTAAAAACAGCCCGGGAGTTGCCCCTAGTTTCATCAAGCCATATCTCCACAACATAAAAGTCCTGCTCTAGAGAACCACCACTTCTCCTCAGAATTACATGCAAAACCTCTCCTGACCCAGCAAAAATAGCTTCCTTTGCTTTTTCTATTTGACCAAGAATTGCAGAAATAAAGGATAGACCCGTGAACGCCGATACAGCCGAAGATGAGACGACGGCAACAATCGATAATGTGAAAAGCAATACAACAACTAGCACTGCCAGCTCAGACTTCGTCATCTGCATAGCCAACCTCCGCATTCCGTCTCGAAACTTTATGGTTACAGCTCGATAAGCTTCCAATTCCCGTCGAAGTATTCATACCAGCCGTCACCTAAGCAAACAACCCATATACTGCCCGGTGAACTCCAAGCGCGAGACTGAACACTATGCCCTGCTGCAGCGAACGCATTTGCGAGTGCATCCCTAACATAATCATAATCGATGGCTACATGTGGATAGCACCAGTCCATATGAGCAGCAGCAATCGTGTAATAGTAGTAAGGAGAATAATATTCAACATATTCGAACCTGATATGGCCCCTCTGCCAATAGTAATCTGGCGCGCTTGCCCTTTGCGCATCCTGAGATGTACAGACACCATGGTCCGCAAAATACATGGTGCTCCCGTCTGTGTAGGACCATCCCACGTGCGAGGCAAACTCATTCAAGGTCACGGACAAAACTCCGTTGCCCCAGAACATGAGGTGAACAGGATCCTTCTGGGCTCCACCACATGTACTCGTGCTATAAATACGGTGACCAAAGTTCAAATCCGCCGAGGCAACGCCAAAAAAGACCGAGAGCATTGTCAACGCGGCCACCACTGCGAACAACATCGTCCTTATCATTCCGTTCACACCTCCTTGTCTTATTGCCTCCAGAGCAAGTTCCTATCGCTTTCCGTTTTCGCTGCCACTTTAACAGGATTCCCTCCCGTCTTACTATGCGTTCCCAACAGCCCGCACAAAACACTTCACTCCCTTCTAAACAAAGAATAAAACTAACCAATCAACTTGAACAGGGTCTTAAGACCCAAAAATGAACGACTTTAGTCTGCTGGTCTACACTCTGATTTAGACAGGACGAGTCCTGTGATATAATTGAAGTTGGGTAGGGATGGCGTTAAGAGTTAGAAATCTACCTTGGTTTCCACTTGTCACTGAGCCCTTAAAGGACAGAGAGCTTCACCTCGGTGAGCTAAAGACTCTAGAATGGCTTTTTATCGCTGTGCGCTGGCTCTGGGTGCCGGGTGTCTTCGTTCTGGCTCATCTGCACCGCCCACCACAGACAAACGTAATGATGTTCCTTGGCGGCGTACTTGCTCTCGGCAATACCGCAGCTTGCATTTTCAATATTAAGATAAAGACTCTCCGGGCTCGGCAAGTTCTGAGCTTGGGTTTACTCGTTTTCGATGCATCACTGGCATCGGCCATCATTTTATTGTTCGTGCACGATTTCTATACGGCGGCTTATGCTGGCTTTGTCTACATCATCCTCGAGGCAGCTGTACGCTTTGGGCTAGTTGGTAGCCTTGGTGCAGCTGGTTTCTTCATCTTAGGTCTTTACGGTGCCTTCTACTACCGAGAGACCACATTTGGTCTACGTTTCAGTGTGTCCGGCTATGTCTTCTGGACATTGCTCATGTCAGTTATCGCCCTACTTGTAGGGGCTATTGTCAACGAGGGTAGAAGGCAACGTGTCTTGAGCGAGCAAAGGCTCCGGGAAAACACCCAGCTTGCCGAGCGTCACCGGCTCGCCCGCGACTTGCACGACACCGTACTGAAATCGCTCCACGGGCTGTCCTTAGAGGCTAAATCATTGCAAAGCCGCATGGACAGTTCGACGGCTTCCATTAGAATGAGAGGGACCTTGGCTTACATTGAGAAAGTTTGCTCAAACACCATCCGTGAGATAAGAGAGGTCGTATTTGACCTGCGTCATGAGGAGGACAAAGCGGGCATCGCCACACAGCTTAGAAACATAGCTACAGCATGGGAAAGGGACAATAACATCGCCACCTGTTTCTCAACTTGCGGCGAGGATGTAGCCTTACCTCAAGAAGTTGCTCGCCATATGCGCCGTGTTGTGATCGAGGCGCTGGAAAATATCCGACGTCACGCCGAGGCTACGCTTGTGGAGATCGATGTTAGTATTTCCCAAGATATGCTGCGTGTCGAAATTCGCGATAACGGCTGTGGAATGCAAGCTCTCACAGACAACCTAACTTCGTTTGTAGCTGAAGGCAAACTTGGCATCGCCGCTATGAAAGAGAGGGCTGAGCTTATTGGCGGTAGCCTTGCCCTCTCCAGTGGGCAAAGTGGCACCACCGTTAAACTGAATGTGCCATTAAGCAAGACATCGAAGTAATGAGCCAGATATCTGTATTGATCGTAGATGACAACTTCGTTGTCAGAAAAGGGCTGCACAACTTTCTGGAGACATTGGAAGATGTCACTGTTCTCGGCGAAGTCTCGACGGGGCGGGCTGCCACTAGCTGGCTCACTGATAACACCGTTGATGTCGTCCTTATGGATATACGCATGCCTGATACTGATGGCATAACAGCAACTGAGAAGATTACGAGGCTGAACCCACAAACAAAGGTACTGATGCTGAGTGTCGTTGCTGACCAAGCGACGCTCTTACGGGCTCTGCTGGCCGGCGCTAAAGGATATTTGGTTTACGGGCAGTTTACCCCCGAGGAACTTTTAGACGCCATCCGTGCCGTTGTCCACGGGCATGTGGTGACCCAGCCTAGGGTGGCTCCAGCACTGCTCGATAATCTAGAGTCATGCCTTGACAATATCCACGATATCGCCGACATGGAAAACATGGAACCCTTGACAGAAAGAGAAAGGGACATCCTTGGCCTCATTGCCTTGGGGAAGAACAACCGAGAGATTGCGGCTGCTCTGAATATCGCAGAAAAGACAGTCAAAAACCACATCAACAATATTTACTCGAAACTTCAGATTAGAAGTCGCTATCAGGCGATAAGCTACATCCTCCGGCACCCCCAATAGTCTGCCCCTTAGCTCAGAGCAAGCATGTTTGTTAGTAACCCTCACGCATTGTAGTTTCAGCTAACAAAAAGTGACGTCTGGCGGTTCATCGGGTGGTTACCCAGGCATCAAGGAGATCCTCCTTGTATATTGCAGATTACGACACACCTTTGACCCTGACCTGGATTATTATGTCGCCTGGAATGCCATCGGTCACCTGACGGGCATTGCGCAGCTTGACCTTCGTCCCATCCTTTACGCCGGCGGGAATTTTCACCTTGAGCCTTTTTCCTTTTCTCATCAGGACCTTCTCCAGCCCCCTGGCAGCCTGCTCACGGTTAATAGTTATCTCATAATGGACATTCTGGCGCTGTGCTCTCTGTGCCTGTGCCGCCTGACGCAGTATCTGGTCCAGATCAATATCGCCAAAGGTGCCGGGACGCATGCCCCCGGGACCAGTGGTAAACACTCTGAATGTGGCACCCTTCCCCTTCAGCAGTCCACCGAAAATCTCGTCAAGAAAATCAAAGCCCAGACCAGCGCCCCGAAAGTCACGCAGCAAGTCCTCAAAAGTCGTCCTGGTAGTAGCACTGCCGAAGATATCGCCCACCGACCCCACCGTGCCGAACTGGTCATACTGGCGTCTTTTCTCCGGGTTGCCGAGCACGGCATAGGCTTCGTTTATCTCCTTGAACTTATCATTAGCCCACTTCTCCCGCCCGGGATTGCGGTCGGGGTGGTACTGCATCGCCAGCCGCCGGTAGGCTTTCTTTATCTCCTCGTCGCTGGCATTCCGGGGTACACCGAGAATCTGGTAATAATCCTTAGTCATTTTCCGCCTTTCAACCGATTGCGAAGTGCCCTCGACCAGGTGGTCACTGAGTCAGGACTACTTCACTCTGCAGCTCCTGCTTCCGTCCCTCTGTTTCGAGAGCGGTCACGAAGCCAGCGGTGGATGTCATCGAGGGCAGGTGGTGCCACACTGAAGACATCCACGCCTTTGGGGAACTGCACCATATGCCCCTCCCGGATAAAAAACACGGCTACCTCTCCCTCACCCAGCGTTTCATCTATTTTCTTACTGATGTATTCATACCTCTTGCGTGCCGCCTCCATGTAAAACTGGGAGACTTTCTGAAGCGCAGTCTCGCTTGCCAGTCCCAGCAAAAGGCACCTCTCCCAGTCCGTACACTCAGCAATCAGCTCCCTGTCCTCTACAGCCTCAAGCTGGGCACCATTCTGACATTTCTGTCTGGCGATCTCACAACTTCGGGGGTTTATTTTCTCCAGCACTTTCAACCCCTCATCCCCGCCATGGCTTACAGACTCGTGGTAAACACGACTTACCTTGCCCAGCTTTGCCTCCAGATTGGTTATATGCTCGTCAACCTGCTTCCAGTACAACTCGAATTTCTCCGTGTACTCCACAGGGGCATCGGCAAACGAATATACCAGCGGGACGAGAAAAAGCCTTCTCCCAGCTTTAAAGCTTTCGACCTCTGGCTTGGTGATCTTGCCCAGTTCCTGTGCCATGCTTTTATTTTAGTTTACCACACTGCTGAGATTCAGGTGGAATGTGCGGTTATACGGTTAGCCATGTGCCGAGACAAAGGTCTTAAGCGCACCAAGGTATTGTTCCATACCGCCCGAAAAGATGGTGTTATGGTCGACTCCGGGGATAACCACCATCTGCTTGTCGTCTGTCCCGATATTCCTGTACAGCGACTTCCCCTCCTCCAGAGGTACAATCCGGTCGTGCTCTCCGTGAATGACCAGGGCAGGTAAACGCACCTGCCGCACGATCTGCACACCGGAAGGCTCCTTAGGCACAGTAATACCCATGGGCTTCAGGGGAAAGCCCAGATAAGCAAGCAGGTTGAAAATATTGACGAAACCGCTTTCGATAATCATGCCATTGAACTCATTCTGGTAATGATAAGCTAGCTCTATAGCCGAAGCGCTCCCCAGCGAACGCCCCATGATGAATAACTTGCCCACAAAGCCATTGCTTTGCAACACCTTTTTAAACCCGGCGAACACATCGTGGGCATCTGCAATCATGTTAGTAAGCGTGGGACTGCCATCGCTCCTGCCATAGCCGCGGTAATCAGCCACAAACAGGTTAAGCCCGAGGTCGTTAAAAATAGCACCGATATCTATATAATCGCTGGCTAGCTCACCATTGCCGTGGAATAAAAGGATATTGGGATGCTTCTTGCTACCAAAGTAAAAGCAAAACGATATAGATGCGCCATCCCTCATAGTAAGTAGACTTGACATAACATTAGCTAGAGGCAAAGTGGGCAGGAAATCCCGGCGGGGATAGAATACAAACTGCAGGATTTCGGGCTTGTCTAAAAATGCGAGTTCGGACCAAGGTTTAGGCGTCTGTTCCCTGGGCATGTTGGCACTTCTACCCGATCTTAATTATCTCCCCCCTGACATCGTCCTCGATGGTAAGGACGCCGAAGGAACGGAAGCCGGGTCCTGGATTAAAGAAGAATATATCGCCGATTTTTTCACACTTAGACCAGTGGCTATGTCCGAAAATAATAATATCGACGGCGTCGAACAGTCCGCGCACCCGCTCCTCAATGCCCATGGGTGCCCCCCAACCGTGGACCAGCCCCACCTTTTTACTGCCGACTACGAACACTTCTTTCTCGGGAAGTATTTCCTTAACTGCCAGCGAGTCCATATTGCCGCGGACTGCCTTCACCTCCCCCATACCCCGTAGCCCCTCAAGGACTCCGACCCCCACAAAATCACCAGCGTGAACGATCAAGTCCACACCGCTCAATGCCTTGACAATTTCAGGATGCAACTCTTCGACTCTCTGGACATGCGTGTCAGAAAGCACAGCGATCTTCATAACAGTAACCCCTTAGGTTTGCTTTGCAATTAATTTTTGAGGTCGCGAATGAACTCCTCGATTGCCTTGTTCACTTCTTCCGGTCTTTCCAGAAATACGAAATGGGTTGTACCCTCGATGATGACCAGCCTGGCACCTTCTATTTTGTCAGCAAGGTAGCGAGCATATTTCACCGGAGTCATCACATCGTCGGTGCCCGAGATGACCAGAGTGGGTACTTTAATGAGATGGACCTTGTCCATAACATCGAAGCGGTCACAGCACCTGTAACCGTTCAGGCGCGCCGCCACGCCGGTGCTGACCACATCGTCAATCATCATCTCCCTGACCTCAGCCGGGAGGCGGCTATAAAATGGCTCGACGAGTTTGCGCGCTTCCTCCTCAGTCGCATTGAGGGCGTTTTCCATCGCCTGCAGGAAATCAGGTCTAACACGCAGCCGTGCACCGGTGGCGACAAGGACAAGCCCTCCGAGTTCTGAGGGGTAGTCCAGAGCATATTTCTGGGCTATAGCACCGCCCATAGAATGCCCAATTATAACCGGTCTCTCATAGCCCTTGTCTCGAATATAATCATGGAGCCACTGGGTGTACTCATCGATGCTGGCAAAGGGCTTTCCCTGGGAATAACCTGGTAAGGTGACAGCATCCGAGTCAGCAAAATATCTCGTCTGATAATACCACACCCGACCGGTATTGCCGGCACCGTGAACGAATACCAGCTTCATTATGAAGACCTCCTGCCATCTTTCAAGGCTGCCTCAAGTGCGCCATCGATATCTTCGGCAAAGATAAAGTTCAGTTCCTGCTTAATCTGCTCCGGCACCTCCTCTAAGTCTTTCTCATTCTCTCTGGGCAGCACCACTTTTCTGATGCCTGCACGATGTGCTGCCAAGACCTTTTCCTTTATCCCGCCCACAGGTAGCACCTTGCCTCTCAACGTTATCTCGCCAGTCATAGCTATCTCCCGGTTCACCGGTCTGCCGGTGAGTGCTGAAATTAAAGCCACTGCCATGGTGATTCCAGCCGAGGGACCGTCTTTGGGAATAGCACCAGCGGGAACATGGATGTGGACATCTCTTTTTTCATAAAAGTCTTCGGGTACGCCCAGAGAGGTAGCCCTGGAGCGTGCATAAGTCAGTGCTGCCTTTGCCGACTCCTGCATGACATCGCCCAGCTTACCGGTGAGGATGAGGTTGCCCCTGCCCGGTATCAGCGCTGCCTCCACAAATATGACATCGCCACCCACAGGCGTCCATGCTAGCCCGGTAGCTACCCCCACCTCGTCCCCCCTTTCAGCTACTTCGTGGAGGAACTTCCTCACCCCGAGATATTCCGGCAATTTGTCAGGAGTCACCTCCACCCGCCCGTCGACACCTTCAGCCATGCGTCTGGCAACCTTGCGGCATATTGCCCCTATCTCGCGCTCCAGATTTCTCACACCAGCTTCGCGAGTATAATTGCGGATAATCCCCAAAATAGCCTCATCGCTGACTTCGAGCTTCTCAGCATCAAGACCGTTCTCCCTTAGTTGCCTGGGGAGAAGGTACTTTCTGGCGATGTGAAGCTTTTCCTGTTCGGTATACCCTGGTAGCTCCAGGACCTCCATACGGTCGCGCAATGCCGGTGGGATGGTATCGGTGATGTTGGCTGTGGTGATAAACATCACCCTGGACAGGTCAAAGGGCACATCGAGGTAATGGTCGACGAAAGCGTAGTTCTGCTCCGGGTCAAGCACCTCGAGCAGGGCAGCCGAGGGGTCGCCACGGAAGTCAGCGCCCACCTTGTCTATCTCGTCGAGCATAAAAACAGGGTCATTGGACTCAGCCCGACGCAACCCCTGTATTATCCTGCCGGGCAAGGCACCAACATAAGTACGCCGGTGACCCCGTATGTCAGCTTCATCCCGGATGCCCCCTAGCGACATACGGACAAACTTCCTGCCCAGAGCACGGGCGATTGATTGTCCTACAGAGGTCTTGCCTGTGCCCGGCGGTCCCACAAAGCACAATATCGGACCTTTCATGTCTGGCTTCAGCTTCCGCACCGCCAGATAGTCGAGTATCCTCTCCTTCACTTTCTCCAGGTCATAATGGTCTTCATCGAGCACCTGCGCTGCTTTAGCGATGTCCAGATTGTCTTCCGTGCTCTTTGCCCAGGGCAAGCTGATGAGCCAGTCAAGGTAGGTGCGCGATACAGTATATTCGGCAGCTGCTGGCGGCATCTTCGCCAGCCGGTCAAGCTCCCGTTCTGCTTCCTTCTGCGCCTCCGGAGGTAATTTCGCCTCGGCTATTTTAGCCTTCAGTTCGTTTATCTCCATCGTCCGCTCATCAAGCTCACCTAGCTCCTTCTGAATCGCCTTTAACTGCTCCCTGAGGAAATATTCGCGCTGTGCCTTGTCCATCTCCTGCTTCACCTGGGACTGGATTTTGCTCCCCAACTCCAGTACCTCGAGTTCCCGGTTGATAAAGGCGGTCAGCTTCTTTATCCGCTCACTGACATCCAGCGTCTCCAGGATCTCCTGCGCCTCTTCAGGCTTCAGACTGATGTGGGCAGCAACGAAATCAGCCAATGTGCCCGGCTCGGGAATATTCAAGGCTGCGATACTGAGTTCAGCCGGCAGATTAGGCGCCAGCTCCACAGCTTTCTGGAAAAGATTGAGCAGGTTCTTGGTCAAAGCCTCAAGCTCTGTGCCCCTTTCCACCCTGTCCTCGAGCACTTCAATCCTGGCTTTCAGATAAGGCTCTACCTGTGTGATCTCCTTGATCTTGGCGCGAGAGATGCCCTGAAAGAAAGCCCTGATGGAGCCATCCGGCAACTTGAACATCCGGGCAATTATAGCCACCGTGCCCACAGAATACAGGCTTTCGGGAAGTGGCTTATCGGAGTCAGGACGCTGGGCAAAGAAACCCACAAACTTATCTTTGCTGGCTGCCTCATCGATGAGCCTGACCAGTTTTTCCTCACCTGTGCCTATAGGGATTATGATAGCCGGGTAGACAACCGTCTGACCGCTGGGGAAAATAGGTAATTCCTCAGGTATATGGAACTTCTCCCTGGTCTTCTTCTCTTCCTCTGTTACCGCCATCTCTTATCCTCACAAGACACTATTCACTCTTTATCTCGACCCGTCGTCGCACCTGGGGCTTTGATTTGGGCAGAACAATTTCCAGAAAGCCGTTTTCATAAAATGCCTTCGTCCGCTCCACCTCAACCGCTGCTGGCAGGGTGACTTTGCGCTCAAAAGGTCCCCAGAGAATCTCCATCTGGGTATAGCTCCGGCTGATGCCCTGCTTCACATCCTGTCGCTCGCCGCGGACAATGAGCTCTTTCCCGTAGACCTCCACTTCTATCTGTTCCTCCTTAACGCCGGCGAGTTCAAAAAGCACCACCACCTCATCGGCAGTCTCAAAAACATCCACCGCCGGTGCCCATGTGCGTGGCGAAAACCTCACCGAGGGTGGTTTACGGCTGGAAAAATTGTCCAATAGCCGCTCCATCTCCCGTTGCATAGTTACCACGATTTCACTCCAGTCACTCCTTAATTCCACCATTTTCTGCCTCCTGAATAGAACAAGCATCGCATGACAACAGCCCTCTAATAATTATAGACCAAGACTGTAATAACTTCGAACCGCAAGCCCCTTCTGCGAAGCCTATCCAAATATGCCCAGCAGTCCCTGGCGGATCATTTTGATAGCTATCGCAGCGAGGAACAAACTCACCACCTTAGATGCGGCACTGACGCCGCCCTTTCCCAAAAAAGCCACCACGCGGTTAGCCTGAGCGAAAAGCGCCCAGGCTATAGCCAGGTTGAGGACAAACGACACTATCACGATGACCAGCGGGTACTGGTCGATTAGGATAAGTAGAGTGGTAAGCACTGCCGGACCAACCACCAATGGTGTCCCGATGGGCACCACACCCAAAAACTCAGCCCCCACCGAAGCCTGAGCCTCTATCATCTTACCTGTGGTCAACTCTTTGACGGCAAGAATCAATAGAATTAGTCCACCAGCCACCAAAAAATCAGCCACCTGGATACCGAGTAACAGGAAAATGCCTTTGCCTATTGCCACAAAGCCCAGTCCCAAGCCGATGGCGGTGAACATTGCCAGCCGCACCACCCTTCGCCTTTCAACAGGTCGCATATCCTGCGTCAGCGGCAGCAGAATGGGCAAAGTCCCCACCGCATCCATAGCTACAAAGAGAGGCACAAAGGTAAGTCCGAATTCTTGAAGGAGTTGAATAAGTCTTTCCATTAACAGCCAGGGACCGAGGTTATTGCTCTTCCCCTCCCCTGTCCTCCACACGCTGGATACAGGCTACCGAGGCTACCCTGTCGTCAGGATCAAGTCTCTTCAGATGTACTCCAAGCGTAGCTCGCCCAAGGCAAGCGACCTCCTCCCCCACAGGGATACGGATGGCGCTGCCCTTGGTGGAGATGATGATGATATGCTGGTGGGACATTACCAGCCTTGCCGCAATAACTCTGCCCGTCTTCTCGTTGATACGGTGTGCCAGCACACCTTTACCGCCCCGACGATGAAGCGGGAAATTCTTCACCGGAGTACGCTTGCCGAAGCCCTTCTCGGTCACCGTAAGTAAGTCAGCCCCAGGGGCTACGGTAGCCATCGCCACCACGATGTCATCGCCATCGAGTTTGATGCCCCTCACCCCACCACTGGCTCGAGACGCTGCCCTCAGACCCTTCACCGCAAACCTGATTCCCCGCCCGTTCCTGGTCACCACTATTACTTCGTCTCTATCGCTCACCATATCCGCTGCCACAAGTTCCTCACCGCTGCGTAGCTTCATAGCGATAATCCCGCTGCTTCGAACCGAACTGAAGCTATCCAGCTTCGTCTTTTTCACTACGCCTTTTGAAGTAGCCATAACCATGAATGCCCCATCGGGTGAGGACTTCGCCACCACAGTAGCGCTCACCTGCTCCTTAGGGTCAACCGATAGCAAGCTGGCAAGCGCCGTGCCCTTGGTCGCTCGCGAGACGTCCTGAGGTATATCATAGACCTTCAGTTTGTACACTCTCCCGCGGTTCGTAAACAAGAACAGGTCGTCGTGGGTATCAGCTACCACACAGTGCCTGACAAAATCTGTATCGCGAGTTACCATCCCGGTGACGCCGACACCACCGCGGTGCTGTTTCTGGTAAGCAGCAGCCGGCGTGCGCTTTATATATCCCTGCTCACTTACCGTAATTACCACATCCTGATGAGGGATCAAGTCCTCTTCCTGAAACTCTTCAACCTCCTCGGCGCTGATAGTTGTGCGACGTTTATCGCCGTACTCTTTCTTCAACTCCATCGCATCCTGCCGGATGAGGAACAATATCTTCTTGGGATTAGCCAGAAGGTCTTCGAGGTAAGCGATGTTCTTCACTACCTCGGCGTATTCTTCCATAACTTTCTGCTGCTCCAGCCTGGCGAGGCGGCGCAGCTGCATATCCAGTATCGCCTGCGCCTGAACTTGAGACAGCCCGAATTTTTCCATCAAGTTGCTGCGAGCTGACTCCACCGTCTCCGCTTTCCGGATAGTCTGAACAACATCGTCAAGGTGGTCAAGAGCGATCCGGAACCCTTCCAGAATATGTGCCCGCTCACGCGCCTTTTGTAAATCATACTGAGAACGGCGGGTGATGACTTCACGTCGGAAGTCTATATAGCAGTTCAAGGCTTCCTTCAAGCTGACCACCTGAGGCTGCCCGTCGACCAGAGCCAGCATATTTACGAAGAAAGCCGACTGCATAGCAGTGTGCTTATACAGATTGTTTATCACCTTGCTGGACTGGGCGTCTTTCCGCAGTCCGATGACTATCCTCATACCGTGCCGGTCTGACTCGTCCCTGACCTCAGCAATACCCTCGATACGCCTCTCCCTTGCAAGCTCGGCTATCTTTTCCACCAGCGCTGCCTTATTTGTCTGATAAGGAAGCTCGGTTATAACGAGATTGCGACGACCGCTCTTGGTGGTCTCCTCACTGATTCTAGCCCTGACCACCACTTTCCCCTGTCCGCTGGCATAGGCATTCTTAATACCTTCACCACCGAGAATAATGCCGCCGGTGGGGAAATCAGGTCCTTTAACGATCTCCATCAGCTCGTTTATATCGGCTTCAGGGTTTTCAATCAGGTAGCTTATGGCATCACATACTTCAGCCAGATTATGGGGCGGTATATTGGTCGCCATGCCCACCGCGATACCCGACGAACCGTTTACCAGGAGATTAGGTAATCTAGCAGGCAGGACAACCGGCTCCTTAAGGCTATCATCGAAGTTGGGCATGAAATCGACGGTGTCCCGATCGATATCCACCAGCATCTCTTCCGCTATCTTCGCCAGCCGTGCTTCGGTGTAGCGCATGGCAGCCGGTGGGTCATCGTCCATACTCCCGAAATTGCCCTGTCCATCAATGAGGGGATAACGCATGGTGAAGTCCTGCGCCATCCTGACCATTGCCTCATATACTGGAGCATCGCCATGAGGATGGTATTTGCCCAGCACCTCACCAACTATGCGAGCACTCTTCTTGTAGGCACTGTTATACCTGAGCCCCAGCCCATCCATAGCATAAAGGATGCGCCGCTGCACCGGCTTGAGACCATCACGCACATCGGGAAGAGCGCGAGATACTATCACGCTCATGGCATAGTCGAGGTAGGAGCTTTTCATCTCCTCCTCAATAAGCACTGGCTTTATTACTCCGGCTTCCATCTTTTCCTTTTCGGTTTATCGCTGAAGAAGGTGTGCCAGGGCTTACTCCTCAAAAAGAGGCCCTTCTATAAGCGGTTCTTCTTCCGGAGGCACGCCTTCGAATATGGAAAAGCCCTCGGGTAAGAGTTCGCCTTCCTCCAGCTCCACAAGTTCAGCCTCTTCGAGTTCTTCCTCCTCAGCCTCGTGTCGGAGCAAGCTGTCCTTCACATGCGGCTGGAACCCTTCCACAGGTCTGACCGGGAAGGACGGACGACCCGCCTGACTGGGGTGCTGGAATGTTTCCCTGACCATGACCCTTACACCGTGAGCGTCGACACTCACTATAGCACCGGCATATTTATTGCCTCCCATTATTAACTTGGCAAGGCGAAGACCATGGGATGGCTCCACAAGCCCAAGATATTCCCCATGCTCATTCTCTGCGATAAGTTGCCGCCCTCTCACCTTCAGAACTACCTGGTCACCAGGTACCATTTTGGCTAGAACCTCCTGCGGACCCAGGTCCTGAAGTCCCACGATGCCGGTCTTCCCCATCTCACTGATAAACAGCCCGGGGGAGACCTCATGGCGTTCTTCCTTCACCTCAATTTTAGTATCCGGTAATAAGGACAAGCGTTGCAGGTTCTTGTGGGCGATGGAATTATTCGGGTCAAGTTCCAGGACTTTAGAATAAGCCTCTTTAGCTTTCCCAAACTCCCCTAGTTCCATATAAGCCCGCCCCAGCCGGTTGTAAGCATCAACATCGGTGGGGAAGAGTTCGATGATACTTTGATTTACCGCCACCGCCTCCTGCCAGCGGTTCTGCATCGCCAGAGATATAGCTTCCTGGCTTGCCCGGCGCCTTATTTTGGCTTTGTCCTCTTCACGGTCTGGCATGTCCCTTTTTCCATCACCTCCGTAATCTTTATATTTTACCTCAGCTACTGTGGCAAAAAAAGCCCCCGCTGTCAAGAGGTTATACAAATAATTTGATTTTTGACATGCCCTAGCACACCATGCTACTCTGTAGTAGCAAGAAACAGCCATAAGGAGAGCCCGGTGAAAGATAAAGTAGAAAGCGTGCTTAACAAAATAAGACCCAGCCTGCAGGCTGATGGCGGCGATGTGGAGCTTGTGGACGTTAAGGAAGGCGTGGTAAGCCTGAAACTCAAGGGCGCCTGTGCTGGTTGCCCGATGTCCACTATGACGCTGAAGAACAGCATCGAGCGGATTCTTAAGCAGGAAGTCTCCGGCGTAAAAGAAGTAGTCTCTGTCTAACTTTAAAGCTCCGCCTTCTCGAGCTCGAAAGCTTTATGCAGGGCTTTAACTGCGTCTTTTACCCTGTCCTCGGAGATAATGCAGGTTATTCTTATCTCCGAGGTGGTGATAAGCTGTATGTTTATCCCCTGCTCATACAGCGTGCGGAACATCGTAGCAGCATAGCCCGGGGCACCCTGCATACCCGTGCCCACGATGCTGACCTTAGCCAAAGTAGCATCGCTGACACACTCCTTAGCCCCGATAGACTTCGTTACCTGCTGCACAATAGGCATCGCTTTTTCTAGGTCGCTACGCGCCACGGTGAAAGTCAGGTCCGTGATGTTATTTATGCTGGCATTTTGAACAATGGTATCCACGCTGATATTAGCTTTAGCCAGAGGTTCAAAGATTGCCGTTGCTATCCCTGGGCGGTCGGGCACACCGACGACGGTTATTTTAGCCACATTCAAATCGTGGGCAATACCTCGGACTTTATTTCTTACTTCCATTTCAGACCCTCCCCTAATCATAGTACCTGGCGCATCAGTGAAACTAGAAGCGACCAGAATTGGCATATTGTACTGTTGACCCAGCTCCACAGCACGGGAATGCATCACCTTAGCCCCCAGGGTCGCCATCTCAAGCATCTCCTCGTACCCTATTTCCTTCAACTTACGGGCTTCCGGGACAATGCGCGGGTCAGCGGTATAGACACCTTCGACATCGGTATAAATCTCACATCTCTGCGCCCTCAAGGCTGCCGCCAGCGCTACCGCTGTAGTGTCCGAGCCACCCCGCCCCAGGGTGGTGACATCCATGTCCCTGGTCATGCCCTGAAAGCCAGCCACCACCACAATGTTCCCCTTCTCCAATTCCTTGACCACTCGCTTGGGCTCGAGACGAAGAATGCGAGCTTTGCTGTGGGCGGTATCGGTCTCAATCCCCGCCTGCGCACCGGTAAGGCTCACTGCTTTGTACCCCAGGTCGTTCAGTGCCATAGCCATCAGGGTGCAGGAGACCACTTCACCGGTGGACAATAGCAAGTCTAGCTCCCTGTCCGGCGGGCGCGGGTTTATACGCCTGGCTAGCTGGATTAACTCATCGGTGGTATCGCCCATTGCTGAGACGACAACCACAACCTCGTTTCCCCGGTCTTTGGCTGCAGCTATGCGCCGGGCAACATTTTTGATCTTATCGGCATCGGCTACGGAGCTACCGCCGTACTTCTGGACTACAAGCGCCATCGGTCACCTCTGGAGAAATTTTGCCATAATATTATAGCCCTCCTCCAGAAAAATGCCAGTCCGTTTCGCTTCAGTTTCTGTGAACCGTCTGCCACCGTTTGGGGTAAACCCTGGTCCCCAGAGCACGAAGGGGACCGGCTCATCAGTGTGCGTCCGGATCTTTATCGGCGTAGGGTGGTCAGGGAGTGCCAGTACCCTGAGCGCTTCGCCATCCCAGCGGCGTAATCTGCCCACCATTTCAGCGTCCACTTTTTCGAGGGCGCTGACTTTTTCTTCCACTGACCCTGTATGGGCTGCCTCGTCGGGCGCCTCAACGTGAATGACCACCAGGTCGTGGCTCTTGAGTGCTTTCAAAGCTCCTTCAGCTTGAGCAGCATAATCATTGTCCAGACCATCGGTGACACCGGGAATCTCGAGGACTGTCATGCCCGCCATTCGGGCAAGCCCGCGGAGAAGGTCAACGCCGGATGTAAGTGCCGCCTCCAGCCCGTAAATCTGCTTGAAGGGCGGCATTTCAGGCACCTGCCCCGCTCCCCAGAACAGCCACACCATTGTCGCCGGGAGTTCACCCCTTGCCTGACGTCGCTTATTGATCTCATGTCCCTTAAGCACAGCCTCGGACCGCGCCATCAGCTCCTTCAAAAACTCGCTTCCCTGCCCTTTAGGTAGATAGTCCGCTATCGGTCTTTCAGGGATGTCATGGGGAGGGGTACAATCAGCCAGCAGTGTCTCCGGTCTGCCTTTTATCTTACATATGTGGCGATAGCGGACACCGGGGTAGAAGCTGACTTCCCCGTTTCCCAGCACCTCATTAAGAGCAGAGATGAGGATGCTGGCTTCTTCAGTACTGATGTGCCCTGCACTATAGCTCCACATCTTGCCATCACGGACCGTAACGAGATTGCAACGAAAGACCACCTCATCATCAGCGATGGGAATCCCCAGACTTCTTGCCTCGATGGCGCTCCTCCCCCGGTAGTAGACACGGGGATCATAGCCGAGCACAGACATACAGGCGCAGGCACTGCTCGGCTCCATGCCTTCAGGCACTGTGCGCACCAGACCCAGCACCCCTTCCCTCACCATAGCATCGAGGTGGGGAATATGTGCCAGTTCCAGGCAGGTCTTGTCTTTGTGGTCTGGCAAGCTCCAGCCAGCGGCACCGTCGATTATCAAAATGGCATACTTCATGGCTTTTAGTCTACAATCCTTGCCCTAAAAATCAAAGCCGCCTATAATAAGTGGAGCGGGGCGTAGCGCAGTCTGGTAGCGCGCAGCGTTCGGGACGCTGAGGTCGGAGGTTCAAGTCCTCTCGCCCCGACCAGGCTCATTTCAGTTTCGCCTTCGCCTCCTCCCAGAGGGCATTCTGTTCATCAAGCGATAGGGCACCCAGCTCAACCCCTCGCTCCCGACAAACTTTTTCCATGTATTTAAAGCGCTGACAAAAACGCTGATTTGCAGAACGAAGCGCCGCCTCCAGATCAATATCCATGCGCCGCGCTATATTAGCCAGCGTAAACAGCAGGTCACCGAACTCTCTGGCTTTCTCCTGCTGCTCGGAAGCCTGCTTTATCTCAGCGACCTCCTCCTTAACTTTATCCAGTATTTCGTCAACAGTTTCCCAGTCAAAGCCAACCGCTGCTGCCCGCCTCTGCACCGACTGGCTATAAGCCAGAGATGGCATGCTCTCCGGCACCCCAGATAGCAAAGACTCTCCCGTTTCCTTTTCCTCCTGCTTCAAAATCTCCCAGTTTAGCTCCACTTTTTTAGCCTCGTCGATCCCCTCTCCGCCGAAGACATGCGGGTGACGGTGAACCAATTTTCCGGCTATGCCTGACACCACGTCGTCGATATCAAACTGGTCCGCGTCAGAAGCTATCTGGGCATGGAGCATTATCTGCAACAACAGGTCACCCAGCTCCTCACAGAGCTTCTCGGGGTTCCCTTCCTCGATCGCTTGAAGGACCTCATAACACTCTTCTAAAAGAAATGGCTGTAATGAAGCGTGGGTCTGTTTTCTGTCCCAGGGACAGCCGGTGGGGCTACGCAATCTGGCGACTATATCCCTTAGCGAACCAAAGTCATACGACGAGGAATTTCCCTTTGACAAAGTGACACCTGTTTCTCTAAGAACCAGTTCTCAAGCGCATTATAGTCCGCTAAGACACAATTGGCAATGGCTTGAATCGCCAGTAGGTCAATGATACAGGTGCTTATTGCTTTCAGGATAAAAGGCTGATTAGCCCCCTCACCTAGCCTCTCCCGCAAGAGGGAGAGGGACTTCATTTTCTTCCCCCTCTTGATGGGAGAGTGACTTTCTATATTTCCTCTCCCTCGATGGGAGAGGATAAAGGTGAGGGAGAGAAGAGCTTTCCGCTACGTCCGGTGTGCGCCACCAATCTATCTGAACGGACTCAAAGCTTGCGGATTTAAATCGGGCAGCGATAACAGGCTTATAACTACAGGGGCTACCGGTTGCGGCTCATGCCCAGAGCGATGAGGACGAAATAGAATAGCTGTGCTACTGCCTGAAGTGTAGCCGCCACATAGGTAAGAGCAGCCGCCGAGAGCACTGCGCTTGCAGCCCGATGTTCCTGAGGAGTGACCAGTCCGCTGTTAAACAGCATCTGGCGTGCCCGGTCGCTGGCGTTGAACTCCACAGGTAAGGTAATAAGGCTGAAAATCACCGCCAGAGAGAACAGCAAAACGCCCGCCCACATCACGGTCAAGCCAAACTTGGCACCAAACATAGCCAGAAATAGCCCTAAAATAACGAAGACAAAGCCCAGGTTGCTGCCCACGC
>DAOUCT010000017.1:0-145102 GCA_034432055.1 Dehalococcoidia bacterium | reverse complement strand
TTAGGCTGGTGACCTTGGGGCAGTCTGTTATTTCAGGAAAGTAGTTATTGCGGTCGATAAGAACAGCTTGCATGCCCACACTGCGGGCGCCGACCACATCTATTTCGTATTGGTCGCCCACATAGATCGTTTCTTGCGGTTGTAATTTAGCTTTGTCCAGGGCTGCTTGAAATATCTCTGGCTCAGGCTTATCATGTCCCACTTCTCCCGATGTAACTTTGAAATCCAGATATGGCTGGAGTCCCAAGTGTGTGAAGGTGGTCTCCATATCTTGAATCACATTGGAGATGAGCCCGGTAATCACCCCTCGTTCTTTCAGTTTCTGCAATGTCGGCAGGCTGTCATCGTACATCACAAGTTCCCACTTGTATTTTTGCAGTCTGGGTATTATTTGCAAAGCGGTATCATGACTGATGTCAACCCCAGCGCCCTTTAAGATCTTGGTGACATATCGGATATAAAAATCGAGCCTTTCTTTATCAGACCTTTTATCCAGCGGCACGC
The DNA here is from genome assembly GCA_034432055.1 of Dehalococcoidia bacterium. Lineage (GTDB taxonomy): Bacteria > Chloroflexota > Dehalococcoidia > GIF9 > UBA5629 > CALJTV01. The sequence goes on along the minus strand of DAOUCT010000017.1, from coordinate 144,598 downwards.
GGCTCCGTTCTTGACGCATGTACAGATCGGCATCGGACAGCGAGAGGAATAAATTTTTAGCTTCAACCTGGATGCCCAGCTCTTTACAGATATCGGCATATACTTTTTCACGAGGTGGTTGGTGGGCTGCCAGGGTGTTATAGAAGTCGAAGAATATCGCTTTAATCATGCTAAAGGAAGATTATGGGGCAAATGCCATGGCATGTCAAGTTTACAGGTCAATTAGTCCGGTCTGGTTCCAGGTTAGTCCGTTGTTGGTGCTGACAGAGAAGGCGCTCTGGTCGTGACTGCTGATGCCTGTGGAACTGGTGCCGCAGTAAGCTATGTTGCCGTCTGGTGACCAGGCGACTCTGGCTTGACCTGGTCCGGTGGGTGGTTTCTGGCTTTTTTGCCAGGTGGGGCAAGAAGAGAATGGGTCTGGAGCAAAGTACACCTGTGGGCCGCGAAAAACCCCTGTTTGCGTGCTTACAGCAGCCCCAGCAAGCAATTTACCACGACTGAAAATCCCGTAGTGTGCTAGGCTGCATATTACATCAGGGGCGGTTAAGATGCGATAGCAGACTGTGTCATCGAGTCGGTATACGCCGTCATTAGGATTGCCGAAGCTGGTGACACCCGGTGGGTTGTCGCTCCAGCAGGCGTAAACATGGCGGTGCCAGGGGGTTGCACCTGAATAGTCGGCAGGCAAAGCTATATCCGCGTAGGTGAGGGGAGTACCTGGGGTGTCCTGACCTGACTGGCAAATTTCCAGTGGATAACCTGTCCACGTGTTCCATTGTGTGGCGTTGCCACCAAGGTCTCTAGTGCCGATATAAAGGTAAGTATCTTCAGTCGGGGCTTTGCTGGCGACGATAGCCAGCAGTGTGAGATCAGCAGCAAAATTAGGCGAGTACTTGAGAGCGAAGACATCGACGCCTGATATTGGCGCTGGTAGCCATCCTGCAGCCCCGCTACTCATATCGTGCCAGCCACTGGGGAAAGCGCTGACCATGTTTGTCCAGACTCTACCAGCGCCATTTCCGGTCGAAGTGCCAGCAGCTACCTCCCATCGCGTCTGTCCATAGGACGGTGAAATAGCGAGGCAGGTTATTCGTTCACCTGCACTCAATCTGCTACCCAGTCCTGTGCTGCTGAAGCTGTTGCCGCCGTTTGTTGATATGTAAACCTCTTTGCCGCTATCTGTCACTGCTGCAATGATGCGATGGTCATCAGGGGCTACAGCAAGCCCGGACCACAGGGGCGCAGCTCCTAATGTCCCTGAGATGTCTTTCCAGTTGATGCCGCCGGGTTCGGACTTATATAGCCTGGCATTTATTGAGTCAAGCGCGTAGACCACATTGTTATAGGTTACAGCGATGTGGTTCACCTCACCCCCGGGGACTATCAGGAGATGGCTGGGGACCGGAACGAAAGCACCTTCTTTCTCTGGTTCCGGTTTAGGAATCTCTACCACAAACTCGACCATCGCTGGAGAAGGGTCTGTGTTGCCTGCAGAATCTCGTGCCTTTACATAAAATGTATAAGAGCCAGCAGGAAGGTGTGCATATGTTTTTGAGGTGTCTGAGGTGAATGGTGAATAGTCAGGATCGTAGCCTTCGAGGAAGCAGGAGTAGGTCAGCTCTGCGGTTGGTGTTGAGTTATCGTTGCCCAGCCATTCGAAGGTGACGTTGTTATAGTTGATCTTCTCTACTGGTGACCGGGTCAGCGTTGTATCTGGCGGTGTAGTATCCTCTTGATGAGACGGGATGGGGGGCGATGGTGGGGGTGGTGGTGGCTGTATCTGATAGCAACTTGGACCTGCTAGCCATAGCAAGAGAGCGGTGGCTAATAACGCAACCTTTACTGTGAATTTATGTATAGCTCTCATAGAGTTAATTCTAGCAGGCTTAGGAACATAGTTCCAGATTTTAGTGGTATTTGGTTATTTCTTAACAGCTTCTTAAGCAGTCTTTGACACTATTACATAAAGTTGGTAATCTTTGGTAGACGTTAAAGGAGGTTAAGGTGCCTGAGCAGTGCAAGGTAGATATGGACAAAATAGTCTCTTTGTCGAAGCGACGGGGATTTGTTTTTCAGAGCAGTGAGATCTATGGCGGACTAGGTAGCTGCTGGGACTATGGACCTCTGGGGGTTGAGTTTAAGCGGAACATAAAAGAAGCTTGGTGGTGTTCGGTAGTGCAGTGCAGGGATGACATTGTGGGGCTGGATAGCAGCATAATGATGCATTCTAAAGTCTGGGTTGCTAGCGGGCATGTTGCCGGTTTTTCCGACCCGCTGGTTGAGTGTAAGCTGTGTCATTTGAGATGGCGGGCTACTGACTTGGATGGGGATAAGTGCCCTGATTGTGGTGGTGAGCTTACTGAGCCTAAGTTGTTCAACCTGATGTTCAAAACATTTATGGGTCCGGTGGAGGACGATGCCAATGTTGTTTACCTGCGCCCTGAGACAGCGCAAGGTATTTTTGTTAACTTCGAGAATGTCATGGCGACATCACGCAAGAAGTTGCCTTTTGGCATTGCGCAGATAGGTAAATCATTCCGCAATGAGATTACGACCGGTAATTTTATCTTCCGGACAAGAGAATTTGAGCAGATGGAAATTGAGTATTTTGTCAAGCCGGGGACGGACGAGCAGTGGTTCGAGTACTGGGTAAATGAGCGGTTCAACTGGTATCTGAGTCTAGGGATAAAGCGAGAGAACCTGCGTTTGCGTCGGCATAGCAGGGAGGAACTAGCTCATTATGCCAAGGACTGCTATGATATTGAGTACCTGTTTCCAATGGGCTGGGCGGAACTGGAAGGTATTGCCAATAGGGGCGATTTTGACCTGCGACAACATGCCCAGCATAGCGGGAAGGACTTAAGCTATTTTGATGACGATACCGGGGAGCGTTATATACCTTATGTAATTGAGCCTTCCGCTGGTGTTGATCGCTCGGCGCTGGCTTTTTTGGTGGATAGTTATGATGAGGATGTTGTTGATGGGGAGAAAAGGGTAGTGCTGAGGTTACATAGGAAGCTGGCACCGATAAAGGTAGCGGTGTTGCCTTTGAGCCGCAATGAGAAGCTAGTGCCTTTGGCTAAAGAGATTCACAGTGAGCTACGATGCCATTTCATGACACAATATGATGATGCACAGAGTATCGGGCGCCGTTACCGCAGGCAGGATGAAATCGGGACGCCATTTTGTGTGACGATCGATTTTCAATCTCTTGAGGATGAGCAGGTCACTATTCGTGAACGGGACAGTACAGCGCAGATCAGGTTGCCAATTAAGGAACTGGTCGGGACGTTGCAGGCGAAACTGGCAGGGGAGCCATTTGCCACTCAACCCTTGTGGATGACAAAGCGCGCCGACGCTGTTGATTGAGGACGAGTACACGGGGGTACATTAGGGCGGTGATACTAAGTGATTAGGAGGATGTGAGGCAGAAAATGCTGGGTCGCTTTTTAAACGAGGGCAGCCAGAAAGTAAGAATAAGGTTTGGTATCAGGTCCAAGATTCTTATCCCATTTCTGGCGCTGGCTTTTATTTCTCTGGGGGTCACCAGTTCATTGGCGTTCCGCACCATTTACGAGGTGAGCTACTTGGTGAAAGAGCAGAGTCTAACTATGGCTGACGAGGTAACAAAGCGCAGCGTTTTTGCGCTGGAAGACCTAGGCAGGCGCTTGATACAGAGACAAGCTTGGTATACTGCTAACCAGCTAAAAATATTTATCGGAGACCATCCGGAACTGGATGTTGCGACACTGAAAAATATCCCTGAGGTGAGTAAGATAGCTGTACAGCAGGTAGGGCTTACCGGTTATACTTTTGCCTACGATAAACAAGGCGTCGTTTATTTCCATCCTGACTCGAGGATGGTGGGTGTCAACCTGCTAAAAGTGGGTGGTGAGCCAATATATTTTTCGTCCATTACGGAGAGGAGTTTCTTCGGGGAAGCCTCAGGCTATTATGAGTGGACAGACGAGGCGGGAGAGAAAAGGCAGAAATACATGCATTGTGTTCCTGTTGGCACAACAGGTCTGATCGTGGCGGCGGTCACCTATATTGATGAGTACTCATCGCCAGCGGAGCAGTTTAAAGAAGAGATAGCTCAGGCAGTGCTGGCTACTTCTCAGTATGTGGATGAGCAGGTAGAGAAAGCACAGTTGATTTTCATTGTTGTGTTCTCAGCTATGGTGCTTATTGCTGTTGTGGTAATCATCCTGCTCTCACGAGCTATTACCAGACCGATTTTAGCGTTGACCAAAGGGGCTGAGGTGGTTGGGAGAGGAGAGCTCGACTATAGTATAAAGTTGGAGACCGGAGATGAGATCCAGCAACTAGCTGAGCAGTTTAATGCTATGACTAAGGCATTGAAAGAGTCCTATGCCGATTTGGAGCGGAAGGTCGAAGAGCGGACAAGACAAGAACGGCTGCGTGCTGAGCAACTGCGTACCATAAACGAAATAAGCCGCAAAATAAGCTCCGTTGTTAAGCTTGATGAGCTGTTGCCATATGTCGGCAACTTGCTTCGGGAAACTTTCGATTATCATAATGTGAATATCTTTCTTCTAGAGCCTGATTCAGGCAAACTCGTGCTCAAAGCGTTGTGCTTGAGTGGACAGAAGACTATGATACCTGTAGAGGTGCCGTTAGAGGTAGGTCAATCTAGCATAGTAGGTTGGGTAGCTCAAACAGGGGAGCCAATTCTGGCGAATGATATCAGCGAGGAACCTCAATATAAGGCTGTAGAAGCGCTAAGGGATATTAAATCTGAATTAGCTGTACCGGTGAAACTTGGTGATAGGGTTCTAGGGGTTCTGGATATAGAGAGCACAGAGCTGGATGCCTTTGGCGAGGCTGACTTATTTACTGCCCAAACACTTGCGGATCAGTTGGCTATAGCCATTGAGAATGCCCGGCTTTATGATGAGACGCGACAGATAGCTGTGATGGAAGAGCGGAACCGGATGGCAAGGGAGATCCATGATACATTAGCCCAGGGTTTTAGTGGCATTATCCTGCAGCTTGAGGCAGCGGAGCAAGCACTGGGTGAAGACATAACAGCCACAGAGCGCCATTTGAACCAGGCTAGAAGTCTAGCCCGCAAAAGCTTAGCTGAAGCCCGCCGTTCAGTGTGGAACCTTCGCCCACAGGCATTGGAGCAGCTTCCTTTGCCCGAGGCACTGAAGCAGGAAGTTGACAGGTTTGCTCAGACCACCGGTGTCAAGGCTGAGTTTACAGTTGCTGGTGTCAGGCGCAATGTAGCAGCTGAGATAGAGGCAGCATTACTGCGTATATGTCAAGAGGCACTGACCAATGTAAGAAAGCATGCTAGAGCTACGGAGGTCAATGTGAGGTTGGTCTTTGATGAGGACATACTAGAACTCGTGATCTCTGATGATGGTAAAGGCTTTGAGGCAAGAGTCCTCTCTGATGAAGAGGTGAGAAAGAAGGGCACCTTCGGTCTTATAAGTATGAGGGAACGAGCCCGAAGCATCAAAGGTAGCTTTGAAGTATTGAGTGAAAAAGGGAAGGGGACAATGGTGCGAGTTACTGTCCCACTTCGGGAGGCAGACGGTGGAACAAATTAAAATCCTGATTGCTGATGACCATCCGGTGGTCAGGGAAGGCTTGTTTGCTATGCTCAGTCGCGAACCCGACTTCAAAGTGGTGGGTGAGGCAAAAGATGGTGCTGAGGCAGTGGACAAGGCTAGACGGCTTAATCCGGACGTAGTGCTTATGGACTTGAGAATGCCTGAGTTGGATGGTGTTGAAGCTATGCGTCAAATCAGGTCGACAAACCCTGACATCAAGTTCATAATTCTGACGACTTACAGCGATGATGAGTATATTTTTAGCGGCATAGAAGCCGGGGCGCGTGCTTATCTTCTTAAAGATGCACCGAGAGAGGAACTATTTAAAGCTATAAGGGCGGTGTATAAAGGTGAGTCTCTTATCCAGCCTGTGGTGGCATCGAGATTGATTGACCGGTTTACGGAATTATCTCGCAAGGTGCCATCTGGCGAGCAACTTACAGAGCGGGAAACAGAGATACTGCAACTTATGGCTCGGGGTGCAGCTAATAAGGAGATAAGTGCTCAGCTTTCTATTTCTGAGAGTACAGTAAAGACTCATATAAGTAACATTTTCCAGAAGCTCGGGGTTAATGACCGCACCGAGGCGGTAACACAGGCGCTTAAAAGGGGAATCATCCGTCTGTAGCTCATACTTTTGTTTGAGTCGGCACTCATAATAAAGGCTGAGGCGGTGGTCAGTCATTTTTACTACTGCCAAATTGGCTTGTATACTGATTGTTATGTCCTGGACTAGCCAGTAAACTGGAACCAATGCTATTGAAGATTTCCTTTTCACATTGGGGGTAAAGAATGGATAAGATAAAAGTATTGATAGTGGATGACAATGAGGTGGTGCGTGAGGGGCTGAAAAGTATACTTGACCCCCAGGTTGATATAGTGGTGGTTGGCGAGGCTGTAGATGGTCTGGATGCAGTGGCGAAGGCTGAGAAATTACTGCCAGATGTGATATTGATGGATGCTCATATGCCGGGCATTGATGGCACTGAAGCTACGCGGCGCATTAAGAAGGAGATGCCCGATGTAAAAGTCCTGTTCCTGACGGTTTACGGTGACTACGTTGGCTCGGCGCTGGAGGCTGGGGCAAGCTGGTATTTGACCAAAGACTGTCGGCGTCAGGACTTGCTTGAAGCCATCAGAGTCCTGGCGAGGAGTGGCCGGACTAGGGTCCAAAAGTCTGTGTAGTCTTAATTTTTGTTCTAGGTCCTCTGTTTCCGGTTTTAGGTAGTTAAAAGTCTTTATTCCATAGCCTTGTTGCAAGCATTTTCTTGAGCAATGTTTCGGTAAGGTATTTTAATTATCTTTGTGACCTGTTAGAATTAAAGAAAGCTTCGGGGCAGGAAACTGCAGTAGCTGAAAACCTAATGGGGAGGTGGAAAAGATGCCGATTTATGTTATGTTGACAACCTTGACTGACGAGGGCAGAAAGACCATAAAAGATAACCCGGGACGTATAAAGGAGGTTAACAGGGAAGTCGAGGCGATGGGTGTCAAAGTGCTCGCCCAGTATGCGCTGCTAGGTCCTTATGATTTTGTGAATATTTTAGAGGCTCCAAGCAATGAGATTGTGAGCCGTGTTGCTGTAGAACTGGGTTCAAGGGGCACACTTCAGACGATGACCCTGGCAGCGGTGAGCGTTGATGAATTTATAGCAAGTATGAAGAAAGTCAGGTAACTCGAACAGTCTATATGTTCCTGCTCCCGAAGCATATGGATGGTCATGGTTGGTACAGGAAGGAAGGTACCGCTTCGTTCGTAAGCCGCCAGCGTGTTTAGGCTATTAGTCTGAATTCTAATACATCCACCAGACCTTTATCGGTGAGCCTCAGTTCCGGGATTACTGGCAAGGCGAGAAATGAGAGCAGAGTGAAAGGTGCCGGCGGCAGATTGCCCAGGCTGACTGCGGTCTTTTCCAGATTATTAAATTTGTCTACAACTGTAGTCAGTGGTTCAGGAGAAAGTAGCCCGGCAACCGGCAATGGTAGTGTGGCTAGAGTTTTACCATCGGCACAAACGACTAATCCACCGTGCATTTTTTCTATTTCTTTGATGGCTGTGAAGATATCGTAGTCATTTGTGCCAACAGCTACGATATTGTGTGAATCGTGGGCTATAGAAGAGGCGATAGCGCCTTGTTTTAGTCCAAAACCTTTAACCAGTCCTCGTCCAATATTTCCGGTGGCTTTATGTCTTTCAACAACCACCAATTTAAGGATGTCCTCTTCTAGGTCAGGAAGAACTATGTTATTTTCTTTTTTCACTCTTTCTATCCTTTTTCTGGTGATTATCTGCTCTGGAACTAGTTCGATTACGGGAAAGCTTTCTCCGTTTGCGGTTAGCTTCAGCGCCTCGACATCGAACGGTTTTATATGGACGGTGTCTGTTAATGTTTCGTCTGAGGTGTCAGGGATAGACAGGAGGTATTCACCTTGGGCAGCAACTGGTCGTCCCTTATAGAAGACCTTGTCTATCACTAAGGATGCTAGATCGGTTATGGTTATTAAGTTGGCAATATATCCAGGCGCGATAGCACCACGGTCATAAAGTCTGAAATATTCTGCAGTGTTTATAGTGGCCAGCTGCAGGGCACGAATGGGTTCTAGGCCCAACCTTATGGCTTTCCTGACGACAGCATCGATATCACCCTCATAAAGCAAGTCGGTGCAGGTGCGGTCGTCAGTGACAAAGAAGCATCTTTTATAAGTCCTGTCGTTGACCAGCGGTAATAATTCAGCAAGGTTTTTAGCTGAGGACCCCTCTCTTATCATGAGGTACATTCCACGCTTTAGTTTTTCTCTGCCTTCATCTATAGATGTGGTCTCATGGTCAGAGCGGATGTCAGCGGCGAGATAAGCATTGAGGTGTTTGTTAGTGATACCCGGAGCGTGCCCATCGATGACATGGTTCCTGGCAGCGAGCATTTTGTTGATCACTTGTCTATCGCCATTAATAACCCCGGGAAAGTTCATCATCTCGCCGAGACCGATTACATTTGGCAGCTCTAAGGCTTTTTTGATGTCATTGGCACTGATGGTGGCACCGCTTGTTTCCATGTTGGTGGCTGGTACACAGGAGGGGACCATAAAAAACATATCGAGCGGTAACTTTTCTGCCCATTTTATAACAAGTTGCATTCCTCTAAGTCCAGCTACATTGGTTATTTCATGTAAGTCGGTGACTATGTTGGTAGTACCTCTAGGGACTACTGCCTGTGCGTAGGATGCGGGGTGCAGCATAGAACTTTCTATGTGGACGTGACCGTTTATCAGTCCCGGGGCTATGTAGGAGCCTTTGAGGTCAATAACCTTTTTCGCCTTGTGGTAGTTTCCGATGCCAGCGATCCTGTCGCCCAAAATGGCTATATTGCCTTCTTCTATAATACCAACGAATGTGTTTATTATCCTAGCATTCTTTAGCACGAGGTCTGCGGGTGCATCGCCGCGCGCTACAGAAATTAGTTTAGTCAAATTTATTTTTCTCTGTTTCATTCGATGAAGCAAATGTTTTTCAGACAGCGGAATTTTTCGTTCCAATCAATGCCGTAGCCCACGATAAATTTATCTGGCACGGTAAAGCCAAGGTAATCGATCTTAACGGGAACACGATGTCGCGCAGGCTTGTCTGCCAGAGCGCAAAGCTTGAGAGAAGCCGGTCCCTTTTTCTGCAAATAGTCTATCACAAAGGCGATGGTTATGCCGGTGTCGATGATATCCTCGACGATAAGGACATGTTTCCCCTTCACCTTGCTTTTCAAGCTCAGTTCCATCTTTATCTTTCCTGAGGTCTCTGTGCCGGAGTAGTAGCTGGAAAGTTTCATGAAGTCTATTTCTACCGGGAGTCCAAGTTCGCGGACGAGGTCGGCCAGGAAGATGAAAGAGCCTTTCAATATACCGACAAGAAGCAAGTCCTTGCCCTGATAGTCTCGTCTTATCTCTGTGGCTAATCTGGATACAGCTTGCTTTATTTCGTCCTCTGTAAGCAGTACTATTGGTTTCCGGTTTGTTTCCTTGCGTTCAAATCTGCTCATGCCACTACTTCAAACTCACTTTGAAGTGCTATGTCTGCTGAAGAATGCCCTACCATCACTTTGAAAAAGCCGGGTTCCACAAGCGGTTTCTCATCATTTTTGTGGAAGGCAAGGTTGGCAACTGGAAGCTCAAATTCTGCAGTCTTGGTCTGCGACGGTTTTAGAGCTATCCGTTTAAAGCCTTTCAATTCTTTTACCGGTCTAGTGATGCTGGCTACTACATCGTTTAAGTACAACTGGATCACTTCTTCGCCTTCTCTGTCACCTATGTTGGTGATATCCACTTTTATCTTAACTTTGCCATTTTGGGAGACCCTTGTCGGCTCTATTTGGAGGTTTGTCAGTCTGAAGGTGGTATAGCTTAAGCCGTAGCCAAATTCGAAATCGGGCTTGGTGCTCATATCGACATAGTCGCCCCAGAGCTGTGACCTGGCTCCCGACGGTTTGTGGGCGTAGTAAATTGGTATCTGTCCGGGTGCTTTAGGAAAAGTTACCGGCAACTTACCGCTGGGACTATAATCACCAAAAAGCACGTCGGCGATAGCATTACCACCTTCTTCGCCGGGGAGCCACGCCATGATTACGGCAGGTATTTTTTCTTTCATCCAGCCGAGAACAAGCGGTCTTCCGCTCACCAGTATGAGGATAACAGGCACACCGGTATCAAAGACAGCCTTGACTAGTTTCTCTTGAAGAGGCGGCAGGGTGAGCAAAGCGCTGTCTCTCATCTCTCCACAGGTGCAGTCAGGTGTCAGTCCCGATTTGCCACCAATTACTACAATAGCCACATCAGCGACTCGTGCTGTGCTAATCGCCTCATCGAAGCCGTTTTCTATGCTTTCACCTATTTCGCAGCCCTTAGCATAGAGTACCCTGGTAGCAGGAGAGACCTTTGCCTTGATACCTGCCAATATTGTCACTATGTGCGGTGTGACTCTTTGTAGCAACTTTTCCGGGCCCGATGGAGTATCGCTGCTGTGAAGCGTCATCTCAATAAGAGGAGCGTGAGCCGGGTATGTGTAGTCACCTAAAATATTTCTGGTGCTGTCTGCATTTGGTCCGATGACTGCTATAGTATTGAGGTCTTTTCTTAAAGGCAGGAGGTTGCCATCGTTTTTCAGAAGGACAATGCTTTTGCGAGCAGCTTCCAAAGCAAGTTGGCGGTGTTCTGGTAGATCGAAGACCCTGGCAACTTTGTCAGTTGCAACATACGGGTTTTCAAACAGTCCCAGGGCAAGTTTCAGCTTGAGTATTCTAAGTACAGCCAGATCGATTAACGTCTCTGGAATTTTACCTTTTTGCACCAGTTCTGCAAGTGTGTTGTAGCAGTCGAGCTTAGGTAACTCGATGTCGATCCCTGCTTGAAGCGCCAGTTGTGCTGCTTGTGCTTTGTCAGAAGCAACCCTGTGATATGTGTAGAGGTTTTCTATAGCATAGTAATCTGAGACCACAATGCCGCTAAATTCCCACTCGTGGCGCAGGACCTCGTCGAGCAGGAATTTTGATGCTGCGCAGGGGATGCCGTCGATTTCATTGTAGGCATTCATCACGGACATGGCTTGTGCTTCGGTAATAACCGTCTGAAATGGATGGAGGAAGACTTCTCTTAGCATCCGCGGTGGTATATTAGCCGGAGCCCAGTTAAGTCCTCCCTCTGGCATTCCATAACCTGCGAAATGTTTTAATGTAGCGATGACTCCTTCTGTTAAGTCGTTACCCTGTAAACCTTTGACATATGCGGTCCCTATTCTGGCTATCAAGTAAGGGTCTTCACCAAAGGTCTCCTCAATCCGCCCCCACCTTGGGTCTCTGGTGACATCAACTACTGGTCCCAGCCCTTGATGGACGCCAGTCGCCCTCATTTGGCTTCTAATTACGGTAGCGATTCTCAGAGCTAGTTCCGGTTCCCAAGAGCTTGCGATGCCGATTGCCTGTGGGAAAATGGTAGCTTTTTTCGCCATGAATCCACTGAGGCATTCCTCGTGGATTATTGCCGGGATGCCAAGCCTGGTGTTTTCCACAAGGAACTTTTGGACATCGTTATTAAATTGGGCAATTGCTTCCGGCTCTAGCCCGGTACCAACACCAGGTCTAGCGATCTGTCCGATACCGTGTTTGATAAGAGTTTCGGCTTTCTTGCTGGAAAATCTGCCTGAATCCAGTAATTCGAAACTCCAGACAGCGCCCATCTGGGCGATTTTCTCTTCCAGAGTCATTTTGGCGAGCAGCTCTTTAGCTCGCGTCTCTATTTGTGGTTTGCTATTAACCATCGGGGATTGATGTCTGACGCCGCATTGTAACTTACCTAAGTTTATTTGGCAAGCCAGTAAGTGAAGCTCCCCTCATTGACTTTTGATCTCAGAGATGCTATAGAAGGTGGTGGGTTTGTGGGCGATGAGATGGCATGAGAACAAGCAGGGCTAGCTGGACAAGATAGGAAGAGAGAAGAATGAGAAGGAATGCAGGAGGTGTGATTATGAAGACTGGTAAGGAGTACAGGGAAAGTCTAAAGAAGCTCAAGCCAGAGATTTACTATCTGGGCGAGAAAATTGATAATGTGGTCGACCATCCAGCTTTTATGCCACATGTGAATGCGGCAGCATTGACCTATGATATGGCGCTGGCTCCGCAATTTGAGGAACTTTTGACCGCCACTTCACATTTAACCGGAGAGAGGATCAACCGCTTTACTCACATACATCATAGTCACGACGACTTAGTAAAGAAGGTGAAAATGCTTAGGGCTATCGGGCAACAGACAGGTAGCTGTTTCCAGAGGTGTGTGGGACATGATGGACTGAATACGATGTACTCGGTAACATACGAGATAGACCAGAAAATGGGTACAAGCTACCACAGACGTTTTATTGAGTTTCTGAAGCAGGTGCAATCCGAAGATTTGATGATTTCGGGAGCGATGACTGACCCTAAGGGTGACCGACGCCTATCGCCGAGCCAGCAAAAAGACCCTGACCTGTATGTTCATGTGGTTGAGAAAAAGAGCGATGGCATTGTAGTCAGTGGTGCGAAGATGCATATTACAGGTGCAGTCAATTCTCATGGGCATCTTGTTATGCCAACAGCAGCCATGAGGGCAGAGGACGCTGATTACGCTGTTTGTTTCTATGTGCCTGCTGATGCCCCCGGTGTCATTCACATCTTTGGACGTCAGACCAATGATACCCGAAAATGCCAGTGCTTTCTGGACCAGGGGAATGTAGAATATGGCATGGTGGGTGGTGAAGCTCTGATTGTATTTGATAAGGTATTTGTTCCCTGGGAGCATGTGTTTATGTGCGGGGAGTATGAGTTTGCTTATGAACTTGTGGAAAGGTTTGCCACTGCCCATCGGCAGAATTATGGTGGCTGTAAGACAGGGTTAGCTGATGCGCTTATCGGTGCCACTTATGCGCTGGCGCAGGTGCAAGGTACAGACAGGGCTTCGCATGTCCGGGATAAGATAGTTGAGATGATCCATCTAACGGAGACTCTTTACTGTTGTTCCATTGCCTGTTCCTGTCAGGGCTATGCTTTAGCAGCTGGCTCTTATATGGCTGACCCACTTTTGGCAAATGTTACCAAATTAAATGTCACTCGAAATATTTACGAAATCGCAAGGTTAGCGCATGACATCGCTGGTGGCATATTAGCCACAGCACCTTCTGAGGTTGATTGGAAAGACTCCAGAGTGGGCAAGTATGTGGACAAGTACATGAAGGGTGTTGCCGAAGTGCCAGCGGAGACCAGGATAAGACTTATCCGCCTGCTAGAGTCCATGACCTGCGGGACAGCTCTGGTGGAGTCTATGCACGGTGCTGGCTCGCCTCAGGCACAACGGATTATGATAGAGAGGCGGGCTAATCTAGAGCACAAGAAACGGTTGGCGGAAAAGCTGGCAAAGATTGGTGAACAGCCTTTGTTCGTCTACTAAAGTGACGTCGCGTAAGCCCCAGGTAGTTCTGAAGTTTTGCGGTTGCTGTAATCCCCGGGTAAACTTAAGCAAGGTAGTGCGTCATTTGCAGAATATTGCAGATGAACGCCAAAATTTTCAGCTTCTTACTGCATCTCAAGGAAATGCTGATGTACTGATAATTCTATGTGGTTGCTCTCGTGCTTGTGCTGATAGAGAGGATGTCAAAGCTAAAGGAATGGCGAGCATAGTAGTAGTTGGCGAGTTAGTGGACGGAGAACCTGTTTTCGAATCTGATTTACCATCTGCGATAGAAAAGAGACTCTTGACTGCGCTAAATTTAGTGCAGTAAATTAGCCGTTTTCCCATCCTTCCGTGCTCTTTAACGATTAAACTACCTTACTCTTTGAGCGTTCCCTAATAGGGATGCAAATTCTAAGCAGTCTGGAACTCAAAAATGCTGGGTTTGTACGGAGGTAGTGATAACGAGAAGGGAGGTCAGCGCGGTTATCGGGCTTCACCTTGCAAATTAACGATCGTGTCGTCTGCTCTCAGTTTAGAAAAATAAGGGAGGAGAAGCAGTGGCATATTTTGATACCGATGACAGAGTCATTCAGAATTTGGACGGCTGGCATTTGCAGGCTAGCCCGGAAACAGATTTTCTTGTTAAACGGAAAGCGCTGGACAGAGCAGTGTGGGCACTTGTTATCTTATGCGAGAGGAAAGACCCTTATACTGCCAGGCATCAGCTAAGAGTAGCTGAGTTAGCTCATGCGGTGGGTAAAGAGATGGGGCTGAGCGATGAGCAACTTGACGGTATATGTGTTATGAGTATGGTCCACGATATAGGCAAACTAGTGTTGCCTAATGAGATTCTCAATAAGCCGGGCAGGTTAACTCCTGAAGAATTTAACCTTGTCAGGTCTCATCCTAAGACAGGTTATGACGTGTTAAAGGGTTTGGAGTTTCCCTGGCCAGTGGCTGAGGTGATATTGCAGCACCACGAGCGGCTAGATGGCAGTGGCTATCCTGCAGGGCTTTATGGAGATGACATAATCTTGGAGGCAAGGATATTGGGCGTAGTCGATGTGTTTGAGTCTATGGTTTCTCATCGTCCGTATCGTCCTGCTTGTGGAGCGAAAGCGGGGCTGAGAGAGCTTATTAGAAACAGTGGTGTTCTTTATGACCCGGTGGTTGTGGAAGCCTTTTGCCGCTTGGGCGGGAAACGAATTTTGTGTTTCAATATCTAGCATAACCTGAGCTGTTATTGTATACTGGTAAACAGTGAAGCTTTGCAGCATGATACCATCCGGGTTCTAGCATGCTGCTGCAGGTAACGAAGAGGAGGTAGAAAATGGCAGTTATTTGGTCTGTAGCTACTGTGGCAGCTCTATTTGGTGCTATAGCGGGTGCTGTATTCCAGGGAACTCCTCTTATCGCTGTAGCCTTTGGGCTTATGGCAGTCGCCTTTGCTATTGCTGCTTATCGAGAAATAGCTGCCAAGCGCTAAGGATTAAGTAGCCCTGAACTTTTAGTTTGCTTATCGCGATTTAGCCTACTTTTGCCGGTGTTTTAGGGTTGTAAGTCGTCCCCAGGAACTCATTGTCTGAATTTATTAAGTCCAGCACAATTTCTGTGATTCGGGGATCATATTTAACCCCTTGATTGCCTTTCAGTTCTTTGATTATTTCTTCCAGCGGCAGAGCCGGACGGTATGGTCTGTGTGAGCTCATTGCCTCGACCACATCACAAATCGCGAGTATACGCGCTTCCACGCAGATTTCATTTCCAGGGGTGCCGTTGGGGTAACCCGAACCGTCAAGTCGCTCGTGGTGCTGCAAAACCATTTTAATGACTATTTCTGGAAGCCCGATTTCCTGAAGAAGCTGGCAGCCTCGTTTCACATGGGATTTTATGAGCACCCATTCTTCTGCCTCCAATCTCCCTGGCTTTGACAGGATTGAGACAGGGATGGCAGCTTTGCCTATATCGTGGAGGAGACCGCCAAAGTGCAACCATTCGCATTGTTCGTTATTCAGCCCCAGTTTTACACCTATTTGGCGTGCCATTCTGGCGACTCGTTCCTGGTGACCAGCGGTGTAAGGGTCAATGAAGGAAATTGAACCGGCCATTGCTCGTGCCAGAGAGATGAAGTGCTGTCTCAATAGCTTATTTGCTCTCTGTCGTTCGATGGCGCCGGCAAGCATGCTTGACGTTGTCTGTAGCAGGTTGATATAAAGTGGATTCCAGTTGCCATCTCCTGCCTGTTTATGAAAGGTGATAAATCCTAGAGGACCGTCCGGGGTGACCAGAGGCAGGATGATTTCCGGGCAGTTATATGGTGGCTGGTTGCGGCTTGGGGACATGCGGGTATGCGCTGCTCTGCTGTCTTTATGATATTCTGGCTGGTTAGATATGGCATCCTCGGCGGTTTCCCGGGATATTTTGGTGGGGGGTTGGACATCGTGCCAGTCAGCTACTTTTATAAACTTTGGTGTGTCGACTCCGTCGCTGCTGCGCAGGGTTATGCTGGCACTGGTGGCTCCCACCGTTTTGCTCAAAAGTTCTAGTACTTGCTCATAGGCAATCTCAGTTTGCGAAGCAAGCATTATTTGACCTACTTTAGCCGCCGCTCTTAAGCAGTGCTCTCTTTCTTGTCGTGCCCTTTCTGTCTCATAATTCTGGTCTCTAACCTCACGGATGACTGCTTCAAAGTCAGAAATTTTATTTTCCTTGCTTTTTACAGGCATGAGATGCATTTTTACTTGTATTTTCTTCCCGCATTGCTGTAACAGGTGGCAATAAAAATCTTCCTGACTGAGTTCAGCCAAGTGACTATTCTGTGTTTTGTCCATGAGAGAGCGATAGTCTTCAGGAGCAAGGATATCACGCAGGTTCATGGTGAGGATTTTTTCCAGAGGGTAGCCGGTCATTTTTTCTAGAGCTCTGTTTGCAAAAGTAAAGTTTCCCGCTTGGTCAAATACCACGATGGCATCATCGGTGTTATCGATGATATGTTGTAGACTCCTTCTAGCCTCAGTGGCCTCTTGTTCTTTGGTGAGCAGCTCTTCTTGGATTTTATCCAGACGTTGGAAGCTGAAGACCACAAGTGAGGTAATTATTACCATGGCGAAAGCCCAGTCGAACAACCCATAAAGTGGCTCTTTCCCTGAGAAGGCACAATTAGTTATCTGCATTGCTGCCAAGGTGGTTGCAGCCATAGCTATAATGAGCCATCGCAATTGGCGAGACTCGATTTTTATTTTCTTGTAAGCGTGTCTTATTGCCATTTTTATCTCCTTTCAGTTTACTTGTAGCTCATTTTCTTCTGGTCGATACGACCAGTCTCATCGTACTGGTCCCAGTAAGGATTTTGTTCGTCATACAGGGGCTCTTCTTCGTAGCTGGGCTGTTTTTGGCTCTTGATATAGCCGAGATAGTAGAAAAAGGTGGCGATGAGGGCAAAGAGAAGGCTTAGTAAGGCGTATGTCACCCATGAGGGCATGTTTTTCACGATTGTAGAAGCAGTGGCTCCGACGAAAAAAGTCCCTGCTTCAGCCCAATTACTCGAATTGAAAGCCCCGTCGACGGCTCTTACTCTCCAAAAGTAAGAATTTTTTGCCGGCTTAAGTAATTTTTGTTGTTCCGCTGAGAGTGTAAACTGGGGCGAGGTAAGGTTTTTGCCCGATATGATTGTGTTTGAGAATTCCGGGTCTGTAGCTACTTCGAGAATGTATTTGACGCCGCTGGGGTCAGTCACCTCTTGCCATTGGAAGTGCGTTATTGTAGTGACTCGCGAACCTGAGCTAGGGTAGATTAGAGCGGGTATAGGGGGAGGCGTAGACTCTACTATGAATTTGTCTTGCTTGGTGTTTGCACCATCGGAAACGGTTATCGTTCGTTCACCGTGAACACACGAAGGGACATTAAATGTACAGATGAAGGAGCCTTCGGCGGTTGAAGTCGCAGAGCTGACTTTCTTGTTATCGAAGGTGACTGTTATTGGCGTGTTTGGGCTGAAACCAGAGCCTTCGACAGTGACCTTTTCGCCTACAGCGCCTTCCTTTGGTCTGCAGTCTATCGTCGCTTCAATGGAGAAGTCCTCGTAGTAGCGATTTTCACCGTCATCAACTTTAATGCTATGCATGCCGCCAGCAGCCTTCGGGACCCTGAATTTAGCAGCGAAGCTACCGGAATCATCGGTTGGTGCCAGGGTAACATCCTTGTCATCAAAATAAATCAATACATCAGCGGAGGCTGTAAATCCTGTTCCAATAACAGTGACTTCCCCGCCCGGTTGTCCTGTTTTCGGTGCAACACTAATTTTTTGGCGTACAAGGAAAGATGCCTCTTGGCTTTCATTTTTGCCATCATCAACGGTTATGGTGTGTTTTCCCCGGCAGCTTTTCGGAATCTTGAAGGTCAATTCGCTGACCGTACCTTTCTCGTTCGTCTGCCCGGTGGCTATCTTTTTGCCATCGAAATAGACCGTTACCTCTCTTTTTTCTGCTAATCCATAGGCATTAATTGAGACTTCTTCGCTTACATATCCTGATGTCTTACTCAGTTCGATTGAAGGTACAACTGTGAACATAGCCCAAGCCACGTTCGTTTCATCATAAGCCCATATCTGACACCAGCCTGCTGGCTGTTCTGGTATTTTGAAAGTAGCCAAAGCAACTCCATCAGCATCGGTTACTGTTTTTTGTACAATGATAGTCTTCTCTCGTGCAGCAATGAGTATTCCTGTTTTGGATGGGAAGCCTGATATCTGGACGATAACCTCGGTACCTACAGGTCCCTGACCCGGCAGTATGCCAACGCGGAGTTTTGTATCATCGGCGGCAGAGGCTGTCTTCGAAGCTAACAGAAGTGCTAATAGCAAGCCTAGAAGTCCGGAATACCTCAACGACTTATGCCACGCAATCCGGGAAGTATGGCGGTTCATGCCTCGTTTTTTGCCTGTCAAATGGCTGTGGCAAGCACAGAGTGAGAGTCTAGTTTGGAAATTCATTATCTTGTTCATGTTACCCCCCACTTTTTGTCTGTTTCTGCCTCAGATCCTAAAATTTTGAGCACCTCCTTGCCTTCTCTCAGTAAGTCCAGAGGATCGATATCAGGGAGCGCAACGCTGAGTTCGGAGAAGGGGTTTTCCTGTGTTTCTTCGGTGCGAAAAATTCTTAGAGGGTCGTTAAGGTCGTCTTCTGTTGTATCAGCCTCGTAGTTTGTTTGGTTGCTATCTTCTGCCTCTACGGAGGTTGCTTGCATTGGTGATGTGTTGGTTGTCTGTAGTGGTTCCAGGATTGCAACTTGATGCTCTGCTATTTGGGGCACCTCAGCTATTTCTGGAGCGCTTAGCGGGCTTATCAGCAGTGTTTCTTCAACAGTATCGAGATTGTCTTGTGGTGGGGCTGGTACCGGTTCCGTTATTTCCTTGCCAGATTCTTGTTGGTCGGCATTACGTGGTGGCGATGTAGTGGGGGGTATAAAAGGCTTCTTCACTGGTGGCGCAGGAGCCCACTGTGCACCTTCGGTATGGCTTATCTGTCTACCCCGTGGATGTTTATCTTGGTTCATTCTCCTCACCAGAAGGATTATGGTCATAATTACCAGTGAGCTTGCTCCGATGAGTATGACTATATAAATACCGAACTGCCAGAAGTCCATGCCTTAACCTCACTTTATGAGTGCTACGAAGCCAAACACATTCGATACGAGTGACGGTACAACTAACAGACAGAGTCCTGAGATTGCCAGCATGATGCTGAGATAGAATAGGTATTTATAGTTATGACCTCCTTCAACAAACTGTATAGCTGCTGGGTTTGTAAATGTGAGCACAACTATCAAGGCTGTGGTCATAAGCTGGAGTTGGGAAAGTTGACTGGTATCATGGATAAGCTGAAACACCGGTAGCCCGCTAAGACCCTCTATAGCTCCTTCTCCTCCAGCAGCCTGTAGCGCCTCAGAGAATTTGAGTACTACGTTATAGATGCCAACAAGAAGTGCCACAATGGCTGTGTGCATCACTATGCAAAGATATGAAAAACTAGAAGCTACAGCCTTTCTTTTTTCCCGTAATAAGGAGATTTTCATAGCGAGGTTGGCGCATTCGGTACCCACGGTTTCTGGGTCACCGCCAAGCTCGGTGCCGTCGTAGAAAGTGCGTACTGTGCGGTTGATAGTCTCGCTGCCGGTCTCACCGACAAACCTTTGCCAACAGAGCGCGGGTGTGATGCCAAAGCCCAAAGAAGCCCTCAGTTTTTGAGCCGAATGTTTAAGAGAATGAAGAGCGTTGTAGTCCAGCCTGTCCAAGGTCTCAGTAATGGTTGCGCCTATTGCTTTGCTTATGCTGCCCAGAGATCTGATGAAGCTGCCTATTTCAGCATCTCTTTTGTCTATCTTTCGGTCATCGATAAATAGCGCGAGTCCCGGAGGAAGAAGGAGAACCGAAAGTAGCAGCATGATAGTACCTGCGGGTACCCCTATCACTAGGAGCGCGAGACCGACTACGCTGGCTAAAGGTATGGTGACCTTGAAGAGTTTGCTGCCTATTTGTTGCTCCGGCGATTTAAATTCTAAGGAATGAGTTTTGATCTCTTTTGGCGAGGCGCGATACATGATCCAGCCGCCACCCATTATGGCTACGAGCATGAACCATGTGAGTACCGCTATGGTACTTTTGTCCATAGGGAAGATGAGCATGGAGACCACGCAGATGACTACGATGAGAGCGGCAGATAAGATAAGTGCCGTATAGGCATCTGTCCACTTTTTGAGGCTTTCGATGCTGCGTTGGTACTGTTCTGTGTATGTTTCGCCGGCAACGAAAGCTTCGCGAGCGAGGAACTCACCTTCGTCCTCACCGGAAGCGAAAGAGTTTGACATCCTGAGCAACAGGGTTCGTATTTCAGGTTCTTTAGCCCGTTGTCCTATCGTGCGGCATGCTTCCGGGAAATCGTAATTGAGCTGGTGTGCCATGAAGGTGACCTCTTTTATATGTCGGGAAGACATGTAAGGTAACCTGGATGCGAACTCGAAAATTATGTGGCGCGGTAATTTAGATGTAGAGATAGCTGCCATATATGTCAGGTGGCAGAATAAGTCGGCACCGAGGAGTTCTGGATTAATGGACTCTTTTCTCTTCGATGTAGCCTTTGTCTTTTCCAGTTCAGAAGAGCCCTTCGTTTTTAGCTTTGGCAAGAATACTGAGAAGTTCATAGAAGTTGGTTACTCCTTGCTTGTGTAGTTTCTCCAGCACCTTAGCCCTGCGGTCGATTTCTGCATAGATCCTTTTCTTCTGGGAAACGGGTATCCCGAGTTTTGGTGCTATCTTATACTCCATTAGATAGCTGTTGCCGAACCCGCTGAAGATGAAAGAGTCGCTTATGGAATCCCAACGGAAGACCTCAACGAAGGAGAAGGACTGATTGACCGGGTCGTATCCTACGATTTCACAAATGCTGGTCATTCTTCGCCCCGTTTTGCCGGACGGAAGTTTGACAGCGCTTTGAATCACGACAAGGTTCAAGTTGTCCATATATGTTTTCGGGACATTGATAGGATTGCCGGTCAGACGCTGTATAAGCCGTTCTACTGATGCAGCATGAAATGTTGCCATCACTGAGTGACCTGTCTGCATAGCTTGGAAGGCAATGGCGCCTTCAGCACCGCGGATCTCGCCTACTATAATAAAATTGGGGCGTTGCCTCAGTGCTGCCTTTAAGAGGTCGAACATGGTAACCCCGCTTTCACTATTCTCTTTTGTTGATGTCACTTCGCGTATCCAGTTCTTGTGCGGGACTTGAAGCTCTGGTGTGTCCTCTATGCTCACTATCTTGGCATTGGGGGGTATGAAAGTAGTTAAAGCATTGAGGGTGGTGGTCTTTCCTGAAGCGGTCTCACCACAAACAAAGGTGTTCATACCTTCGCCTATCATGACTGCCAGATAGCCAGCTATGTTATAGTCGAGTGTTCCCATCTCCACAAGCTCAAGTACCGACAGCGGTGTCTCGCTGAAGCGGCGTATGGTGAAGTTAGAGCCGCGCTTGGAGATATCCTTACCGTAGACTATGTTTATTCTGGAGCCATCTGGCAAGGTGGCATCGCAGATGGGGTTATGGATGCTGACAGGTTTTTTCATACGCTCGGAAAGGCGCATGACGAATAGGTCCAGTTCTTCATGCGAGGAGAAAGATATTGTGGTCTTTAAACTGTGGAAAATCTTGTGCTCAACGTAAATGGTCCCCATACCGCTGCAGCTAATATCCTCGAGATAAGTATCTCGTACCAGGGGCTCTATTATCCCCAGACCTACTTTATCCCTGATTATTAAGTACTTGAGGCATTCTAGCTGGTATGGCGTGACCACGACCTTGTCCACTTTTTTAGAAAAGAGGAGGTTCTTCAGGTCGTTCGGGCGAAACGATGGCTTACCATTCTTTTTGTTGTTCTTGGTCGCTGCATTTTGTACTGGTGTTGCTTTGCCGACCTCGCATAGCTCGTTCAGTAAACGAATGAAGGCGGTTTTCTTGGACTCCTCATCTTCGTCTTTGATGTTCAGCAACACATCCGACATGTCAAGCATTTTTACTTCCAGCTCTTGCAGTAGATGTTCCAGATTTTCGTTGAGGGTCGGTTCAATGATGATATAATGATGACGGGCATCGTCCGGATCGTACAGAATGTGCACAAAAGTGCTCCCCTTAACAGGGTAGATAATGTTTGGTTTGCGCATTTCGGACATGCCTCTCTCGAGCTTTTCGCGATACATAGGTAAGCCAATGTCTTTGAGAGGAAGTATGCAGAGGTACTTTAATAGAAACGGGTTCTTTTTGACGACTCCACTAAAGTCTGCCGGCAAGCTTTGCTGAATGCTCGCTCTGAGAGCCGCCAAGTTTCTTTGGTTTTCCTGTTTTGTCTCGAAAGGTAAAACTGCCTGTGGCATAGTAAGGACTCCTTAAGCTTTGGCTCTGCCCATCGGCAGTACTTTTAATCCCAGCCCAGGTTCTACATCGAAGCTGATGATGTTTCCGGTATTTTTGTCTGCTCCCCTTATTTTGGCTACCTCAAGTACTTTGATAAGTTTTTCACCCACCTCTTCAATTCGCAGGCGCAGGTGGGCATCACAGACAGAACCTATTCGTATTAGTAACTGTTCATCGAAGGCGTACGTATGTGCGACGTTTAAGATTGTTCTACCGGTATCGCAAAGGCTTTTACAGATTTCGAAGTAACGGATGACATCTTCTGTAGAGCTATGGGCGATAAATGGTGTGAGGGCATCCACAACTGCGACTTTGTACTCCGGGTGTGCCTCTATCCCCTTGACGATGGTACTAAAGGCGTTGCTGTGTGTGCTGGTGGTAGACTTTATATGGAATATTTTCACCCATCCGAGCAAAATATAGTCTGTGATGTTCAGTCCAAGGCTGTCCATCTGTTTGTCCAGACTTCTAACCGTGTTTTCAGTAGTGTAGAACAGTATCCTGAGGTTTTCCTGGAGGGAAGCCCAGGTCATCTGTTGTACCAGGACAGACTTACCCGAATCTGACTGCCCTTCAAGCAGAACGAGCGAGCCCATAGGTATGCCACCACCCAATCTTTTATCTATTTCATTTTGCCCGGTACATACGGTTGATTCTTTTTTGACCTCATTATCTGCGCGTGACAACTCTATCTCCTGAATAATATCCTTGCGGTTATGCCATTGTATGTTGAGACCATTGCCATGTTGGTGACGTTTTCGCTTACTGGTGTAGTGGTCTGCAGGACGATGTCCATTTCTTCGCCGGGGTCCAGGATGCCAGGATGAAGGGACTCTGGTAGCTCTTGGAAGTAGATACCGGAGATATTCCAGCCTGGTGCCGTTTGCCTGTATGGTAACCAGATTGTGTCTCCGTCTCCATATTTCAGAATCACATCCCAACTGGCAAATCTAGACAAGGGGAAATTTCCTTCGTTTAGTAATCTTATCGTCACCTGGTCTCCTTGCATGTTGGTCTGAGCGCTTACTGCTGTTATTTTGGTAAGGGCTCTTTCAGTTGCGAGTTTTTGACCACTGGACCAAGATTGATAAAATCCGTCTATGGAGTTCATTGATACTGTCACCATATTTGCTGCTCCAAAAAGTATCAGGCTAATACAAGCTAATGTTATTATCAGGTTCTCCATAGTTATCTTTACAAGCTAAATAGTTGCCAATCTGATACTCCGTTGTGTGTGACCACTTTCACAAACTGCGTACCTGATTGAGTTTGTTGCAAGTGGATGGTAATTTTCAAAGTTGATGATGGTCCCCAAGAGTCACTATCACCTTCCAGGGAGTAGTCCCAATACGGTAGCGGTGAGCCGACACTTCCGAAGGGTATACGAGTAAAATTACCTTCGGGACCAAAAAATACATCACTTTTTTCAATTGCTCTGATAGTTGATGCTCCTATATTTTTTACCCAAATGTAGATGTTTGTTCCGTTAGAGGCGATTTCGATAATCTCGATGTTGCTTCTGATGCGGTCGTCTATCCTTTGTGTCGCATCTGTCAGTGCTCCGCTGGTGCTGGAGATGAGCGGGTACACGGCGTTGACTACGACCATTGTACAGACCACTCCGGCTATAATGAGCAGAATGGTTACCAGTGCCTTATCCATCAGGTGCCTCCTTTGTCATAGCTAGGATGGAGAGCAGGGCGGTCTCTTGGTGCCCGCTTGCCAGCAGGTTGTCCAATTGAGCCAGCATTGACAGATAGTCTTTAGCACTTACTACTCTGCCGGTAGGGGTTTCGTGGTGGGAAAGCTTTATCAGCCTGACCAGAGCGTCCCTGACTTCGGTCGGGAAATGGCGCATGGTGTAGGCTATTTCGACAAGGGCTTCAGCTCGCTCTTTGCCAAGTGAAGCTGTCGCTTTTTCCACCCACTGGGCAAGCCCCGCGATCACCACAAGGTCGAAGTTGCCGTTATGAGCTGTCTTAGACGGTTGATTTATCGGTCTTGTTTGTGTGTGCTGATTGCTGATGGAATTCAGTAGTTCGAGGTCCGTGGTTGACGGTTCAGAGGTCATAAAGTGGCACTCTTGTTTTGGGGAGGTCTCCTCTTTTACTTCAGCGGACCTCGGCTGTGCAGAGAGCCTAGCATCCTTAGCAGGACTTTCAATTTTCTCTGCAAGGGACTGGTCTTGCGCGTTTGTTGATTCGTTGGACTCTTCTGGAGCTGGAACTCTAACGGTGTTGAAAGAAGTGAAGGGATTGCTTAAATTTAGGTAGTGTTCTCTTATATCTAGAAGAACTGCCTTTATTTCGTTCTTCAAGACTTTGATTTCATCTTCTAGAGCTGCTATTCTCTGTTCCAGTCCCATTTTAGAGTCCTCTTTTTGCTCCTCGGGCATCCCCACGCAAGTGAGGATGCCCGAGTGACATTAGATCTGGGACAGTGCCTCACCAAGTGGCTGCCGTCTAGTAGAGATCCATGACGTCGTCCAGCTCAGCGGGCAATGTCCGCTGCACGATGATGGTGGAGCCAAGGGCAGGCTTAATTTGTAGGGAGAACTTATCGTTTGGTCCGAGAGGCGTTGTCAGCCCGGTCCCTTCGCCATCCAGATCGGACAGGTCAATCTCAATCTGGAACTGCTCACCGACTTCGAGCAAGTAGTCGCTATCAGCTGCACCTACTGGTGTTACATTCCAGGCTATGTTGGGCAGATATTCGGTGGAGGTCTTGAGACTGATGACGGTCTTATTCTGCCCCAGGGTGTCGTCCCAGTTAGGGGTCATGTCGATGGGATTGCCAGCGACTGCATTTTTCACCGTCACCAGGAGTGTGGTGAGTTCCTGGGTCGAGTTATTTGCATAGCCGATAACCGAGCCGGATATCTCGAGGTTGGTCTTCGCCTGCTCGACACCAGCGAAGATGACCTCTTTACCTCTCTCTGCGGAGAAGAGACCGGCACTGAGGACGGCATAGCCAAACACCGCAGCCACAGTAACAAAAGCGATCAGTATGATTGCTGTCTCCAGTCCAGTCATGCCTCGTTCTCCCCTGTGAAGTCTTGACATTGCCTTAATTAGCTTGTCCATTTGATACCTCCTTTCTCTAGGTCTGTGTGGGCGTGATGCCATGGCTATTTGTTTTGGTTTTACTACTACTTCTTTCGCTCTCACCTCCTTTTATATGAGAATTTCGAACGGTCTAAATTTTGACCAAGGTGAAATTTCGCTCGTTTGAGAATAAAACTAACCGCCATAACCGGGTTATACGTACTGCCGCTGCTAATTCCTCGCGGCTGACGCTTTTCGTGAGATAACCTGATACGCCGGAAGCTATCACCGGTGCTAGAAGTTCGTGGTTGTCACTGAGCACGATGATACTAGCTTGTTGGGCGGTCTTTTTAAGAGGTCGTAATATTTTTTTGAGGCGCTCTATCTTCTCGGGTCCATGGTTAACTTCCGGTTCGACATCAATGATAATTGTGTCTGGTATAGCGGTCTTCATTTGGCTGACCGCGGTGTGGCTATCGGAGACCTCAGCTATTATTTCGATGCCATTCTCGTTTTCCAGCATTTGCCGCAAGCCTTCACGCATTGCTTGTCTAGCTTCGACGAGCATTACGCGTATAGCGTCATCGCTGTTATCGTTGTGTATGAAGTTGGAAAGATGGTTATAAAGTGCTATGTCCATGTTTTTACCCCGTTGTACCAGAGTATCTGCTAACTATTGTGGCGGTTTTGGGCATTTAGCCGAAAGGTCTAAAAAGACAATAAAAAGGCAACCAAAAAGCTAAAGTTTTGTGAGCAAAAAAGTTAATCGGTGTAGATGTGAGGTGTTTTAGAAGGGGTGGTCATAGGTAGAGGAAAGCAAAAGTCTGATAAGAGTGCTACCACAAAAAGGAGTATCCAGTATGTGAGGGTTCAATTCAGAGGATGTTCCTTCGATAAGCTTCAGCTACTGCCTGTGCCCTATCTGCGACTTGAAGCTTTTCGAAAATGGCATTGGTTTCTCTCTTTACTGTAGCCTCGCTAACAAACAATTTCTGGCTTATTTGTTTGTTTGTGACACCAGCGGCTATTAGCCTGAGGATTTCAAGTTGACGCGGTGTTAGTAAGTTGTTGCGGTTTAGCCTGGAAAAGGTGGCGAAGGTGTGGAACAGGCTCTGGGTCACCTCAGGTGACAGGGGTGATTTGCCATAATAGGCAGACTTGACAGCATTGACAAGCTCTTCCTGGCTTATAGCTTTCACGAGGTAGCCACACGCACCTGCTTCTGCGGCTTGAGTCAAGTATCTGTCCTCGTATCCGGTGAGGATGACAATTTTGGAGGTACAGCCTTTTTCCTTGAGTTTTTTTGTTGTTTCTATGCCGGTCATGTCTGGCATTTTTGCGTCCATTAGTATAATGTCAGGTGACAATCTTTCTGCTTCTTTAAGTGCTTTTTCTCCCGAGTCTGCTTCGCCTACTACTTGGATTGCAGGATCGAGCTGGAGCATGCTGCGAAGTCCTTCTCGAACCACACGGTGATCGTCGACTATCATAACTTTAATAATGTTCATCGTCTCCCTCCGTGTTAGCATTGACAGATGACAAGGGCATACCATTCGCGTGCTTACCAGCCCGCTTCTTACCAATTGGTATCGTCAAACTTATCCTGGTTCCTGCATCTTGGTTTGATTCTATCTGCAGTGTGCCATTGACCATATTTGCTCTTTCTTGCATGTTTATTAACCCGAGCTTACCGTTCTGGGAGACGTTATCTAATGTTTTGGCAAGGTCGAATCCTACACCGTTGTCCATTATGGAGACCTGCACAGAATCCAGCGAGAACCATATAGCAAGCTCCATCTCACTTGCTCGGGAGTGTTTCTTGATATTATTCAATGCCTCGAGGACTATGCGGTATATGGTTATCTCTTGGGACCAGGTGAGTGGGTAGTGTTTACCCTGTACAGTGAAGTGACAAGCGATGCCAGTCTCCTTTTCCATGTCTCTTAGATGATATTGGAGGGCTTCGAGCAGTCCTAGTTCGCTAAGTAGGCTGGGACGAAGATTGATGATTATACGGCGGATTTCACGGATAGACTGGTCGATTATTCTGTTGGCTTCTTCCAGTTCCGAAATGGCGTCAGGCAGTTTACCTCTGGTAATAAGGGCTTTAGCTGTTTGGCTGTGATAAGAGGCGCTGACAATCCACTGAACAACGGTATCGTGTAGCTCATCCGAAATTCTGGAACGTTCCTCTTCTTGTGCTTGAAAAACTTTCTTTACTAGACGGCTGAGCCTCGATTTTTCCACTCTAATCTTGTCGAAAAGGTTGGCGTTTTCGATAGCTGCCGCTGCTTGACCTGCAAGTATGGTGAGCATTTCGAGGTCGTATTTAGTCAAAAGCCTCTTACGAGATCTAGTACCGACCTTGAGCACGCCTATAGAATTGCCCCTGCTAACCAACGGGATATATAGTGTGCTGGCAATGCCTGAGCCCTGTTTTGGTTGTGGTACTACGAAGTCGCTAGCCGGAATGGGCATCATGTTTGCAACCGCTTTATAGCCAAGCGGTTCATCTGATCTCGGTATTATCTCTCCGATCATCTCCTGGGGAACCCCAATCCCTGCTTTGAGGACCAAGTCTTGTGAGGAGTCGTTTAGAAGCATGAGGCTGACAATGTCAGCTCTGACCTCAGTGCTCACAGTTCGAACGATGTAATTGCAGAGCTTATCGATTCGAAGTTCCGACATGATGGACTTGCTGACTTCAAAAAGTGGCATCAGCGCCTTAAGGCGAGTATATTCTTTGAGGGAATGGACCCTTGCTATTGCTTCAGTGCAGGCTTTAACTAGTTGTGCCGAATTGAACGGTCGTATCAAAACAGAGTTAATGCCGGCGGTAATTGTGTCCATAATCGTGTTATAAGAGCTATCATCGGCAATAACGACTGCTCCGATTTCTGGATCAAACAAGCGGGACCGCTTAATCAGATCAACAGCATTGGAGTCAAGCAGATTGAGGTCGGTAACCAATAAGTCGATGGTATTTTCGGCTATGATTGCCAGTGCTTCCTGGCTTCGAGTCGTGCCGCTGACGATATAGCCTTCATCTATCAGCGCATACATTATTGTTTCTAGCAGACTGGGCTCACTTTCAACGACTAGAATAGTTCCTCTCATTTTATGCCACTCTTTTTATAGTGGGCACCCCCTGTCGTGTGTAGGTGGCCCCCTCTTGCTATACTAAGCCAGTTATACCATTGCTATTTTATCCAACTCGTACCGGCAATGAATTCCCTGGAATGAATGTGTATGGCGTGCGTTTTTTCAAGCAAGCCGGTGTTACTTTCTGCTACGATTTCTGCTAGAGGGCTTGAGCAGATTAAAATAATTGGGCTCTTTGCGCCGTTGTTGCTCATGATGATGCCAAGGTCGCCAGTTAGGAGCCAGCTATCACCTTTTTGATCGAGTACTTCTGCCCAAGCTATCTGCATCACTGTTTGGGCGTTATCAATTATGGCGATAGGTAATGAGTATGATAGGGGAACATGATAAAGCTCTGCAATAGCGGTAACGAGCGAATGTCCAATCAAATTAGCAAATTCGAAAGAAATTGCTTCTTGCGGGTGTACCGAGCTCTTGCTTGTATGAGCTGTAGTGTGCACAGCGAAGCTACTCAAGTAGCCGAGCAGTGCCGGTTGGAAAACAAATGTTAGACGGTGGACGTTGTGGTTCGAAATGTTTAAACATAGTCCGGTGACCATTTCTGTGGGACCACCTAGCCAGTCTATTGCGTTTCTTTCTGAGAGTAGCGCCAGTTCGGACAGGCTTACTTCGATTTTCCGGGGGCTTGTTCCGATTAGACTTTGGACGGAGTGATCGATAGTCTTCTTAACGATGCTTTCCCAGATTTTCGGGTCATCTTGGTGTGCTAGTCTGTTTTCTAATTTCAGGGCAAGCCTCGACGGCTTAACAGATATTGATTTTTTCTGTTTGCCTGTATTGATTATGTTGGCTAATTTCATAATCCTCTGCCTCAGTGTCCGTTTAACAGGGATACCTTCACCAGCTTTTGTATGCTTGTCCCGGAGCCTTGTTTATTGTCTCAATCTCCGGGTCTGGAAACAAGAGACTGAGAGCTAGTAATAATGAGCCAGTAGGGTATACTTGCTTTGGTTTACATAAGGTGATTGGTGCGTTTCGGATTATCCTGGTAGCAACCTTTTGCATGGCTAGCTCCAATCATTATTCGCAGTTGTTATTGCATAAATACTAGCTTAGCTATTTTGTCTGTGTCAATACTGTAGCTGAAAGGTTAGCAATCTTACTCCTGCAGGTCTCTCCAGGTGAGCATTAAGAGTATTGGCTTTGGTCAGAATGTTGCTGTTGATGATTTAACGGTCAAAGAACTTCTACTTCACTGCTGGCATGTTGAGTAGGTGTGAGCCAGATGGCTTGACTTTTTGAACCAGATGGCTCAAAATTTGTATAGTGTTGCGTGAGAAGAAGTGTGAATTGTCAGGCTAGACGGTTATGGGACATTTTTTGTGCCTACTAGGTGGTCTGCAAATTCTGGATGGGATTTTGACACAATTTATTGTTGGCTATGGACTGGTGGGAGAAAGCAACCCATTGGTGATAGCTTCAATAAAGGATGGCGATTTTCTGTGGTTGAAGATACTTGGGGCAGTATTATCGGTAGTCATAATGTACATGGTACACCGGCGCTTCCCCCGTTTGGCGCTGGTGGCGACGTCGAGCATGGTGGCTTTTTATGGTGCCGTTGCCTTGTGGAATATCTTTGTTCTTGTGGGGAGCTGCTAGTCCCGGCTATTTTTCCTCCGGTTTTTGTTGCCGGTTTGCTATCAAATAGAACATTTCGGTATATTCTTTTACCATACGGCGAGCGCTGAAATAAGGCACAATCGAGCGCATGGACTCCTTGACCATTTGCAGCCAGGCACGGGGGATGCCGTTTATATCCCGCTCGTAGTAGAGTGGTACTATTTTATTTTCCAGAATACTATATAGCATTTCGGCATCTCTGTGATCCTGTTCTTCCTGGGAGAGTGACTCGATGTTGTGCCCAATTGCCCAGCCGTTAGCGCCGTTATAACCTTCGTACCACCACCCATCGAGTACACTGAGATGTAGTGCGCCGTTCAAGGCAGCTTTCATTCCGCTGGTGCCGCTGGCTTCTTGAAGTTGTCTGGGGGTGTTGAGCCAGACATCAACGCCTTGAACGAGATAGCGTGCTGCTTGCATGTCGTAGTCTTCAACGAAGGCTATCCGCCCTCCGCACCTCGGATCTTTAGCCATTCGAAATACTTCTTTGATAAGTTGCTTTCCGGGTTCATCTTGGGGATGTGCTTTACCGGCGAATATTATCTGTACAGGTCGTAGTTCATCTGTGAGAAGACGCTGAAGGCGTTCTATGTTGTAGAAAATCAACCCTGGGCGCTTATAATCAGTGAAACGGCGAGCATATCCGATGGTAAGCACTTCTGTGTCAAGTAGTCCGCCAAGCGCTAGCGCATGGTCAGCAGACACGCAGTCTTGGTACCATCTTTTGCGAGCCTGATTCTTCACAAAGGTAATTAGTTTACCCTTTAGCCATCTCCGTGCGAAGAGCAGTTCATCGTCCGGGATGGTCATGATGCGTTCACATAGCGCAGGGTCATCGTGCTTTTCTAGCCAGTCTTCTCCAAGGTGTTTGCTGAAGAGCCTGAACATCTGGTGTGATATCCAAGTAGGGAGATGAACGCCGTTGGTGACTGACGAGATGGGCACATCTTTTTCCTCCAGGTGAGGCCACAGTGAGTGCCACATGTGGCGGCATACCCAGCCGTGGAGTTGGCTGACGCCATTTCGGTAATTGGACAGTTTCAGTCCTAACACTGTCATATTAAAAAGAGGGTCGTCCTTTCTTATTTTGCCAAGAGACAGGAAGTCATCTTTTTGCAGCCCCAATGAAGTCCAGTATTTGTGAAAGTATTTTTCCACCAGTTCTGAAGAGAAGGTGTCGTTACCGGCAGGCACTGGTGTATGGGTAGTAAATACTGTAGTAGCTTGAACTGTGCGCAGGGCATGATCGAAGTCAATGCCTTGAGCCAGTAGTTCTCTTATACGTTCCAGCATCATAAAAGTCGCATGTCCTTCGTTGGCATGCCAGATGATGGGGTTAATTCCTAAAGCGCGCAGGGCACGTACTCCACCGATGCCTAGAACGATCTCCTGCTTCAGGCGTGTTTCCCGGTCGCCGACATAAAGCCGACTGGAGATCTCGCGGTCTGGTGGTGGATTCTGCTCTGTGTTAGTGTCCAAAAGGTAAAGTCTTGTTCTGCCAATGTCGGCTTTCCAAATTACTATCCGGATAATATCATCATTAAGCGGTACTTCTACTGAGAGCGGCTCTTTGTCCGAAGCAAGTATACGGGTTATAGGTGCCTCATTAAAATCAAGATCCTCGAAGGCTTCCTCCTGCCAGCCGTCGCTGAGTAGGTGCTGGTGGAAGTAACCTTTGGGATACATAAAGCCAATGCCAATAAGATTTAGTCCGAGGTCGCTGGCTTCTTTACAGTAGTCTCCAGCCAGGATGCCAAGCCCGCCGGCATAGATAGGAAGTGAGCGGTGAATGGCGAACTCGGGAGAGAAGTAGGCGATAGTGGCGGATGCAAGTTCAGGGTATGTTGTGCTGAGCCAAGTGGGGGAAGAAGTCAGTTCGGTATCAAAGGCTTGCATTACAGAATCGTATTTTTGTAAGAATATTGGGTTCTGTGCAGCGGATACCAGGCGATGTGGCTCGATGCGCTGCAGTAGCTTGATAGGATTATGCCCTGTAGCTTTCCACAGAGGGCGGTCCAGTAGTTTGAACAGTTCCCGTGCTTCCAGATGCCAGCTCCACCAGAGATTATAAGCCAATTTGTTCAGACCAGCGATACGGCTTGGCAGTTTTACGGCTATCGGACTTAATTCATTGATCTGCACAATCGACATTTTAAGTTATTCGAGTGTGACCTGCAAACTATGTGCTATCCCCTTTTGTATTTCCATTAGGATATATCGTGTCAGAGGGGACTTTGTTTTCCAGTGTAGGGGTAGCGGTGTGTTTTTGAAAAGAGCCATTAGTAGCTTTAATCGGGGCTGGAAGTCTAAATTTTATAGGACTTTTGATGTTAGCGTGATTTTTACAGATTTGTCAGCTTTTGCACGGACGACAGAATTAAAAAGGCGAGAGTATATCTCTCGCCTTTTTGTTTTTCTTTGGTAGCGGGGGTTGGATTTGAACCAACGACCTTCGGGTTATGAGCCCGACGAGCTACCGCTGCTCCACCCCGCGGCATTGACGAAAAGTGAATAGTTTTGTGTTCAGCCTGATGTAGGTCAAAGACCTCGACCATTAGTACGGCTTAGCTGAACGCATTACTGCGCTTACACATGCCGCCTATCAAGCAGGTAGTCTACCTGCGGTCTTACCCGGTTGACCCGGTGGGAGATCTCATCTTGGGGTGGGCTTCGCGCTTAGAGGCTTTCAGCGCTTATCCCGTCCAGACATAGCTACCCAGCACTGCCGTTGGCACGACAACTGGCACACCAGAGGTCTGTCCCTCCCAATCCTCTCGTACTAGGGAGAGCTCCCCTCAAATCTCCTGCGCCCGCAACGGATAGAGACCGACCTGTCTCACGACGGTCTGAACCCAGCTCGCGTGCCGCTTTAACCGGCGAACAGCCGGACCCTTGGGACCTGCTCCAGCCCCAGGATGCGACGAGCCGACATCGAGGTGCCAAACCTTGCCGTCGATGTGAACTCTTGGGCAAGATAAGCCTGTTATCCCCGGGGTAGCTTTTATCCGTTAAGCTACGGCCCTTCCACGCGGTACCGTAGGATCACTTTGCCCGACTTTCGTCCCTGCTCGACTTGTGAGTCTCACAGTCAAGCCCCCTTATGCCAATGCACTCGACGCACGATTTCCATCCGTGCTGAGGGGACCTTTGGACGCCTCCGTTACCTTTTAGGAGGCAACCGCCCCAGTTAAACTGCCCACCAGACACTGTCCCCGCACTTTAAAGAGTGCAGGTTAGAACCAAAACCGAGGAAGAGTGGTATTTCACCGATGGCTCCACCAGACCCGGAAGTCCGGCTTCATAGCCTCCCACCTATCCTACGCATCCAAGGCCCTAGTCCAATGTCAGGCTACAGTAAAGCTCCACGGGGTCTTTTTGTCCAGTTGCGGGTAGAGGGCATCTTCACCCCCATTTCAATTTCGCCGAGTCCCTCGTTGAGACAGCGCCCAAGTCGTTATACCTTTCGTGCGGGTCGGAACTTACCCGACAAGGGATTTCGCTACCTTAGGACCGTTATAGTTACGGCCGCCGTTCACCGGGGCTTCGGTTCAAGGCTTCGGACATACATCCTAACCTCTCCCCTTAACCTTCCGGCACTGGGCAGGTATCAGCCCCTATACCTCAGCTTTCGCTTTGGCAGAGACCTGTGTTTATGTTATACAGTCGCCTGGGCCGGTTTCGTGCCCCCGCTTGTAAAAGCGGGCCCCCTTCTTCCGAAGTTACGGGGTTAGATTGCCGAGTTCCTTAACGAGGGGTCTCTCGAACGCCTTGGGGTTCTTACCCCCGCCTACCGGTGTCGGTTTGCGGTACGGGCACCTAGCTCTTTAGCAACGAGGCTTTTCTAGACAGTGTGAACTCAGCCGAATCGCTTTGGGTCTCCCCGCAGCTTTCCCCGTTCCTCAGCTTGACGTTGGAGTGGGTTTGCCTGCCCCAACGCGCCTCGGATTGGGGACGCACCATGTCCAGTGGGTACGCTCGACTTATCCTCCTGTGTCCCCCCTTTGCCTTAGAACAAGAGCCAGATGGTATGGGAATGTTGACCCATTGTCCATCGCCTTCCCCCTTTGGGTTCGGCTTAGGCCCGACTGACCCTACGCGGATTGACCTTGCGTAGGAAACCTTAGGCTTACGGCGGGCATGGTTTTCACATGCCTTTACGCTACTCATGCCGGCATTCTCACTTCCCTTCGCTCCACCGCTACTTGCGTAGCAGCTTCACTGCCAAGGGAACGCTCCCCTACCTTCGCCAGATGGCGAACCATAGCTTCGGTGGCAGGCTTGAGCCCCGTTACATTATCGGTGCGATGCCACTCGACCAGTGAGCTATTACGCACTCTTTAAAGGGTGGCTGCTTCTAAGCCAACCTCCTGGCTGTTTTAGCGACATCACTCCCTTTACCACTTAGCCTGCGCTTAGGGACCTTAGCTGATGGTCTGGGCTGTTTCCCTCTCGACTACGAAGCTTATCCCTCGCAGTCTCACTCCCGGGCTGGGACTTGTGGCATTCGGAGTTTGGTTGGGGTTGGTAACCTCACGGCCCCTGGCCCATCCAGTGCTCTACCTCCACAAGTTATCACCCGAGGCTGCACCTATATGCATTTCGGGGAGAACAAGCTATCTCCGAGTTCGGTTGGCATTTCACCTCTACCCACAGCTCATCCCAGCACTTTGCCACGTACACGGGTTCGGACCTCCACCCAAGGTTAGTTGGGTTTCATCCTGGCCATGGGTAGCTCACCCGGTTTCGTGTCTAATCCCTGCGACCTTCCCCAGAAGGGATACGCCCTTTTCGGACTCGCTTTCGCTGCGGCTCCGCGACTGAAGTCGCTTAACCTAGCCACAGAGATTAACTCGCCGGCTCATTCTTCAATAGGCACGCCATCACCTGACTTGCGTCAGGCTCTGACTGCTTGTAGGCACAGGGTTTCAGGTTCTATTTCACTCCCCTCGCGGGGTGCTTTTCACCTTTCCCTCACAGTACTGGTCCACTATCGGTCGCTAGCAGTATTTAGCCTTGGAAGGTGGTCCCCCCGACTTCCCACGGGATTCCACGTGTCCCATGGTACTTAAGGACACTGGCAGGAGCCTGCCCCTTTCGCCTACGGGACTGTCACCCTCTATGGTTAGCCATTCCAGGCATCTTCAGCTCGGGTTAGGTTTGTAACTCCTTCGAAGGTACTCGGATCCTTCAGCCAGGCCTTGTAACCCCGCACCAGCATAGGTTCCGAGACCACTGAGCTGTTGCGGTTTAGGCTGTTCCCCTTTCGTTCGCCACTACTCAGGGAATCTCTTGTCGATTTCTCCTCCTCAGGGTACTTAGATGTTTCAGTTCCCCTGGTACCCTCTCGTTTTCGGCGAGTGCCCGGGGTTAGCCCGGGCGGGTTACCCCATTCGGGAATCTCCGGCTAAGCTCGCTCGACAGCTCCCCGGAGCTTATCGCAGTCTTGCCACGCCCGTCTTCGGCTACTAGCGCCAAGGCATCCACCCTGCGCCCTTAATATCTTCGACCTACATCAGCCTGAACACAAAACTTATTCACTTGTTAAAGTGCAGGACAGCTTGGTGTACACCAAGCTGTCCCAGTATACAGCAATCCAAATCTCTGGTCAATTGCTATAGGTGTACACCAGCCATGTATTAACTAGTATAGACCAGTCCCTGGGTGTTGTCAACTGCCAGTTGCCCCATCAACCAAAAAAGCGGTCAAAATGAGTATAAAGATGGCATAGAGCAAGGCGACCCATACCATATCACGGAACTTGAGCAATTTCAGCAGCCAGATTATGGGCAAACTGAGTAATGCTAAGATGCTGTGTTTCTGTGATCGCCGAGCATCTAGGTACAGGTTCTCTATATCTTGCGTGCTAGGGGGTGAGTGCATAGCTGCGGAGATGCCAAGCCAACAAAGAGCGAAATAGACACCGGTCCGCGATGGCATTTTGAGAGCGAGAACAAAGATGGTGAAGGCAAAAGCGGTATTTATCAGGAAGGGCGCAACGGTGATTAGGAACATCTTGCCAAAGTTGTCCACTTTGTCATGAATGATATAGCCTGGCGGGTCTCCCAATCTGAAATAACATACCTTTTGTACGGGCACAGAAAGTCGGTCGCAGAAGAACTTGTGCGACCATTCGTGCAGAATAATGCCGGGGAAAGTGAGCAGCGAAGTCAGTCTGGATAGCAGGGTAGCGTTTATTCCCATTCTATCGTGGAAGGTGGCTTGCTGGTAATATCGTAGACAACGCGGTTGACGCCGGGCACCTCATTAACGATGCGGCTGGAAATGCGGGCTAGGAGGTCATAAGGTAACCGTGCCCAGTCTGCTGTCATGGCGTCCTGGCTGGTCACAGCTCGGACAGCTACCAGATATCCGTAAGTACGATAATCGCCCATAACACCGACGCTTTTCAAGTCGGTAAGGACGGCAAATGATTGCCATAGCTGGCGATAAAGCTTCGCCTTCTTGATTTCGTTCATGACTATCCAGTCAGCGGCGCGGAGTATCTCCAGGCGTTCAGGGGTTACTTCGCCGATGATGCGGATAGCTAGCCCCGGACCGGGGAAGGGTTGGCGCCACACTATGTCTTCGGGAAGACCGAGTGCCAGTCCTACCTCCCGGACTTCGTCTTTGAACAGGTAGCGCAATGGTTCAATGAGAGTAAGTGACATTTTTGTTGGCAGCCCACCCACGTTATGGTGCGTCTTTATTCTGGCAGCGGCTTTGGTCTCTTTAGAGGTGCTCTCGATAACGTCGGGGTAAAGTGTACCCTGGGCGAGGAAGTCGACTTTGCCAAGCTGGGCTGCTTTATATTCGAACACTTTGATGAATTCCTCGCCTATGCGACGCCGTTTGATTTCCGGGTCAGTGACCCCTTTTAGCCGTCTGAGGAACCTTCGTGAGGCATCCACATAGACTACGTTCATCTTTAATTTGTTACGAAAGGTGTCAAGGGCTCGCTCTG
Source organism: Dehalococcoidia bacterium (assembly GCA_034432055.1). Taxonomy (GTDB): domain Bacteria; phylum Chloroflexota; class Dehalococcoidia; order GIF9; family UBA5629; genus CALJTV01. The sequence goes on along the minus strand of DAOUCT010000017.1, from coordinate 107,305 downwards.
GTTCCTCGCGGCGCAAAAGTCCGTTGTTGACGAAGATACAGGTTAGCTGATTCCCGACAGCTTCATGGACTAGAGTTGCAGTGACTGCTGAGTCCACACCGCCGGAAAGGGCGCAGATGACTCTGCCATTTTTGACCTGCTGTCTTATGTTGTCTACGGTCTCATTTATGAAATTTGATGGTGTCCAGGTGCCGTGACAACCGCATATGTGGTAAAGGAAGTTCTGGATTATAGTCTTTCCCTGTGGGGTATGGGCTACTTCGGGGTGGAATTGAAGTCCGAAGACATTCCTGTCGTTACCTATTGCCGCAGCTGGCGAGTTTTCTGTGTAAGCTAGAACTTTGAAGCCGGGCGGTAGTTCAGTTATCTGGTCACCATGGCTCATCCACACAGGCAAAGAAGACGGTAGTCCAGTGAACAGGGGACAAGCTTTATCATTTATGTGCAGGATAGCCTGACCGTACTCATGTTTGCTTGCTGGTGCTACCTTTCCGCCAAGCTGGTGGGAAATGACCTGCATGCCATAGCAGATGCCCAGTATCGGCAGGCGACTTTCGTAGATTTCCATTGGGGGTAATGGTGCCCCAGGCTGGTATACACTGGCTGGACCACCGGAAAGGATAATACCTCGTGGGTTAAGGGAGGCTATTTTCTCCCACGGTTCATCACAGCCAACTAGCTCGCTATATACATGACATTCGCGGACCCGGCGGGCGATAAGGTGACTATACTGCGAGCCAAAGTCGACGATGGCTATAGTCTCGCGAGTAGTGGGCGGTGTTGTTTTTGGTTGGTACGCTGGCTGCTCGCCGTGAAGCTCTTTAGCGATCTCGAGATATGTGGAGACCTCGATGTCATCGCTCGCGGCTATACGGTGGCTGAGGTTTTCGGTGTCCATTTGTTTCAGTATAGCACATGGTAGGCTATGTGTGCAGTATTGTTCTAGCTTTGGGCACAAAGCCTGTAAAGTGTTGTAAAATATGCTTTAAGAACCTGATTGTAGCACAAATTGTTGGCAGGGTTTTTCAGGAAGCTGTTGTTTTTTTGTTCTTGAGTTTATAGAAAGGGCAGCGTCCGGGTTACTAATGTTGACAAGTAATGCTACAGGGTATGTTTTTTGCAAGGAAAGACATGGCAGAAGGTCTATCTGAAGGAGTGCTGCATAGTATACGGCACGCTGTTGAAGTGCTTAAGAGGGGTGGAGTAGTGGCTTTTCCTACCGATACTGTTTATGGGCTGGGGTGCGATGCTTTCAATGTAGCGGCTGTGAAACGGGTTTATGAAATAAAGCAGCGCTCTTATTCATTGCCGATGCCAGTACTGCTTGGAGACTTAGCCCAGCTTGATATGGTGGCAAGGGCTGTGTCTAACTTAGCGCGGTTTCTTATGGACCGTTTCTGGCCCGGTGGTCTAACGCTGGTTTTGTCCAGGACTACTAGCGTCCCTGATATAGTGACTGCCGGGAGTAACAGGGTGGGCGTAAGGCTACCCAACCATATAGTGCCTCTGACTATTAGCCGGTTGCTGGGTGTACCCATCATCGGTACCAGTGCCAACTTGAGTGACAGACCAAGCCCGGTGACAGCCGAGGATGTGAGGCAGAAACTGGGCGACAGTGTTGACTTCGTTGTGGAGTTTGGACGGTGTCCTGGTGGGAGGGAGTCCACGGTAGTAGATGTCGATGCGGAGAAGATTACGATCTTGCGTCACGGAATTATACCGGATAGTGAGATTGAACGTGCATATCAGGATTATCTTAAGGAGGCTGGAGATGCGGATTGCACTCGGTTGTGACCACCATGGTCTGAGGTTGAAGCAGAAGATACTTGACATGCTTGAGGAGTCGGGACACAAGTACCGTGATTTCGGTTGCTATAGTGAAGAGCCGGTGGACTATCCTGATATTGCCAAGGAAGTTGCTGGTGAAGTTGCTCTGGGCAATTTTGACCGCGGGATATTGATTTGTGCTACTGGGATAGGTATGAGTATAGCCGCTAATAAAGTAAAAGGTGTGAGGGCTGCACTGTGCTGCGATAAATTCAGTGCTGAAATGGCAAGAAGACATAACGATGCTAATATTTTATGCTTGGGTGCTGAAAGGATCGAGCATGGTCTGGCTTGTGAGATAGTCGGTGTCTATCTTTCCACAAATTTCGATGGTGGCAGACATTTGCGGCGGGTGGAAAAAATACGCCGGCTGGAGGGAGACTAGCTTGACAATGAATGGTCGCTATGATAGTTTACTTTCATTAACCTTTTTGAGGTCGATATGGCTATGCGCAGTGAGAGTGTGAAGAAAGGAATAGAGCGGGCACCCCATCGTGCTCTATTTCGGGCTCTGGGACTCTGTGATGAGGACTTTTCCAAGCCTTTTATAGGTGTGGTCAATAGTTTTAACGAAATTGTGCCAGGTCACGTCCACCTTAGAGCCATCGCTCAGGCGGTCAAGGAGGGCATAAGGAGCGGCGGAGGTGTCCCGTTTGAAGTTAATACTATAGCCGTTTGTGATGGCATTGCGATGAACCACCCTGGGATGAAGTATAGTTTACCCAGTAGAGAACTTATCGCAGACTCTGTGGAGGTTGTGGTTGAGGCGCATGCTTTCGATGGACTGGTTTTTATTCCTAACTGTGACAAAGTGGTCCCCGGTATGCTTATGGCGGCGGTGAGGCTAAATGTGCCAGCTATCTTTGTCAGTGGCGGTCCCATGCTGGCTGGGCGCTTGCTAAAGGGGGAACAAATTCAGTTTCTGGATCTCAACTCGGTGTTTATGGGTGTGGGCAAAGTGGTCAGGGGGGAAATGACCGAAGCCGAGTTAGCTGAGATTGAGGGAGCTGCCTGCCCCGGCTGTGGCAGTTGTGCCGGTATGTTCACCGCGAATACTATGAATTGTCTTACTGAGGCATTGGGAATGGGGCTGCCAGGGAATGGTACAATCCCGGCTGTTGATGCCCGCCGTATTCGGCTGGCATATGAAGCTGGTAAGCAGGTCATGTCATTGGTATCTCGGGGGATTCTGCCGCGAGACGTGATAACGAAGGACTCTATATATAATGCTTTTGCTGTAGATATGGCTCTGGGTGGTAGTACCAATTCTGTATTGCATCTTATGGCGATAGCTAGTGAAGCAGGGATTGACTTTCCTCTACTGCTGGTGGATGAGATAAGTAGGCGCGTGCCGCATATTTGCAAAATAAGTCCGGCGAGTGAGTATCATATTGAAGACCTTGATATGGCTGGCGGTATTCCAGCGGTAATGCGTGAGATCTCGGCTTGTCTAAACCCGGGGGCTATGACTGTGTTGGGTAAGCCCCTGAGGGATGTGATAAAAGAGGCTGTGGTGCGTGACCGAAAGATAATCCGTCCGCTTGCATCGCCTTACTCACCTACAGGGGGGTTGAGTGTACTTTTTGGTAATCTGGCTCCTGAGGGCGCTGTGGTAAAAAGTGCTGCTGTGGTACCTGAGATGCTGGTGCACGAGGGGACAGCAAGGGTGTTTGATACTGAGGAAACTGCTGTGGCAGCTATAATGGGGAAGCAGATTAAGCCTGGTGATATCGTAGTTATACGCTATGAAGGGCCGAAAGGTGGTCCAGGGATGCGGGAGATGCTCACCCCGACTTCGCTTTTAAGCGGGATGGGGTTGGATAATAAGGTAGCACTTATCACGGACGGGCGCTTTTCGGGTGCTACTCGCGGGGCAGCTATTGGTCATGTGTCTCCCGAGGCAGCGGAGAGAGGACCTATCGCTGGGCTCGTAGATGGTGATATCATTAGCATTGATATTCCATCGCGGAGGCTTGATGTCAAGGTTAGCGAGTCGGAAATGCAGCGGCGACTTGCAGGATTGCCACCATTTCAGTGCAAAGTCAAAGGTGGTTATCTTGGACGATATGCCGAAAAGGTGGGTTCAGCGAGTAAAGGAGCAGTTTTTGTGAAATAGGAGTGCTATGAAAAAGACCGGTGCCCAGATCCTGTGTGAATGCCTGGTTAGGGAGGGAGTCGAGGTCATTTTTGGCTATCCCGGTGGAGCGGTATTGCCGTTATATGACACCTTGCCACAATATCCTGAGCTGAGGCATATCCTGGTTCGTCATGAGCAATGTGCTGCCCACGCCGCTGATGGTTACGCCCGTGCTACTGGCAGGACTGGTGTTTGTCTGGCTACATCTGGTCCTGGTGCTACAAATCTGGTAACCGGGATTGCCAATGCTTATCTCGATTCGTCCCCCGTAGTGGCTATTACTGGGCAGGTAGCGACCCCTTTTATTGGTAAAGACGCTTTTCAGGAGATAGATATCACCGGAATTACTCTCCCCATAACCAAGCATAATCATCTGGTGCTTAATGCTGGTGAGATGGCAATAGTGGTCAGGGAAGCGTTCTATATTGCCAGAGCTGGTAGGCCGGGACCAGTCCTGATAGATATACCGCGTGATGTTTTTCAGCAAGAGACGGAATTTGTTTATCCTGAGAGGGTCGATCTACCCGGATACAGACCGAAGTTATTCGGGCATCCTGCTCAGATCAGGAAAGCAGCTGAGTTACTAAATGGGGCTGAGAGGCCTGTGATTATTGCTGGGAGGGGGGTCATAATTTCCGGGGCTTTTACCGAGCTCCGAGAGCTGGCTGAGAAAGCACAGATACCTGTGGTTACTACTTTACTGGGTATTGGTTGTTTCCCCGAAACACATGTGCTGAGCTTTGGCTGGTTGGGGATGCATGGGATGGCTTATGCAAATAAAGCGGTAAATAATGCTGATGTTATTATTGCTATAGGAATGCGTTTTGATGACCGGGCTACGGGCATGGTGAGCTCCTTTGCCCCCAAGGCGCAGATCATTCACATAGATATCGACCCTGCTGAGATTGGTAAGAATGTCCGCGTCGATGTTCCTATCGTCGGTGATGTCAAAAATGTGCTGCAGGCACTGAATGAGCAGATTGTCCCCAGGGAACATATGGAATGGTTTAGCCAGCTTGAGCAGTGGCGCCGGGAGCACCCGGCATTGAGCATTAGGGAAACTGATGACCTGATACCACAATATGTAATCCGTCAGATCTACGAGGTTACCCGTGGTGACGCTATAATAGTTACAGGTGTGGGGCAGAATCAAATGTGGTCAGCACAATTCTTCTTTTACGATAAACCGAATAGTTTGATATCCTCCGGGGGGTTGGGCACCATGGGTTTTGAACTTCCTGGGGCGATCGGGGCTAAAATCGGACGTCCTGATGAGACGGTGTGGTGTATAGCTGGCGATGGTGGTTTTCAGATGACGATTCAGGAGCTAGCAACTATAGTCCAGGAGGGGCTGGATATTAAGATAGCCATCATAAACAATGGTTACCTGGGGATGGTGAGGCAGTGGCAGCAGTTGTTTTACGGACGCCGTTATGTTCATACTCGACTTTGGGGGCCGGATTTTGTCAAGATTGCTGATGCCTATGGCATTGCTGCACTAAGAGTTACAGATAAGAAGCTAGTGACTTCAGCGATTGAGAGAGCGATGGGGCATAAGGGACCGTTTTTGCTCGACTTTGTTGTTGAGCCTGAGGAAAATGTCTTCCCTATTGTGCCACCTGGAGCAGCGTTGACACAGTTCATTGAGATGCCACAGGAAGAAAGGATTACCCGTTCCAGTCAGTGATAGGGAAGGAGGCGAGAAAATACTTTGGCAACTACAAAGCATACCATAGTAGCACTAGTGGAGGACAAGCCGGGTGTACTTAACAGAATAGCCAGCTTGTTCAGAAGGCGGAACTTCAATATTGAGAGCATAGCGGTAGGGCATAGTGAGCAGCCTGGACTGTCCCGGATGACCATTGTGGTCGATGGCGATGATGCCAAGATAGAGCAGGTTCGAAAACAGCTAGACAAAGTCATCGAGGTTATTAAAATTGTCGACATAACTGATGAGGAACCTGTGGCTCGGGAACTGGCTTTGATCAAAGTCAGGGCGACCCCGTCTACCAGGGGTGAAATCATACAGATTGTGGATATCTTTAGAGCCAACATTGTTGATGTTGCTGTCGATTCACTTATAGTCGAAGTCACCGGGGACGAGGACAAAGTAGACTCGCTTATAGAGCTTTTGCGCGGTTTTGGTATTAAAGAGATGGCGCGGACAGGTCGGATTGCTCTGACCCGAGGCAGTGCAGGACCTTTGCTTGTTGAGGAGCCTAAAGAGGTGAAGGTGTCAAAGCAGCTGCCAAAACCGTCTCCTGAAGAAGCAGAGAGCCCACCTGATTGGTGATGATGTCCGAGTCACAAAAGAGTGTCTTGAGAAAGTTTCATAAGGAGGTTCTGCCATGACCACGATATATTATGACAAACATGCTAAACTCGAGCTTTTGAAAGGGAAGAAGATAGCTATCATCGGTTTTGGCAGTCAGGGGCATGCTCATGCCCATAATTTACGGGATAGCGGCTGTGAAGTGATTGTTGCTTCGCGGAAAGGCGGTGAAGGCTGGAAGAATGCTAGAAAGGCTGGTTTTAGAGTAGTAGGAGTTGCCGAAGCAGTTAAAGAAGCTGACATAATTACCATGCTAGCCCCGGACATTTCGCAGCCACAAATTTACCGTGATTCTGTTGCTGCGGGGTTATCAGCAGGTAAGATGCTAATGTTTGCCCATGGATTCAATATTCATTTCGGTCAGATCGTGCCCCCTTCTGATATTGATGTGACTATGATTGCCCCGAAGTGTCCCGGGCATATGTTACGCCGACTTTACACCGAGGGCTCCGGCGCACCAGCACTTATTGCTATTCATCAGGATGCTTCCGGAAAAGCTAAGGACACTGCCCTGGCTTATGCTAAGGGTATTGGGTGTACTAGGGCTGGGGTCTTGGAGACTACCTTTGCTGAGGAAACTGAGACTGATCTTTTTGGGGAGCAGACGGTACTTTGTGGTGGTGTTTCTGCTCTTATCAAGGCAGGTTTCGAGACACTTGTGGAGGCTGGCTATCAGCCCGAGGTTGCTTATTTCGAGTGCCTTCATGAACTAAAGCTCATTGTTGACCTTATCTATCAGGGCGGCTTAAGTTATATGCGCTACTCAGTTAGCGATACTGCTGAGTATGGCGATTATACCCGTGGTCCGCGGGTTATTGATGACCTGGTAAGGGATGAAATGCGGCAGATTCTGGCTGAAATACAGAGCGGCAGCTTCGCCAGGGAATGGATACTGGAAAATCAGGCTGGTAGACCGGTCTACAATGCTCTTAAACGGATGGACGCTGAGCATCAGATCGAGGTTGTGGGGAAAAAGCTCCGGAGCATGATGCCGTGGCTTAAAGCCTGAGGAGGGCTTCAGCATGGATAAAGTTATCATATTTGACACCACATTGCGTGATGGCGAGCAGGCAGCCGGAACAAGCTTGACTGCGGCAGAAAAGTTGGAGATCGCGAGGCAGTTGGAAAAGCTTGGTGTCGATGTCATTGAAGCTGGATTCCCGATAAGTTCACCGGGTGACTTTGAAGCGGTACAGCTTATAGCGCGTGAGATTAAGAATTGCACAATCTGTGGTCTTTCTCATGCGACTCCCGAAGCTGTTGATAGAGCTTGGGAGGCAGTGCGGGAAGCCAAGCGCCCCCGGATCCATGTTTTCCTTTCAGCATCCGATATTCATCTCATGTACCAATTGCGGAAAACACGCGAGGAGATCCTCGGGCTTGCCCGTGATATGGTGGCTCGGGCGAGAGGGTATACCGATGATGTGGAATTTTCGCCCATGGATGCTACGCGTACCGAGCCAGCATTTCTTTATCGTATACTGGAGGCAGTTATTGATGCCGGTGCAACTACGGTTAATATCCCGGACACAGTTGGGTATGCTATTCCAGCTGAGTTTGGCGAGTTGATTACCGGTATCATCAACAATGTGCCTAATATTGACAGGGCAGTGCTCAGTGTACATTGCCATGATGACCTTGGACTTGCGGTGGCAAACAGCATTGAGGCGATACGCCGGGGCGCCAGGCAGGTCGAGTGCACCGTCAACGGTATAGGCGAGCGGGCGGGAAATGCCTCAATGGAAGAGATCGTTATGGCGTTGAAGACGAGGAGTGACTTCTTGAAGCTGACCACCAACATTGATACCACGCAGATATATAGGACGAGCCGCCTGGTTAGCGAGCTTACGGGATTCCCGGTTCAGCCGAACAAAGCTATCGTTGGTGCCAATGCTTTTCGGCATCAGTCTGGAATCCATCAGGACGGAGTGATTAAGAAGTCGATTACATATGAAATCATCGACCCGAGATCTGTAGGGGTGCCAGCTAGTAGCCTTGTTCTTGGCAAGGTAAGCGGTCGTCATGCATTCAGGGAAAGGTTGGCTGAACTCGGTTACAGCCTCGAAGGCGATGCCTTTGAGCGGGCTTTTAAGGCGTTTAAAGAACTAGCTGACAAGAAGAAGGAGGTCACTGATCGGGATATTGAGTCTCTGATAGCCGAGGAGATGCGCACCGCATCAGAGGTCTATCATCTTGACCATATTCAGGTCTCCTGTGGGGACCACAGCGTTCCAACGGCGACGGTCAGGCTGATCGCTCCTGATGGCAAAGTGCTTGCTGATGCTGCTTTGGGCACCGGACCTGTAGACGCTGTCTATAAGGCGATCAACCGTATAATCAAAGTGTCTAACAAGCTTACCGAGTTCACAGTGAAATCAGTCACCGAGGGCATTGATGCTATTGGCGAAGTGCTGATAAGGATAGAAAGCGACGGTGTGAGCTATACGGGGCGTGGCGCATCCACTGATATCATCGTTGCCAGTGCCAAGGCTTACATGAATGCACTGAACCGCCTGCTAATTGCTAGAAAACAAAGGAAGTAGCTGTTTTCCACCCCTTTAAGTGGCGCTGATTAGCCTTCGTTGCCCGGGTTTTGTAGTGTTAATAGATGAGGGAGCGGAAGGATGGCGATAAACATACAAATGGAAATGATTTTGCGTCTGCTTTTAGCTGCTGCACTCGGTGCCGGGCTTGGGTATCAACGTGAGAGAGCGGGTAAACCGGCGGGGTTGCGTACCCATATTCTAATTGCCATAGGTTCTGCGCTGTTTACAGTGGTCTCCATGTTTGGTTTTGGCGGACAAGTAGACCCTTCGCGGGTAGCTGCTGGGGTAGTGACGGGAATCGGCTTTATCGGTGCCGGAGTCATCTTTCGTGGGATGAGGACGGACGGTCCCGTGGTAGGGCTGACTACAGCAGCCAGTATCTGGGTAACAGCAGCTATCGGGCTGGCTGCTGGTGTGGGGATGTACCTGGTAGCCGTGGTCATCGCGGTGCTTGCAGTGGGGGTGCTGATGCTCCCTAAGGTCAGGGGATAAACTCGTATCTCTCAGGAGGTAACATTGACTCTAGCCGAAAAAATTCTGGCTGCTCATTCGGGCAAACTTGCAGTAACTCCCGGTGAGTTCCTCAATGTCAAAGTCGATCTTGTTCTGGCGAACGATATCACCGCACCACTGGCGATAAAGGAGTTTACCAAGTTAGGAGTGAAAACGGTCTTTGATGCCAAGAAGGTGGTGATGGTGCCTGACCATTTTTGCCCAAATAAAGATATACCTTCAGCTGAGCAGGCAAAGATGATGCGTGAATTTGTCAGAGAGCACGGCATCGTCTATTTCGAAGTAGGGAGGATGGGTATCGAGCATGTGCTCTTGCCGGAGCAAGGGTTGGTGTTGCCTGGTGACCTTATTGTTGGTGCTGACTCACATACTTGTACCTATGGTGCTCTGGGAGCATTCGCTACCGGGATGGGGTCAACCGATATTGCTGTGGCTATGGCGACGGCTGAAATATGGGTCAAGGTGCCGCCGACAATTAAGTTTGTTTACCATGGAAAATTGAAAAAATGGGTTGGCGGTAAAGACCTGGTCCTATACACTATTGGCGATATCGGTGTAGACGGCGCTTTATACTCAGTGATGGAATTTAGCGGTGAAGCGATTGATAGCTTATCCATGGATGACCGTTTCACCATGGCTAACATGGCGATAGAGGCAGGTGCTAAGGCCGGTATCTTCAGGGTCGATGGCAAAACGCTGAAGTATGTAAAAGCCAGGACGCGCCGTCCCTTTGTAATATACGAATCGGATGGCAATGCCGAGTATGCTAAAGTGATCGAGTATGATGTGTCTGCGATTGAGCCTCAGGTGGCTTTTCCCCATCTCCCATCCAATGTTAGGCCGATAAGCCAGGTAGGTGATGTGAGGCTTGACCAGGTGGTGATAGGTAGCTGCACCAATGGGCGCTTGGACGATTTGAGGCTGGCGGCGAAGGTGTTGAAGGGCAGGACGGTGGCTGATAATGTGAGGTGCATTGTCATTCCCGGAACTCAGCAGGTATATCTTGATGCTTTGAAGGAGGGGCTAATAGAGACTTTTATTAAGGCTGGAGCGGTGGTGAGCACACCGACCTGTGGTCCCTGCCTCGGTGGGTATATGGGGGTACTTGCTGCTGGGGAGCGCTGTGTTTCTACGACTAACAGGAACTTTATTGGACGTATGGGTAGTCCACAGTCTGAAGTATATTTAGCCAATCCTGCTGTGGCTGCAGCCAGCGCTGTTTTGGGTAAAATAGCTAGTCCAGAAGAAGCGATCGGTATGCGTTAGGAGGCGGAAGAGGGGTACTTATGAGCAGCCGCCTGGTGGAAATTTTTGAAGACGAGGCTCTTGTCGCGAAGATTCAGAGGCGTTTGCCGTACCTATTTCAGCTTGCTGAGTTGGAGAGCTCTAGAGCTGGTAAAGTCGGGATGCAGGTGGGGTCAGCTCGCGAACAGGTCCTGATAGCTTTGCTCATGTACAAATTCGGCGAGGTTAATGTGGAAGCGGAGATACCGGTTACTATGCCGGAGGTCGATGTCAGACTGTTCGGTGTACCAGTGTCTATCAAGACGATCACGGGCAGAGGATTCGCTGGTGTGAAGCTATCTTGGACGGTTGACAGCCAAAAAGCGAAGCAGTTCCAGGAGACTTATTGCCCGCGGTGCGATATTTTGCTGGTTCAAGTTAATTGGAATGCATCAGGCGGGCTTTATTATATTCCGCTGGAAGCTCAGCGGAGGTTATTTGACCAGATAGGGAGGCAGAGATATATTAAACTTCCCAAACCAGGGACGAACCCCAGGGGCATTGAGATTAGCACAGAAACGATGGCACGATTGGTTGATGACGAACAAACTCGACGTGTGGTCATAGAATGGCAGAAGGTTGACATAAGGTATAACCCGTACAAGAGGTGGGTTGACCTGTGGGAGGAAGAATAAAATGGTGAAAAGAGGAACTCGTACATTTGCCTTTGGTTCACCGGGGCGAGTCAACCATGATGCAAGCCCCTTTTATTCCAGCAGATTATATGAGGGACTGCCAAAGGAAGACGTTGTCAAGTGTGAGGAAAAGCTCTTGCCAGAGAATGTGGCAAATAGAATTTTCTGCAAATCGAGCGAGCGCATGGATGAACTACCAGAAAACAGCGTCCATCTCATGGTTACGTCGCCGCCATACAATGTTGGTAAGGAATACGATGAAAACCTGACTTTAAAGGAGTACCGCGAATTTCTGAAAAAGGTGTGGCAGGAGGTCTACAGAGTCCTTGTACCCGGCGGAAGGGCATGTATAAATATCGCTAATCTGGGAAGAAAGCCTTACATACCTCTACACTGTTTTGTTGTTGAAGACATGATGGAGATAGGCTTTCTAATGCGTGGTGAAGTAATATGGAATAAAGGTTCGAGCGCTAGCTCATCTACAGCTTGGGGGAGCTGGCTTTCGCCAGCTAACCCGACGCTAAGGGATGTCCACGAATATATTCTCATCTTCTCCAAGGGAACCTTTTCCCGCAATAGACTAGCGGGGCGAACCAGTACTATCTCTAGGGAAGAATTTCTCGACTATACAAAGAGCGTGTGGAATTTTCCAGCTGAGTCAGCAAAGAGCATCGGACACCCAGCACCTTTCCCTGTGGAGCTACCTTACAGGCTCATCCAGCTTTACACCTATAAAGGCGAGGTGGTTCTGGATCCGTTTATGGGGAGCGGGCAGACCGCTTTAGCGGCTATAAAAACGGATCGGCGCTTTGTCGGTTACGAGATAGATGAAGAATATGTGAGACTAGCGGAGAGACGGATAAGGAGGTTTACCTACGTACAGCAGGCTCCAAGCTTGTTTGAGACGATAGTAGCGGAAGAGAAATCGACCCTAAAAACTGCTACAAAAAGAAAAAGTCGAAGTAGAGGTTTTGTTAACTCTTAGGGTGTGTACCTGTTGCTTTAGAATTGTTTTTGCTGTTGGCAGGTGTTGTCTTATACTCACAGAAAAAGCCCATGTTTTCGAAGGCAACAAGTGAATTGGCTGAACTGAAGACAAAATATCCGCAAAAGTTCGCCCCGGAACCGGTGATATTCAGCCATATTAGAAGAGGGGCAAGGATTTTTGTAAGCACAGGCTGTGGTGAGCCCAGGTATCTTGTTAGTGCTCTGGTTGAACATGTGAAAAGATCCCCGAAAGCTATCGTGGACGCTGAGGTGGTGCAGGTGTTTACGCTTGGCGTCGCCCCGTACACCGAGGAGAAGTTCAAATACAATTTCAGACACAATTCGTTTTTTATTGGAAACGATACCAGAGAAGCGGTAAATCGTGGTGCTGCTGATTATACGCCGGTATTTCTCTCCCGTCTTCCCGAGCTATTTTATAGCGGTTTTATTCCTATCGATGTTGCTCTGGTGCAGGTCTCGCCACCGGACAGACATGGTTATATGAGCCTGGGAATAAGTGTGGATATTACCAAAGCGGCTGTAGAGACGGCTAGAGTGGTTATCGCCCAGATAAATTCTAATATGCCGCGTGTGCACGGGGACGGCTTCATCAATATCGCGAATGTAGACTTTGCCGTTGTCCATGATGAGCCGCTTCTCGAGTTTGAGTCCAATGTGCCGGATGAAATCGCACAGCGTATTGGAGGATATGTAGCCCGTCTGGTTGAGGATGGGGATACTATACAGGTGGGATATGGGAGCATCCCCAATGCGATATTGTCCAGTTTGTCCGATAAGAAGCATTTAGGTGTACATACGGAGTTGCTCACGGATGGAATTGTTGACTTGATGAAGAAGGGTGTTGTGGATAATACGCAGAAGACCACAAACCGGTACAAGACAGTAGCTACGTTCTGTATGGGAAAGAAGGATACCTACGAGTATATTCATGACAATCCCAGCGTAGAATTCAGGACGATAGATTACACCAATAACCCTTTGGTGATTGCCCAGCACCGAAATATGGTGGCAATTAATAGTGCGTTGGAGGTTGATCTGACCGGTCAGGCTACTGCGGAGTCTTTAGGTAAGACTTTTTACAGCGGCATCGGTGGGCAAGCTGATTTTATGAGAGGCGCCGTGCTTTCTCGCGGTGGTAAACCAATACTGGCACTTCAATCTACTGCTAAAAACGGCACTATCTCGAGAATTGTGCCTTTTATTAAAGAGGGAGCAGGTGTGACTTTGAACAGAGGTGACATCCATTACGTTGTCACCGAGTATGGAATTGCTTATTTGCACGGTAAGAACATCAGGGAGAGGGCTATGCAATTAATATCTGTAGCTGACCCGAGATTCAGGTCATGGCTTATTGAGGAGGCGAAAAAGTTGAGTTTAATTTATCAGGATCAGGCTTTTGTGGCTGGTGAGGCGGGAGAATATCCAGAGCACCTTGAAGTGTACAGGACGACAAAGGCAGGTATTACGGTTTTGTTGCGACCGGTAAAAATAAGTGATGAGCCTTTGCTGAAGGAGTTTTTCTATTCGCTTTCTGATAGTAGCCTTTACCGGCGCTTCATTTCAGCTCGTAAGGATATGCCCCATGAGCGTCTGCAAGAGTTTACTGTAATCGATTACACCAAGCAGATGTCAATTCTGGCGGTTATAACCGAGGACAAAAAGAAAGAAGCTGTTATCGGTATGGGGCAGTACATTATTGATGAGAGTTCTTACACCGCGGAGGTGGCTTTTGCAGTCAGGGATGACTATCAGAATAAAGGCGTGGGTGGAGAGCTGGTAAGTTATCTGATTTATCTGGCGAGGAGAAGTGGTCTTCTCGGTCTGACTGCTGAAGTTCTAGTTGATAACCACCCCATGTTGTATCTTCTGGAAAAGGCTGGTTTCAAGGTAGAAAAGAGGCAAGCGGATGTATTTTACCTCAGATTAGGATTTCATGATTGAGAACTCTACTCATATTTTCCCAGTTTAAGGAGGTGTCACTTGAAACTGAAAGGCAAAGCACACAAGTTTGGTGCGAATATAGACACCGATGTTATTATCCCGGCACGGTACCTGAATGTTTCCGAGGCTAACGAGTTAGCCAAACATTGTATGGAAGGTATTACCCCCGATTTCTCAGGGCGGGTCAGCCCTGGTGACATCATCGTTGCTGAGACTAATTTCGGCTGTGGTTCATCCAGGGAGCATGCCCCTCTGGCCATAAAAGCGGCTGGTATATCCTGTGTGGTCGCCAAGAGTTTTGCTCGTATCTTTTTCCGCAATGCCATAAACATCGGGTTGCCGCTGCTGGAATGCGATACTGCTGTTGACAACACAAATGAAGGAGATATTCTGGAGGTGGATTTAACCACGGGAGAGATAAACAATCTTACCAGTGGCAAAAAATTTGTCGCTAGACCATACCCTGATTTCATGACAGGGATAATAGCTGCTGGTGGGCTTATCGAATACACCAAGAAGAAACTAGCTGGAGGTTTGTAGAATTGGACTTCAAAATTGCAGTTTTACCTGGAGATGGGGTGGGACCCGAGGTGGTGGCAGAAGCGTTGAAAGCTCTTGAAGCTGTAGGACGAAGGTTCAATCACAGTTTTGAGTTCAGGGAGGGTCTTGTAGGCGGTGCAGCCATAGATGCGTATGGTGTTGCGTTGACTGACGAAACTCTGGAAATGTGTCGAAGTTGTGATGCTGTTTTGCTGGGGGCTGTGGGTGGTCCAAAATGGGATGACCCGCTGGCGAAAGTACGTCCAGAGGATGGGCTTCTTGCTTTAAGAAAGGGGCTAGGGTTGTTTGCCAATTTGAGACCGGTCAAGGTGTTTCCAATGCTGGTAGATGCTACCACTTTAAAGCCCGATGTGGTCAAGGGTGTTGACCTGGTATTTGTGCGTGAACTTACTGGCGGGCTATATTTCGGGCAACCGAAAAAGCAGTGGCGGACTCCCGAAGGTAGACAGGCTGTGGATACCATGGCTTACTCCGAGCAGGAGATTGAGCGCATAGCAAGGGTTGGTTTTGAGATAGCATTGACGCGGCGGAGAAAGCTGACCTCTGTGGACAAAGCCAATGTACTGGAGTCATCGCGGTTATGGCGGCAGGTTGTCACTGAGGTCTCACGGGACTATCCTGTAGTGGAACTCGAACATATGCTGGTTGATGCCTGTGCCATGCGTCTCATCCAGCGTCCGACACAATTTGATGTATTGGTCACTGAAAATACGTTTGGCGATATACTGACTGATGAAGCCTCGATGTTAGCAGGCTCTATGGGGATGCTGCCATCAGCCAGCCTAGCTGGTGTACCTAAGGGCGGTGCCTCCAAGGCGTTCGGGCTTTATGAGCCCATTCATGGCAGTGCTCCCAGCAGGGCAGGACAGGATATGGCTAATCCAATAGCTACTATACTTAGTGCTACTATGATGTTGCGCTATTCATTAGGGCTTGTTGCCGAAGCTGAGGCGGTGGAGAAGGCAGTGCTCGCTGTTCTGGAGGACGGTTATCGTACTTATGATATAATGAGCGAAGGCAAGACTAAGGTGGGGACAAAAGAAATGGGGAGCCTTATTGTGGAGAGGATAAAAAGGTAATGAAGGTCCAGCTTTACGATACCACTTTAAGAGATGGTACACAGCAGGAAGGGGTCTCCTTTTCGGTGGCTGATAAGTTGAGGATTGTCCAGAAGCTTGATGAACTCGGGATCCATTTCATCGAGGGTGGATGGCCCGGGGCTAACCCTAAAGACACCGAGTTTTTTGCTCGGGCTAAAGACTTGAAGTTAAAGCATTCAGTCTTGGTGGCTTTTGGCAGCACTAAACACCCTGATTCAAAAGTCGATAGCGACCCAAATCTTGCTGCCCTGGTGGAAGCGGGAACGAGGGTGGTCACCATTGTGGGCAAAAGTTGGGACCTGCATGTTACGCAACTCCTTGAAGTCTCTCTCGAAAGTAATCTCGGTCTTATAACCGAGTCTATAAGTTTTTTAAAGTCACGTGGACTTACTGTGTTTTTCGATGCTGAGCACTTCTTTGATGGCTATAAGGCAAATCCTGAATATGCATTGGAGGTTGTGGGAACTGCAGCAAAAGCGGGGGCTGACTGCGTAGTTCTTTGTGATACTAACGGTGGTGCTTTGCCTTCTGAAATTGCTGCTGCTGTTAGTGAAGTGCACAAAAAAGTGGCTGTTCCGCTAGGAATTCACACGCATAATGATGGTGAGCTTGCTGTGGCTAATTCCATTGTAGCAGTCCAGAATGGGGTGACGCAGGTCCAGGGGACGATAAACGGTTATGGTGAGCGCTGTGGCAATGCCAATTTATGCTCCATAATTCCAGCTTTGAAATTGAAGCTTGGCATTGATTGTATTACAGAGGAGCAGCTAGCCAAGCTTACGGAGGTCTCCCGTTTTGTAGCTGAATTAGCCAACCTGGCTCCATCAGCCAGTCTTCCCTATGTGGGCACCAGTGCTTTCACGCATAAAGGCGGGCTCCATGTTTCCGGGATCATGAAATGGGAAGACAGCTATCAACATATCGACCCCAAGCTGGTCGGCAATCGCCCCAAGGTTGTTGTTTCCGAACTCTCGGGAAAGAGCAATATCATCTACAAAGCTAAGGAAATGGGTATTACCTTGCCATCCAAGGGCAAGCAAGCTCGAGAGGTGGTACAGCGGATAAAGGAGCTGGAGAGCCGGGGGTTCCAGTACGAAAACGCTGAGGCTTCTTTTGAGTTACTTTTACGTCGTGCACAGCCGGGCTATGAGCCGCCTTTTGAGTTGATCGACTTTATGGTGGTGGTGGAAAGGCATCGCCGCCCGTCCAGCAAGGGTGATGCCGAGTTGCTTGCTGAGGCTACTGTAAAGGTGAAAATCGGCGACAAAGTGTTCCATACTGCAGCCGAGGGCAACGGTCCGGTGAACGCCCTTGACCAAGCGTTGCGTAAAGCCTTGGCGGAATTCTACCCTGAGATAAGCAAAGTCCAGCTGGTCGATTATAAGGTGCGTATACTCGAGGAAAGCATCGGCACTGCTTCGCAGGTGAGGGTACTGATCGAGTCCAGCGATGGGCAAAGAAAGTGGCGCACTGTCGGTGGTTCCACCAACATCATCGAAGCAAGCTGGCTAGCTCTGGCTGATAGCCTTGAATATTATTTGCTTAGCAACAGGTAACTACAAAAAGAGGCAGCGCACTCGTGGCTGGGCATGTGGATGCGCTACCTCTTTTCCTTGGAGTGATTAGTAATCTTCCCGCTTTAGCAGAGTGGCTGCTCCCTGCCCACCACCGATGCAGGCGGTGGCTATGCCATAAGTGCCCTTCTCTAGGTTCAATATTCGGGCTAGTGTGCCTATCAGACGGTTCCCGCTGGCTCCCAAAGGATGACCGATGGCAACAGCACCGCCCTTTATGTTGACTCGCTCCGGGTCGATACCGAGCTCCCTAATAGCGTAAATGGTTACAATGGCAAAAGCTTCGTTTATCTCCCAGAAGTCTATATCTTTGACATCAAGCCCGGCATGTTTCAATGCCATCCTGCTGGCAGGGACTGGTCCTTTGCCCATTACACTCGGGTCTACCCCAGCCCATCCCATGGACACGATGGTAGCCAGGGGTTTGAGTCCATATTGCTTGGCTTTTTCTTTCGACATTAGCATTAATGCCGTGGTGCCGGCATTCAGGGGTGAAGCGTTGCCAGCGGTTATCTGTCCCTCGGGTATATAAGCAGGTCTGAGTTGTGCCAGTCCCTCCATCGAGGTATCGGGTCTGATGCTGACATCGTAGTCGATGACCTGCTTTTTCCCATCAGGTAAAGTTACTTCAATGGGCAGTATCTCCCCCTTGAAGTAGCCCTCCTGAAGGGCTTTGGCAGCTCTCTGATGGCTCCTGAGTGCCCAGCGGTCCATGTCCTCGCGAGTAAAGCCAGACTCAGCAAACAGCTTTTCTGCAGTCAGCCCCATGTTCATAGCCACAGCGAAATTGTACTTCTTAAACCGCTCTTCGGTGAAGAAAGCAGGGTCTGGCTGTCTGAGTATTGCTCTGGGGTCGCCTGGCTCTATGCCCATTGGAATATGTGTCATGTGTTCGATACCTACGGAGATAACGATATCGGAGTAACCGAGCATTATCTCCATGGCGCCCCTGTTCGTGGTCGCCAATGTGGAGGCACATTGTTTGTCGAATTGCTCTGCAGCTACATTGAAAGGCATGTCTGCTTCAAAGACGATGCTTCTGCCTCCGTATGTCCATTGCTCACCTACGGGCATAGCGGTACCGGTAAGGACATGGTTGACATCTTCTGGTTTTACCTTTGTCCTCTTCAGCATCTCCTTGATAAGCATACCGGCGACGCGGTCCATCCTGAGGCTGTTGAATACATCGCGTTCTGGCTCTCTGGGTCTTGATCTGGAGAATGGTGACCGTAGATAGTCAACTATGACAGCTTCTCTTAATTGGGGCATTTTAACCTCCTTTTTAATATTTTGTGACCTCTTAGCTGTACCCAGCGGGAGATCGCTGTGAATAGGCTATACCGGTTTTCCTACAGGGACTATATATAAGGGTCTTACTTGTTCCTCCAGTTTAAGGGCTTTTCTTATCTCCTCGTCATCGAAAGCACCGACCATCACCGTCCCCAGCCCCAGTGCTACGGCTTGTAATGCAATGTTCTGCCCCACATGCCCCACCTCCATATGGACATATCTCTCTGCACGTCTGCCATATCTGTAAGCAGTCCTGGAGAAAAGGGCACAAATGATTATATCAACTGGGCAGGCAGAGATACAAGTTTGCCCCAGAGCCGCTTCAGCGAGGCTGTCTCTAAGGTCGCCTTCGATGTGGACGCTGAGGGCGTGATTGTCCACCTGATAATGGTATATACCGGCAGCCAGTCCCTCCACGGTTTGTTCGCCGGTTGCTACGAAGACTTCTAACGGGTATGTGGCACCGGCGCTGGGCACAGTCCTTCGCCCCCCGCTGGCGGTGATGCCTTGGGCTGCCCATAGAAGCTGGGAGAGTTGTGCTAGGGAAATCGAATCACTCCGGTACCGCCTTATTGACCTCCTTTTCAGGATGGCTTCCTCTACAGGCACCTTCCCTCCGAAGGATGGATTGGGCAGTCGAAGCAAGTCTTGTTTCACTTTTGGTGTTAACCTTTGATGACTCCCAGGGGCACAGCCATAGCGACTTTTCGTGATATTCCCGCTTTATGGGTTACTTCCACCACATGAGTGACATCTTTATAGGCTTGCGAGGCTTCTTCAGCCAGTGATGCCATACTATCTGCCTTAACTATAATTCCTTTAGCTCGTAGCTCTTCGGCTATATCAGACCCTCTCAGCTGGCGTTTGGCTGCCCCTCTGCTCTGTACCCTGCCGGCACCGTGACAGGTGGAACCGAACGACTCTGCCATTGCCTGCTCTGTGCCCACTGCCACGTAGGAACGACGTCCCATGTCCCCAGGGATGAGGACCGGTTGTCCGATCTCTTTATAGCATTGCGGTACATCTTTGTGCCCTGCGGGGAAAGCTCTGGTAGCACCTTTGCGGTGGACACATAAGGTCATTCTGTTGCCGTTTACAGCGTGCTCCTCTATTTTGGCGATATTATGGGCGACATCGTAGATCTGTCGCATTCCTAATTCTTCAAAACTTTTACCGAAGACTTTAGCCAGTGATTCTCGTACCCAGTGAGTGATACACTGGCGGTTTGCCCAGGCGTAATTAGCAGCACATGCCATGGCGGCTAGATAGTCCTTGCCTTCCTGTGAGTCAATAGGTGCGCAGGCTAATTGTCTGTCCGGGAGGCTGATGCCGTATCTTTTGACTGCTGTTTCCATTATTCTAAGGTAGTCATCACAGACTTGGTGCCCGAGACCGCGAGAGCCAGTGTGGATTAGTACAAGTATCTGCCCTGGATGGTCGATGCCCATCGCTTTAGCTGCGGCTTCATCATAAATTTCCTGCACCACCTGTACTTCGAGGAAATGGTTTCCTGAGCCTAAAGTCCCTGATTGGGGCGCACCTCTTTGCTTGGCTCTGGCGCTTACTTTGTCTGGATTAGCACCTTTTAATTTTCCGGTCTCCTCGGTCACCTCGAGGTCGGCTTGTAACCCGAAACCTCGCTTCACTGCCCAGTGGGCGCCTTCGGTGAGGATTTCATTCATCTCCTTTTCGTTTACTCTTATTTTCCCCTCCGAGCCGACGCCGGAAGGTACGTTGTGAAATAGTTCATTGATAAGTTCTTTTATCTTAGGTCTTACCTCGTTTTCATTGAGGTTAGTTCTAAGGAGCCTGACGCCGCAATTGATGTCATAACCTACACCACCTGGTGAGACCACACCATCGGTGATTCTGGTAGCGGCGACGCCGCCGATGGGGAAACCATAGCCCCAGTGTATATCGGGCATCGCCAGAGACCTACCTACTATTCCTGGCAGGAAAGCCACATTAGCTACTTGTTCTAAGGACTGGTCCTCTTTTATAGCCTCGAGCATTTTCTCGTCAGCGTAGACCAGCCCAGGAACTCTCATACCTTGCTTGTATTCTTTCGGTATCTCCCAGCGGAAATCGTCTATCTTCTTAATCTGTCCTGTCCATTTGCTCATCTGAACTCACCCTAGATATCAAAGATTACCTGTACTTTGTAAGTACTGTCCTGTTTTTCTATTTGCAGCATGTGGTAGGTAGCTGCCTTTATTTCTCTTCTTATTTTTTGCTTTTGGGGGTCAATTTTCTCGCCATGGCACCTTGCTTTAATCGTATTGCCAGTAAGCTCGTCTATCTCGAATCTCTTGAATACCGTATGCTCGACATCGAAGATATATATGAGTTCATTGAGCCATTCTACCAGCAAAACATCGGTGTCTTCAGCAGAGAGTTCTAAGGCACGTTCCATTGTTTCTCCGATAGTATCCAGGTCTAGCATCAGACTAAAAAGCCCTAATGCGGCATTGGCAAACAGTTCTTTAATGTCAGACCCATAAGCAACAATACCGATATCTGCTGTGTGGTCGATGATTTCGAAAGGCTTGTCCACAACCCATCCTCATGTCCAGTAGGGACAGGTCCTATTATATAGGGCTTGCTTCAAGGAAGTCAAAAGGGTGGACAACTTTTTGATTACCGTGGTTCAACGTGGTCTGTTGCTTTCAACTATTGCTGAGACTTGGAAGACCGGATGCTTTATAATAGTGCGCAAGGCAAGTGCCGGCGCTAGTTTTGAAGTGGACGGCGCCATATCATTGTTGAACCAAAAGGAGGTGCAGGTATGGACTTAGGTCTAAGAGGTAAGGTAGCTATTGTGACCGGAGCGGGGCGGGCTATCGGTGAGGAGATAGCGAAAAACCTTGCCCGGGAAGGGGCAAGAGTGGTGGTCAATGACCTTTTTGCAGAGCGTGCGCAGAGAGTTGCTGACGAGATAAAGAAAGCTGGTGGAGAAGCGATGGGGATAAAGGCTGATGTGACCAATTCGGCAGAGGTCACCAAGATGGTTGATGAGGTGGTGGCGAAATGGGGCAGGGTGGACATACTGGTGAACAATGCCGGTGTACCGGCACCGAGCGCTGATGAGGACGCCATGCCGGGTCAATATGCTACTTTTGCTGAAAGTGAACCCTCGATATGGAAAAAATATATTGATGTCAACATTTATGGTACGATGAACTGCACCAAGGCGGTCATCAATTTGATGGTCCAGCAGAGATACGGGAAAGTAGTGAGCATAATGTCTGATGCCGGGCGGGTTGGTGAGCCCAGGCTGGCTGCCTATGCAGCGGGTAAAGCTGCTATACTGGGCTTTAGTAAGTCTTTAGCCAGAGAAGTAGCCCGTTACTGCATCAATGTGAACTGTGTTTCTCTGGGTGCCACACCGCATCCAGGTCAGGACGAAAGGACAAAGGCGAGGCTGAGTGCTGGTGGAATGAGCGAAGAGCAGATAGAACAGATGCTAAAGGAGCGGAGAGAGGCGGTGATGAGGAACTACCCGCTGGCGAGGGGTTTAGGGAGGTTGGGTTTACCCTCGGACGCAGCCAATGCGGTGCTTTTCCTCGTTTCTGATGTCTCAGCGTGGGTAACCGGGCAGGTACTCAGCGTTAGCGGTGGCTATTCGATGGTAGGCTAAAAATATGACCTGTGGAGTTTACTGAAAGGGGATACGGAGATGGAATACGAGACTATCATTTACAAAAAAGAAAACGGTACAGGCACAGTGACACTTAACCGTCCGGAGCGTCTTAATGCTATAAACGCAAGGTTAAGTTCTGAACTGGAGAGTCTGCTGGACGAACTCGCAAGTGATAATGAGGTCAGGGTGGTCATTATAACTGGTGCCGGCAGGGGTTTCTGTGCCGGGGCTGATATAAAAGAGATGGCTGAAAGTAGCGGTCAGCAGGTCACTCAGAGAAGCAGGCTGTGGAGGTACCGCTTCTTCAACAAGTTGGAAGACCTGGGGAAGCCAGTGATTGCGGCGATAAATGGACCGTGCAATGGGGGTGGACTGGAAATAGCCTTGTGCTGTGATTTCCGCATTGCCTCTGAGGCAGCTAGTTTTGGAATGGGTGAGGTCAAACTGGGCATAATTCCGGCTGCTGGTGGCACGGCGCGTTTACCCCGGCTGATAGGTCCGGCGCGGGCGAAGGAGTTCCTTTATTTTGGAAATGTTATCGATGCCAGGCGAGCATATGAGATCGGGCTGGTAAACAAGGTGGTACCAGCGGAAGAACTCATGCCCGAAGCCCTGAAATGGGCTGGCGAACTTGCCGAGAGACCGCCGCTGTCGTTAAGAATGCTCAAATATTGTGTCAATGTAGGCATGCAGATGGACTTGCTCAGTGCGCTTGACTATGAGAGTAAGTGTGCTGAGATACTGCGAGGCAGCGAGGACTACAGAGAGGGGACAAGGGCATTTGTCGAGAAGCGCAAGCCCATTTTTAAAGGCAGGTGATTAGGGCGAGTCTCCGGCTACCTTTCACTGACCAGTACGTGCACGGTGCTTACACCGCCGAAGCCTGCGCATTCGGTAACACCCACTTTTGGGCTGCCCGGGACCTGTCTTTCCCCAGCTTCTCCCCTGAGGTGCAGTGTTATCTCGGCTATTTGTCTGGCACCGGTGGCGCCGAGTGGATGCCCCTGTGCTTGAAGCCCGCCGCTCGGGTTTACAGGTATGACACCGTTGATTTCTGTCTTCCCTTCAATCGTATATTTCCAGCCTTCGCCTTCGGGGCAAAGTCCCAGGGCTTCAATCTGCACGATCTCACCTATTGTCGCTGCATCATGGACTTCTGCAACTCGGACATCTTTAGGGCTGACACCAGCTTGCTCATAAGCCTCCTCAGCAGCTCTAACTGTATTTTGTGGTGTGCATTTCTTTCGGTCTGAGTACTTTTGTATATGCAGAGATGAGCCAGCTATTCGGACTAGCGGTTTACTGGTGTATTTGGAAGCCGCATCGGCGGCGCAGAGCACGAGGGCAGCGGCACCGTCGCTTGTGGGGCAACATTGGTAGAGGGTGAGAGGGTCGGCGACCATCCGCGAGTTAAGCACCTCTTCTAGAGTGAATATCTTCTTGTACTGGGAGTAAGGGTTGATGGCGCCGTTCTTGTGGTTCTTTACGGACACCTGGGCAATTGCCTCTATAGGAGCACCGTATTCCCTCATGTACCGCCGTGCCATAAAGGCATACAGCCCCATCATCACGCCGGTGCCGAGATATCTCTCTGGTGAATATCTAAGTGGAGATGTCAGTGGACCGCGCGGCATCTTTTCTGCCCCAGCAACCAGGATGATGTCATAGAGACCTGCACCGATGAGTCGTGTGGCAAGCCATACCGCTGTGCTGCTGGAAGAGCAGGCGTTCTCGATATTACCTATCATCGGTATTCCGTGGCTGCCGAATTCTTGAAAGACGAGGAGTCCTGCTGAAGATGCTTGCTCTCTGACATGGGAGTACATGGCGACCTGGACATCACGCCACTTGATACCGGCGTCCTCGATAGCCCTGGAGACTGCCTCTTTAGCCATGTCTATGTAGGTCTTTTCGGGGGGAAACCTGCCGAATGGATGAAGCCCAACACCCAGGACGACAACATCCCGCATTTTCACCTTCTTTGCCATTTCCAGTTTCCTCCTGTGCTTTGAGTGCAGCTTGATGTACGGTTTTCGGTCATGAAAGCAGCTTAGCCACATAGATCATTATGCTATCGCCTTCTTCGGTCTTATCAGCCTCTCTTATCTCAATGTGGACGGGCATTCCCACCTCGATTTTAGCATTTGCCGGGTCGATGTCCACAATTTGCGTTGTAGTCACAGCGCCGCCAGAAAATTCTATTTCGGCGATTACGTAAGGCACAGGTCCTTTCCAGTCCTGGTGTGGAGGTACGTGCAGGATAGTGAAGTTTCTAATTCTGCCCTGTTTACCCAGCGTCACCTGTTGGCAGTCCGGGCTGGAGCAGTTCAAACAGAGGGGGTGCAGCCCGAACATCACCTCGCCGCAGCTTTTGCAGTGCATACCCAGAAGTTCAAAATCGCCAGATGGTAGAATCTTAAGTTCGCTTTCTTTAAAAGACTTTGTCACTGTCCTTTAGCCTCCCGGAGCTTTTAATGCTAGCTGCCCTTTATTTTGCTAAATGTCCCCTCAAGGTGTAATCAGACCGGAGAAAAAGCTTTAGTGTTACAAGTGTATCAAGGTGTTGGACACAGGTCAAACGGTAGCTGTGTGCTGACGGTGGTAAGCAGTATTGAGTGGTGGAGCTGAGGGGAGTCGAACCCCTGACCTCCTCCGTGCAAGGGAGGCGCTCTCCCAATTGAGCTACAGCCCCACTGTGACCATATTATACTGGTAGACTTAGCTGATTAACAACCTCGGTGCTCGTTTGAGTCTGAGGCGTCCACAGGGCTGGCGCATCTGGCTTGTGTTCTCTGAAACGGCGCTTTGCCACAGCCAGATCGCGAGTGGAATAGCAGTAGACACAGCCGTGCAGGCAGGTGTCCATAACGCCGATGTCCTTGCTCAGGGTGCACAGGCAGTGCTGGCGCTGGGAGCGGTCTTTATGATAACTAACATCCAGTGCCCAGAGTTCTCGAATTAGTCCGTCGTCGATGCATTTTCCTGGTGGTATTCCTGCTGCGCTGACTTCGGGAGAAGCGGCACAGGTGAACATTCGAATGCCATTCCGGTGGGCTATAGAGGCGAGTCCTTTAAGCAGTCCTAGATTGGCTTCGCAGATAATGTTTCTATCGAGCTTGAAATCGCCCTGCGCTTCCAGTATGGAAAGCCTGCGCTCCGTCTTGCGGTAAAGACAGACAAAGCTGACCATGACGCGATGGGTAGCGCCGTTTAGCACCGTTGCCAGCCGGGAGAACCTGTTAAGATGGTAAGCTGGTGGTGTTATGTCCGAGATGATAATGGGGTCGTAGCGCCATACCACACGACGGGAACCAATATGCTGGCTTAATCTACGGAAGGTCTCCAGCCTTTTCTCCACCGTGGGCAAGTTAGGCTCCAGTATCTGCGGGTAGTCGTTAAGGGTGAACTGGAAATAGTAGCGGAATCCCCTGCTGTCGATTTCGTCAAGGTAGGGCAAAAGTGGTGAAGGGTCTTTGGACCAGAAGACTATGGCATCAACATCCTCCGGGCGAAGTGAAACTTGAGATAATCGCTTATGGCTCACAGGGTTGGGGACAAGGCACCACCCGGCTCTTATTCGGTTCATGAGCCACCGGCTGTAGAATGCCGGGATATCTGTCCTTCGGCTGGCTGAAATGATCATATTCTCTTGAAAAAGGTTAACTCCGTCTGTAGTAGTATATATCATGCAGACCTGCCTTTTCACTTCGCAGGTGCTATCAGTTATAATGATGCAGTCTCGCAACTGAGCACGAAAGAAAGGAGAGGCTTTCCGTGTCTGAAAGTGTATATCAAAGGCTAGCTGATGCGATTAATGCCCGCGGCGCTGCTTATCCGGCGGTGCCCTGTGTGGAATTTTGTATGGTATTTAAGGAAGAAGCCCGCCGGAGTATTGCGGAAGTGGGGGAAAGCCGGGCTGGTAGACAGTTATGCTAACACTGAAGACAGGGCTATCAATCCTATTTGAGGATATGGTAATGAAGAAAGTGCTTTTTGTCTGTGTGCATAACTCAGGGCGGAGCCAGATGGCTGAGGCTTTTTTCAATCGTTACGCCAAAGGCAAGGCTATTGCCGAGTCGGCTGGGACCGAGCCGGCGAATGTTGTTGACCCGAGGGTTGTCCGGGTCATGAAGGAGATAGGGATAGATGTAAGCGGTAAGCAGCCCCGCAGGCTGACTGCCGAAATGCTGGCTGGCGTTGATCGTGTGGTCACTATGGGGTGTGGTGTGGAGGGCGTCTGCCCGGCGTCTTTCTTGCCTACGGAGGACTGGGGGTTGGAAGACCCTTCTGGTAAGTCCCTAGCGAAGGTTAGAGAAATCAGAGACCAAATTGAAAACAAGGTGGAAAAACTGGTCAAAGAGATTTTGGGGACAGATTGAGTACGAACATTGAAGGTAAAAAATGGGCAAAGCAAATTTGATTAGCGACGAAGTGCTTTACGGGGTATCGAAGCCGGCACGGTATACCGGTGGTGAGTGGAATAGTATAGTTAAAGACTGGAATGCGGTGCCGATACGGGTCGCTCTAGCCTTTCCTGATGTTTACGAGGTCGGCATGTCAAACCTGGCATTACCGATACTTTATAAGATATTAAATGAGCAACCTGATGTCCTTGCTGAGCGTGTTTTCGCTCCGTGGCTGGACATGGAGGAACAGATGCGCAAGCACCACATGCCGCTTTTCAGCCTGGAGAGCAAACGACCGCTCTTGGACTTTGATGTCATCGGATTCTCTCTGGGCTATGAGCTTACATATACGAATGTGCTTAATATGCTTAATCTAGCTGGTATTCCTGTTTATAGTCGAGAACGGGATGATAGCCATCCGCTGGTGATGGCTGGCGGAAGTTGTGTTTTTAATCCCGAGCCGATGGCTGATTTTATCGACCTGTTCATTATAGGTGAGGCTGAGGAGGCGATACTGGCTTTTCTGGATGTTTTCCGTGCCTATCGGGGGAACAGGGGGCAGTTGCTACGCGAGGCGGCAAAGTTGCCCGGTGTGTATGTGCCGAGCTTTTATGAGGTGGCTTACAATAAAGACGGGACTTTAGCTGCTTTTAGCCCCGTTGTACCGGAAGCCAGGTTGCCGATCGAGCGTCAAATAATCTGTAGACTTCCATATCCTGTTACCAGTCCTGTAGTACCTTATATTAAAGTAGTCCATGACAGGGGTGCTATCGAAATACAACGGGGTTGTAGTCGTGGTTGCCGCTTCTGCCAGGCAGGTATGATATATCGTCCAACCCGTGAACTCCCGGAGCAGGAGGTGGCTACTGCTGTGGAGGAACTCCTTGCGGGTTGCGGCTATAATGAGGTGACCCTGGTCTCTCTAAGCACCAGTGACTACAGTAATATCAGTCGTCTGGTAAGCCA
The DNA here is from genome assembly GCA_034432055.1 of Dehalococcoidia bacterium. GTDB lineage: Bacteria > Chloroflexota > Dehalococcoidia > GIF9 > UBA5629 > CALJTV01. The sequence continues at coordinate 79,545 of DAOUCT010000017.1, read as the reverse complement.
GCTGGCACAGCAGTATTCCAGAGATACGCTGACGATATCGTTGCCCAGCTTGAGGCTTGATATCTCAGCCATAAAGCTGATTGAGGCTTTACCACGGAGGCACAAGACGACCCTCACTTTTGCGCCTGAAGCGGGGACAGAAAGGCTGCGTCAGGTGATAAACAAGGGCATCTCTGAGGAGGGTATATTGGACACACTCGCTGCGGCGTTCGAGAGAGAGTGGCTCAATATCAAACTTTACTTCATGGTGGGGCTGCCTACAGAGACTATGGATGATGTGAAAGGGATAATAGACCTGGTGGAGAAGACCGTTAAACTGGGTAGAAAAATAAGGTCAAGGACTCCGACAATTCGGGTGAGCGTGGCTGCTTTTGTGCCCAAGCCTCATACTCCTTGTCAGTGGGTGGCGCAGGAAGCCATAGAGCGGCTGGTCGCCAAGCACGATATGCTGAAGCGTGTTGTGCCACGCTTTGGCGCCCAACTATCATGGCAGGATGTCAGGACAAGCCAGCTCGAGGCAGTGCTCTCCCGCGGTGACAGGAGACTGGGTAAGGTCATTTGCCGGGCTTGGGAGAAGGGTTGCAAATTTGACGCCTGGAATGAATGTTTTGATTACGGGAAGTGGTTGAGCGCGTTTGAAGAAAATGGGCTCATCACTGCTTTCTATGCCCACCGAGAGCGTTCTCTGGACGAGCTTCTTCCTTGGCAGCATATAGATACAGGCGTTACCCTGCCATTTCTTAAGAGGGAGTATGAAAACATGTGGCAGGAGAAGGTCACACCTGATTGCATTCGTAATTCCTGTAATGCCTGTGGGTTGCACCGCTGGCATCCGGACTGCCGCAGGAAGTTCGAGGAAGTCAAATCTGTAAAGCATAACGGGTTGTGCTATGATAAGAAGTGAAGGGAGGGAATTATGGAAGGCGTCTCTTTACCATCTGAGTCAGTATACTGGCCGTTTAAAAAATACCAGGAGATGTACAGGAGATCTATAGAAGACCCCGAGCATTTCTGGGCGGAGGAGGCTAGAAAGCTGGACTGGTTTAAGACCTGGGATACTGTGCTGGAGTGGGAACCTCCGTATGCCCGGTGGTTTGCTGGCGGCAAAATAAACGCCTGTTACCAATGCGTTGACCGACATGTGAAGACATGGCGGCGTAGCAAAGTAGCTATCTACTGGGAAGGTGAGCTAGGCGATAGCCAGGTGCTCAGCTATTCCACTCTCTATCGGTGGGTGAATAAGTTCGCCTCCGTATTGAAGAATCTCGGTGTAGCTAAGGGCGATAAGGTGGTCCTGTATATGCCCATGGTGCCAGAGTTGCCTATTCTTATGCTAGCCTGCGCTCGTATCGGTGCTGTGCACACTGTGGTGTTTTCCGGTTTCAGTGCTCAGGCGTTGGCTGACAGGATAAATGATACGCAGGCTAAGGTGCTGGTCACGGCTGATGCTGGTTTCAGACGGGGCAAGTACCTGGAGCTAAAGAATATCACCGATGAAGCTTTGGGTTCAGCCCCATCTATCGAGAAGGTGATAGTCACCAGGCGGGGCAACATACCTACTAATATGAAGCCGGGACGCGATTTCTGGCTGCACGAGTTGCTGGATGACGCGGTGTCATTCGTACCTGCAGAGCCGGTGGAGGCTACCCATCCTCTGTACATATTGTACACATCTGGCACTACAGGGAAGCCCAAAGGCATTGTGCATAGTACTGGTGGCTACCTTGTGTTTACAAATTCGGGCTACAAATGGGTATTTAATGTCAAAGAGGAATCGGTATACTGGTGCACTGCCGATGTCGGCTGGGTCACTGGACATAGCTCTGTGGTCTATGGACCACTATGCCATGGTGCTGCCATAGTGCTCTATGAGGGCGCGCCGGACTATCCTTCTGTTGATAGGTGGTGGGATATCGTGGAAAAATACGGAGTCACCATTTTTTACACTTCACCAACTGGTATCAGGATGCTGATGCGGTACGGTGAGGATGTAGTCAAGAGGCATGACCTGAGTAGTCTTGAGCTGTTGGGTAGCGTGGGTGAAGCTATAAATCCTGAAGCCTGGCACTGGTATTACCGTGTGGTCGGTGGTGAGAGGTGTCCGATTGTCGATACCTGGTGGCAGACAGAAACAGGCGGCACAATGATATCACCGACCCCTGGTATTGAGCTTGTCCCTCTAAAGCCGGGCTCGGCAACTTTCCCTCTGCCAGGAGTCAACGCCGATATTGTCGATGAAAACGGCAATTCTGTCCCTACAGGCGAAAAGGGCTATTTAGTGATAAAGTCCCCCTGGCCAGGCATGCTTATGGGCATTCATGGTGACCCACAGCGATATAAAGAGACTTACTGGTCTAAGTTTCCAGGCATGTTCTATACCGGTGACTATGCAATCAGAGACAATGATGGTTACTTCTGGCTGTTAGGCAGGGCTGATGAGGTGCTTAAGATCGCCGGGCACAGGATAGGCACTATAGAAATAGAAGATGCTGCAGTATCACACGAGGCTGTGGTTGAGGCAGCGGTTGCCAGCCGTCCAGACCCTGTGAAGGGGGAGGGAATAGTCATCTTTGTCACATTGCGACAGGGCTTGGAGCCTTCGCCGGAGCTGAAAAACAAACTAAAGCAGCACATACGCTCAACTCTGGGACCCGTGGCTACTCCGGACGAGATTTATTTTGTCAACAAGTTGCCCAAGACAAGGAGTGGCAAGATTATGAGGCGAGTTCTTAAGGCTGTGGCTAGCGGTGCCAGCATTGGTGATTTGACTACACTCGAAGACGAGGCATCGGTGGAAGAGGTGAAGAGGGCTTTTGAGGAACTACGGAAGGAGGTCTGAGGGGAAGTCAGCGATACTGGGCTTATTACAGAGACGCACCAGCTCGCGCCGTGTCTGTTTTTGACTTTCTTACCCAAAATGGGTAAACTGTCTCTTCGCTTTAGACATGACAGTGGACAGTAAAATTACCAGACTGATGGCAGTTATCAGAGGTAGCCTCTTCAGGTCTGTAAGCAAGAGTCGACCGACATTCTAATTCTCGAGTGAGGGCTGGAATTATGAAACCGCTAAAGCTAGAAGTATCTAAGAGACAAATAACTGGCAAAAAGGTCCGCTTTTTGCGGCGGCAAGGCATTATACCTGGTAATATCTACGGGCATGGGTTGGATTCCACGCCGGTACAGATCGAAGCTAAGGTTTTGAAACAACTACTTTCGCATGCTGGCAAAACCGACCTCGTCCTACTAAAGGTCAAGGGCTCGGATGAACCGGTGAGAGTTCTTGTTCGTGAGGTGCAGCATAACCCTGTCACCGATGAGTTGCTCCACGTGGAGTTCTATCAGGTGAGGGCGACAGATAAGATCAAGGCAGAGGTGCCTCTGGAATTTGTTGGCGAGGCTCCAGTGCTGGCTAAGGTTAAAGGTACCACCCTACTCCGCTTGGTGGACTCCTTGGATATCGAAGCCCTGCCTGATTATCTACCACATAGCCTTCAGGTCGACCTGTCAGTTCTGGAGGATGTTGACCAGTCAATTTGTGTCAAAGACATACCGGTGGGTGAAAATGTGACTGTGCTCAGTGACCTGGAGCAGGTGGTGATTAAGGTGGTGGAGGCTCGCAAAGAGGTTGAAGAGGTGGTACCTGCTGAGGCTGTGGAAGAGATGGCTCCAGCCGAAGAGGCGGAAGAGGGTGAGGAAGAAAAAGAAGAACCAGGCGAAGGGGATTGACACTCTGAAGCCATATATGCTAATTTTTGGCAGGGCAGCGTAGCTCAGCGGAAGAGCAGGGGACTCATAAGCCCTTGGTCGCTGGTTCAAATCCAGCCGCTGCCATTTTTGTTTGTGTACTCTGCTGATAAGTGGCTTGGCGTTTTGTTAACATATCCGGACCGCTCTGAGATCAGGAGTCCCGCCACCTGGTCTGCTGCAAGTCTTCTTCGGACAGATAGAGTCTGCCATCGTCTGTAGCGCGAATCACATTGGCATTCCTTAATATCTGCAAAGCGGTCAGTTTGTAGTCCTGCCCTCTCAGTATTGTCTGAGCTAGTCCTCTGGACTTGAGCCCGAGTTCCTCTGTTGTTTTGGCGTCCTTGGGGCTCAATGCTTTGTGTTGCCGAAAAAGCTGTATCAGGGCGGGGATAGCCCGGCGCAGCGACATTTGCGGCAACACAAACAGTATAAATAACAGTACTGCTAGCAATAAGATGAGTATAATTGTGTCACTCATGCTCGTCGTACCCATCATGTTCCCTCTCAATAATTTATTTTAAATTCCTGCTCTGGGTGACTTGAATCTGCCTCCCCTGAGGGTCTGCAAATTCAATAGTCACATTGTCCACAGACGGATCATCGGCAGTCTTGATATAGAAGTTGAAGACATGACCCGGTAGTAGCCGGGCTTGCTGCACGTAGACTTCGGATCTTACCAGTTTGTTCCCGCTCCAGCAATGCATAGTACAGATGACAGTGTACAGTGTCGCCTTGCTGGTGTTCTGTGCTGAGCCTTTGATGTAGATAAATGTCTTCCCCGGTAACTCGCTGTAGCCCTGACCTTCGAACATCTTTTCAAATTCTTTTTCTCGTCCCCACTCCAGTGATTGTAACTCCAGGGAAAAAGGCGATTTCGGCGGTGGTGTATGAAAGACGTTGTCGGGCGACATTGACTCATTTCCAGCCTCGTCCTGAGCTATAATTCGGAAGTGGTATATTGTGTTGGCAGTGAGACCGTCGAGGGTTATATGGTGCTCGGTGTTTAACCCGTTCAAGGTAGCAGCCTCAATATACTGAGTGCTTTTGCCGTACTCAACTTTGCAAGCGGATGGCTCATTGGTCACCCAGCTTATGGTAACCTGTGTATCACTCTGGGGCGATATAGTAATATCCTTGATTACAGGCGGAATAGTATCGCTAGTCTGGGCTGGGACAGGGGGGTTGACATAGACGACTACTGATTTGGTCACCGTACCACTGGTATTGGTTGCAGTGATGGTATAGGCGAGGGTCTTTGGTGGGGACACTGAAGTTGTACCTGTGAGTGGCACTTTGCCGATACCTTGATCGATAGTCACAGTGGTAGCTTCCTCTACCAGCCATTGTAGTGTTGCAGACTCACCAGCGGTGAGTTCAGATGGAATAGCTGTGAACATTCTGATGACCGGTGGACCCGGTCGGCATGCAATGCACGAAAAGACTGTTAACAGAGTAAAGCCACAAAGGAGGGATACTTGCCATCCCGATATGGATCTGGCTCTAATCATCGATAATCATCTCATTACAGAACAGGACACTCTGCTTGAGTAATTGTTTTCTGGGCTAAACAAAAGCGTGCCTTTATTCGTTAGATAAAACAGAAAGTCGGCAACAGAGGGGGAACATATGACCGTGAACAGGGAAATCATCACTATCGTTGGCAGTTTCCTCTTTATATGTTTGTTGTTTTTCTTTTTCGCCTGGCACCTTCTCTAAACATTATAACCGTTAAGTTTTTTCAAAGGCTTTATCGCTCTTCTTGACCAGACCATTCTTGCATCAGTTTCTTTATCTGTTCGGCTAGCTTAGGGCTGGTTCGCAGCCGGCTTATGAATACAGGGCAGCCTTCAAGGAGGGAACTTTCAGCTGCTGCAGCCAGGCTAGACAGGAGTTGTTGCATACCGAGAGGGGCGGGCTCGATACCGCCACCAAACCCTGGGATGGAAGATTCCAGCTGGTGCTTCAGGTCTTCCTCAGTTAGCCGCATTGGCAGAACGCAATTCTTGTACCAGGGACAGGTCTTGCACTGGATCACTGCGTGGGCTTCATCCAGAATGTCGCTCACTGGCAACCACCTCCGGTAGTTGCTTGGGCAGTCGGATGGTACTCGCTGCCAAGCCATACCAGCTCATTAGTGTTGTCGTAAAATCGCCAGGTGTAGTCATATGCCGAATTTATAGGACAGGTCTTGGTGATGAGCCAGACATTTTTGCCCAGATATTCGGCGGTGAAGTTGGGTTCTGCCTCCTCGTACAGAGGAGTTGCCGGACCTCAGCCATGTCTTTCTTCGCCAACCTTTAGCTTGCAATCGGGGCTAAATGACCTGGCAATGGCGATTACCTCCTCGGTGCTGTGACGGGGGACATCCTTGACCCATCCACAGGCATTAAGGGAAAACAGTAAACAAACTAGCGTTAGCGGTAATCCTAAGCGCGTAACTTTCAGGGCTTTCCAAAGTGTCATAAAGTCCAACATCTCCCGTTGAAATTATACAGCCTGAGCGGGAAAATGAGAAGCAGCAAGCTAGCTTATCGTATATGCAAATGTGTACACAGCACCTTTTACAAGTAAGACAGGTCAGCGGACCTGCCTCAGTCTTCTGGCATTGGCTGAGTAGTGAAGTCTCCTTCCTCGGTAGCTACCTGACCGTCCTTGTCCCTGGACTTGACCCTGAAATAATATTTAGTTCCTGGTTCAAGACCTGTTAGGCTTACTTGATGGCTAACTACTCCAGTGGAGCCTGAGCCAGGCACATCTTTTTCCTCAGTACGCATGACGTTAGTCGAAGTTACCCAGTATTCTACCTGTGTGCTTGCTAAGTTATTGGTTTCCCACATAATCTCAGCGCTTGCCACTCCTATGTTTACCACCTGAACGTCGCTGATTTCCAGTGCGGCGCCTGCGCTGCCACCACCAGTGAATGAGCCCAGCATTTCTTTCAAGGTATCGCCCCAGCCGAACTGGTTGATGCCGAAGTATGCCAATCCACCAAGACCAAGAAGAAGGATTATAAGCAGCAATACTAAGAAGGGTCTACTGGATGATGACGGCTGGGCTGGTTGTGCTTGTTGGGGTGTCCAGGCTGGCTGCTGTCCCCATCCCGGCTGTTGTCCCCATCCCGGCTGTTGTCCCCATCCCGGCTGCTGTCCCCATCCCGGCTGCTGTCCCCATCCAGGTTGCTGCCCCCATCCCGGTTGCTGTCCCCATCCCGGTGGAGCAGGCTGTCCGCCCGATTGGGCGCCCCAACCAGGCGCTTGTTCTGCGCCTCCGCCCAATGCCGCGCCACAATTGGGGCAGAATTTAGTTGGCGGGCTGAGAGTAATCCTGCAATAGGGGCAGGCAACGGTAAGCTGAGCGCCACAACTACCACAGAAACGTTGCCCCTGTGCTATAGGCGAGCCACAATTGGTGCACCTCTGTATCATGTCTTGCCTTTCCTGTCTTTTTCAGTTATGTTCCGAAATATCAGCTCTTACCACGATTATACATCTAAGAATTAAGTTAAAGCAATAAATGGCGGCATTTTTGTCGAAAAGGACAATGTAACAACTAGTCGAGAGCGGGACTCGAGATTTGGTTTTTCGGTTTGCTCTGTAATTAACTTGTCACTTTTTTGTGTAATAGGACTCATTGACCGGTTATTGCGTAGCTTTTACTCGATACTTCTTTTCCTGAGGCATCATATAGCACAGCTATATCAGGTGCATTGTTGTTCCAGATGTCACCAGGTCCAAAGAAGAAGCTGAACCATAGTTGTTTAGTGCAATAGGGAGCTTTTGTGCCGAATTCCAGCCAGGCGCCGCAGTCGGGGTAGACCTTGTCGGTGGTGATAATGACGGACTGTCCAGGATTCAGGACAAAGTCCATGGGAAAGGTGAAGGTGGGATAACCCTTGGTGATGTTCTTTAGGGTCCAGCCGCCCATTCTCTGGGGGCGCTCGCCACTGTTAGTGATAACCACATGTTCATCGGGTTCCACTACCTCATAACAAATGCAGTCCTCTGTGTTGCGAGGGTAGACCTCACCTTTGTAGCGGATGTAGCTTATTTCGACTATCGGACGAGAAATTGCTATCGAGTCGTCTTGCACAATAATAGTCCAGCTTTTCAGGTTGTGGGCAAAGACTTTCAGAAAGAACATCTCCCCCTCTTCTGTACTGATGGGGAAAGTCGTCTTCCCCTCAGGACTGTATGTCCCGGGCACAATCTGCCATAGGGCATAGGGCTTGTCCTGCTGGAAGATATTAACCTTAAAACCGGCATCTTGGATAACCTCAGGTTCTGTGCTCCAACTGAGACACCACTTGGTGCCTGATACACGGAATGGTGAGGTGACTGTGTTACCTTTGCCGCTGAAGACTTGTACTGTGTGCCAGGTTCCATCGCCCGCTGTATTATTAGCTGGCATTTCTGGATAGGGACGCTCCCCCATTATATCCACGGTTGCTGGCAGTACCGATACGCTGGCTGGTTCTGGGCGGTGTGCCGTCTTGGCTGCCAGTACTGTAGAGACAGGGAAGAACAACAGCCCCAAGACCACAGCTAAGATTATTCTATTTAATCTCATTGCTGGTAGCAGAAAACCCGGGGGAGTTTTTCGCCATCTTCTTTTTGTACTCACTGCGTGTCCTGTTACTCACCTCTTTTGTCTAGATTTATTTGACTACATATAGTATCTTAATGATACCGTAACACAATTTCTTCACACTGTCAATACTACTGGTGTTGACGCAATTATGTAATGCCTTTCTGTGGCAGACCAAGCATCCCGATAGATTGCCATCTTTTGAGGACTCTTTCGACTTTTTTCTTAGTCTCCTGTTGTTGGGGGATGTGCTAGGGAACTGGGGGTGTGAACTCGAAAATTTTGACTTCTGGGACGATGCCTATGCCGGGCATTTGTATCATATCGGACTTAGAACTATAGACCAGTTTATAGCTCTGGAGTCTTTCCAGGGGTACGGGGCTGAGGAAGGGGTTATCGCTGACTATGCGGTAGTTACGGCTTTTCTGGCTGGCTATGAAAGTCTCAGCTTCCTGATAGCTGGAAAACGGGCGCACATCTGTTATCTCTTTATATTTCCGACCAGTTGTGGTGACTTTTTCCTGGTAGGCGATTACTATCGATTTATCAGGCGTCAAGCTGGCACCGTCAAAGTTGTAGAGCCTCACGGCTAACGAGCGGTAGTATTCGGGGTAGTAAAGGATTACAGGTTTGAGTGTGCCTTTTTCCGCTATGTAATAGGTCTCGTAAAAGTTTTCTATCGGGATGTTGGCAAAAGCTGCGGCGCCGTGGAATTTTGTGGTAGCGGTGGCGAAGTCAATCACTACGTATTTGGCGCCGAGGGTAGACATTATTTGATTACCTGAGGCTTCATCTTGTGCGGTGAAGAAGCGCGCTGCCTCCACGGCACCTTCCTGGAAAGGGTTAGCTATAGGTAGGCGGTGGGCAGCTCGTGTTATCAGATGTCCATAGTCCCACCATGCCATGACCCCATAGGCAGGCTGCGGATAATGGAAGTCCTTCTCATACCGGGCATAATAGAAATCAGGGTCATCAAAAGGCTCCGGTGTATTATCCTTCATCCATGTGAGAGATTCGAGCCAGGCATTGCTTGGAGCGAAAGCAGCCGCTGAAGCGGCATTTTTAGCAACTAGTATGTTGGGGAGGAAGGCAACCAGAAAAACCACAATTATGCCCAGTGCCATGTTCATCAGGTTACCTGCAGAGCGTGTCTTTGGTCTTTTCTTCTCCCGGGCTTTCTTTTTTGGTTGTCTGGGGGCATTATCTGCAGTGGCTATAGCGCTTTTGAAACCGGCAAACTCCAGAACAAGCCAGCATACATAGGCTGAGAGAAGTGCTATGTTGACAGAAAGATAGTAAGCAAAGCGGCGTTGTCCCAAGGTAGCTACCAGTATTACCAGACTCCATACTATCAGCGCTAGCTTACTCGCCTCGCTGTGTTTGATGGCTGAGTATACCAGTATCCCTAGGGAGATCAGGGCTAGGAAGAAGCAGGTGGTGAAGTTCCCCCAGACCACAGAGAGCGAGAAGCTTCCTTGCGGGAAGAGTATCGGCTCGACCTCGAGTATGGTCAGGGCAGCGCCTGCTGGCGTAAACACAGTACCGAAAGTTGCCAAAGCTGTTTTGAAGAACGATGGTGTAGCAATATAAAGCACCGCTAGCCCGAGAAGACCGAGGGTTAATAAGCTCAGTGGGTAATAGGCTCCTTTAAGTCTTTGACCAGACATAAGGCGTGATAAGCCCGCCATGATAAGCAGTCCTGCTATAGCGATAGCTAGCGATGGCAAACACAGTGGTGATGGGGAAGTCGGTGGCAGAGAGGGATAGACAAGCATAGCTACTGCGAATAGTGGTATGCCGATAACAGCGAGATAGCCAGTACCTTCCCCTTTCAGATGGTCAACAATGAACTGGACTGCAAAATAGGCGAAGATCAGGAACACGAAGAGCAGTCCGCCTACCCAGGTGGCGAGATAAATCCAGAGGCAAAGACCGGAGAGCAGACCATAAATGAATGGCTTTGTTGTGAAGGTCCGCAGCATCTGTGCTGGGCTTGGCGAGAGTCCGAGTTGCTTGGCTGATTTGATAGCTGATATTAGAAACAGCATTGTTGTGGTGGAAAGTAGCACCTCAGCCACATGGTGGTCGGTGTAACCGAGGATTGATCTGCCAAGGAATTCTCCAGGCATCACTGATATAAGTCCTGCTGAGATGATGCCTACCCAGCGGTTAAAGACCGTTTTGCCGATGAAATACACCGGGAATACTACCAGGGCTCCCAGTATAGCAGGCATATATACACCGACGGTGTCTACTAAGTGCTGGGTTGGTGCTCCCAGCCCGAGGAGCCAGGCAATACCGCCAATAAGCCAGTCAAAAAACGGTGGCCAGTTTACGATGGTACCGTGAGGATAGAATGTGTAAGGGTCGAAGACTATCCTGTGAGGAAAGTTGTGCACTAAATTGTCCACTAAGCGCATGTGGTAATAAGCGTCGGTACCCGAGAATTTTAACCATTCATCGGTGATGAGTTTAGTGTATGGGGGAATAATCCTGAGGCACAGGCTAGTGACAAAAGTCAGGGCTAGAAATGTTATTGTGACAAGTCTTTGACCCTGTCCGGTTTTGTCCACCATCTTGTTGTCCTCAGATTATAGCTTTGGTCTTTGCTCGTTGCAACAGACATTGCTGCAGGTATAGTCCGTGAAGAGGATACTTCCAGGTGTAATATCGTGGTCAGGATGATTGTATATAGTCTATTTCTGTTCGGCAGCTTCGATGGTTATGCAGCTATGTGCTAGAGCAGCACCAGCCCTGAGTGCAGCAGCCACAAGCACGGCTTCTACCAGTTCTTCTAAGGAAGCGCCAGCTTTCTTTGCTCTGCTCGTGTGCGCGGCAATACAGTATGGGCATTGTGTGACATGGGCTACAGCCACAGCAATAAGCTCTTTCACCTTAGTGCTTAAAGCCCCTTCGGTAAAGACTTTGCTGTCGAAGTCGCTGAATGCTCGCATAACTTCGGGCTTCAACTCGAAGAGCTTGCCCAGCTTGGCAACACTTTCTTTGTGGTAGTAGCAGTCAGCCATCTTGACCTCCTTGGTTCAATGGGACTTATAAAAGGTCGAACCTTGTATTTTTTGCTGGTGAGTTGTCATTGGTGCCCGGGCTGAAGTGTACCAAAAACTGACTGAATGGTGGAGGACAAAGTTAGTGCATGATTATCAATTCAGTGGAATTCTTTCCTAATTTCAATTTCGATATACAGGCTAAACCAGGTGGCAAGCTACAAGATGCTCGTTACCAAGGTCTTTGATTTCTGGTTCTCTTTCCCTGCACTCGGTCTTTGCCAATCGGCACCGCGTATGAAAGCGGCAGCCGCGAGGTGGGAAAAGGGGGCTGGGGACATCACCAGTCAGCAATATGCGTTTCCGCTGGCGGTCGACTTCGGGGCAGGGTATAGGGACTGCAGATAGCAATGCTTGAGTATATGGATGGAGTGGACGTTCATATAATTCCTCACTGTCAGCGGTTTCTACTACTTTGCCGAGGTACATCACGACCACACGGTCGCTGATATATCTCACCACTGAAAGGTCATGGGCGATGAATAAGTAGGTGAGCCCCAGTTCTTCTTTGAGCTGCTTCAATAGTTTGATAACCTGTGCTTGGATTGAGACATCAAGTGCCGAAACAGGCTCGTCACAGACGATAAACTTTGGTCTGGTTGCCAGTGCCCTGGCTATCCCAATGCGTTGCCTTTGTCCGCCACTGAACTCGTGAGGATAACGGTCTACCATTCTTGGCTCGAGTTCGACAAGCTCCATCAGTTCTGCTACTTTCTGCTTGTATTCCTTGTCCGTGACTAAATTATGTACCTGTAATGGCTCACCGATGATGTCACCGATGGTCATCCTCGGGTTCAGTGAAGCATAGGGATCCTGAAAGATGAGCTGCATATCACGTCTTAATTTTCTCAGTTCTTCGCCTTGTACTATGGTGATGTCCTTGCCTTGAAAATATATATTGCCGGCGGTTATATCATAGAGCCGTAGCACGCAGCGCCCTACAGTTGTCTTGCCACAACCGCTTTCACCCACAAGCCCTAGCACCTCCCCCTGTCTAATGTTAAAACTCACATTGTCGACGGCTTTAATGTCTGCGATTTTACGTCTCATTACGCCAGCCAGTAACGGAAAATACTTTACCAGGTTCTTTACTTCAACCAGATGGCTATTGGTTTTCAACGCTCGCACTCCAATTCTGTTAGTGTTGGCACCTCTTCATGTCTGAAGCAGGCTACGTAGTGTTCAGTTCCCACCTGTTCAAGTTCTGGTTTTTGTTCAGTACACTTGCTGATAGCAAATTTGCAACGAGGTGCGAAGGCACAGATGTTGGGGGGCAGACGGACAAGGTCGGGTGGTAGCCCGGGGATAACATAAAGCGGGCGCCCACGCGGGAGGTCAAGCCGTGGCACCGAAGCAATAAGCCCCACGGTGTAGGGATGCCGGGGCTGACTGTAGATCGTGTCAGTTAAGCCTGACTCTACCAATCGCCCGGCGTACATCACGTTAACGCGGTCGGCATAGCGGGCTACGACCCCAAGATTATGGGTGATGAGAATAACCGACATACCAAATTGTGTTCTGAGATTGTTCATAAGCTCCATGAGTTGCGCTTGAACGGTCACATCAACAGATGTTGTCGGCTCGTCGGCGATTAGAAGTGCGGGGTTACAACTTAATGCCATTGCTATCATGATGCGCTGTTGCATACCGCCGCTGAATTGGTAAGGGTAATCGTCCAGCCGCCTCTCAGGGTCAGGGATGCCGACTAATTTCAACAGCTTACTTGCTTCTTCTAAAGCCTCTTCTTTCATTAACCCGCGATGCAGTTCCAATGACTCAGCTAGCTGGCGTCCTATGGTAAGCACCGGGTTCAACGAAGTCATAGGTTCTTGAAAGACCATGGCGATACGGTTACCTCTGATGGAGCGCATTTCCTCTTCGCTCAGTTTGAGCAGGTCTCTGCCTTCAAAAATGATTTCTCCGCCCACGATAATTCCCGGCGGGTAGGGTATAAGGCGCATTATTGAGAGGGCACTTACTGATTTGCCGCAGGCGCTCTCGCCGACGAGGGCAACGAATTCACCTTTGTTGGCTGAATATGATAGTCCATCGACAGCCCGGAGTACTCCTTCTCTGATATAAAAATAAGTCCTTAGGTTTTTTACTTCAAGCAATTTTTCCACCATCTGAATTTAAATCAAGACACCTACTACAGGCGAGGCACCTCGATGTCTCGCCTGTAGTAACAGCGCGCATCTCCTTCTATTTACTCTGCATTGATTTCTTCAATTCCTGGTCAATCCAGATATATTTGGTATAGTTAAGGACGTTGTAGTAGCCCACTGAAGCCTCGCCACTATAGTTCTTCACCCAGGGCCACCAGAACCGGTAATTATAGGATGCAGGGAGTGCAAGGACATAAGCTTGTTCCAGAATGTAAGGCAATAACTCACGATGTATCTTGTCGACCGCAGCTTCGTCTGGATAGGCTGCTAGCATTTGGTCGCGTGCCCTATTAAGCACCGGGTCATCCACATAGCTACCGTTGTACATTCCGGGCCCAGTGTAGTTTATTGACTTGAAGTAAGTACCGATGCCAGAATAGAAGGCAAAGAGCATGTCATCATAGGCGCGTCTTACAATCAGGGAAGTGAAGGTGGCATAGTCCTTGGGCTCGATCTCCAACTGTATACCTACTTTGGACAGCATGTCTTGTACCATCTGCAGGGGGTCCATATAAGCACGCTGGTTATAGCAGATGATCTTGGCTTTAAAGCCATTGGGATAACCAGCCTCAGTTAGAAGCTGCTTCGCTTTGTCCGGGTGGTACTCAAACAGTTCCTGGACGGCTTTCGGCATCTGTTCCAATGGCACGTAAGCCCCAGCGTATTCCTTGAAGTACATTATGGGCCATTTGAGCAGCACACCTTCGCCACCGTAGTATTCATCGAGTATTCTCTTGTTGTCTATAGCCAGCCACAGTGCTTGTCGCACCCTTTTGTCGGCAAAGGGCGAGTCTTTCTTGTCTGTCCTCATATATATGCATGCCTGACCGTAATCATCGAGATACCGAATATGTTTTAGCTGCGGCATACGCAAGAATTGCTGTGCACGTTCCCAGTCGCAGGTCAATATATCAAGCTGACCCGTGCGGAAAGCAGCGTCTGCAGTGGACTCATCGGGTATGATAAGCGTCTTTATGCCGTCAAGATATGGCAGCTGGTCACCTTTCCCGGGACCGATGGGGTTCTTCTCCCAGTAAGCGGGGTTGCGCACATAGGAGATTACGCTACCGGGTACGAATTCGGTGAGCATGAACGGACCGGTGCCAATGCTGTTCTTCCAGTCATTCATGTTGCCGAACTGTTCTACGGCATCCTTGGGGAATATGCACATATAATCAGGTATCAGGGTGATGACATCGCCGAAGTACTCCGGCTTAGTCTTGACCACCACGGTGTAGGGGTCAGGCGCAGTTATCTCCAGGGTCTCAGCCGCCTTGGGATATGTCCTCTTAAAATAAGCTGTGGGGGCAGTGCACTGGCGCTTCAGGGAGAAGACGACATCCTCGGCGGTAAGCTCCCTGCCATTTGTCGGCGGCTTATTATGCCACTTTACACCCTTGCGCAGGTGGAAGATTATAGTCTCTTTTCCCTGTATCTCCCAGCTTTCGGCTAAAGCTCCGGCTTTATGCTCCAAACGGTTTAGCCCACCGCCAGTGAACCAGTCGCATTCTTTTGTGCCGTGACCGCCAGCTATACCCTTTGTCCAGTCCCCCGTCCAGAGTTCTTCATTGGTGAGCTTCAGAGTACCGGTAACATAGTGTGGTTGGACAGCGTCGTCGAAAGCAGGCGGGTCTGCAGCCGCTGCTGTGGTCAGAATACCGCCGTAAACGGGCTTCTCTTTCTCCACAGTAACTGTCTCTTTGACTCCTCCAGCGCAGCTACTACTCACTAGTCCTGCAATCAACCCTAGAATTAAGAGACATACTACGAATGTTCTTCTTGTCATCGGTGTCCCTCCTTTTTAATTTTGTTTAGCGGCTGCACTGTTCACAGCTTCGGGCGCTGGAGTATCAGCAGCTTGTTGATTATTTGGGCAGTTTTTTCTTGGCTACATCATATCGCCCCAGCCCACCTCTAAGTCTGGGGTCGAGCAGGTCACGCATAGCATCACCAAGCATATTAATTCCGTAGACAACGATAGCCAGAAAGAGCCCCGGCCATACAGCAAGGTGTGGTGCCATAAGCATATAGCGGCGTCCTGCTTCGCTGAGCATACCACCCCAGCTTGGTGTGGGTGGTGGTAAACCCAGTCCAAGGAAGCTGATTGTAGCCTCGGTGAGGATAGCACCGCCAACGGTGATAGTGAATAACACTATTATCGGTGCTGTCACATTGGGGAGCACATGTTTCCATAATATCCGCCCTGTACTGCAGCCGACAGCCCTGGCAGCTTCCAGATAGGTATTAGCCTTGATACCCATTACTGCGCCTCGTACTATTCGTGACTGCCCGATTCCGAAGGCGATGCCTAATACCACTATTACCGGCACCATCCCCGGACCCGTCACAGCCATGATGGTCAGGATAAGGAACAGCCCGGGGATGCACATCCAGGCATCCACAAATCGCTGGGCTATGATGTCCAGCTTGCCACCAATATACCCGCAAATTATGCCTATGAAAGTAGATAGTAATACAGATATACCAGCGACACTGAGTCCGACTATCGTTGAGACACGGGCGCCATAGATAATTCGGCTGAGCAGGTCTCTACCCAGTTGGTCGCAGCCCAGCAAGTGATCAGGCGAGGGAATGGCTAAACGTGGACCAACATATGTCTCATTGTACCCAAATGGCGCCAGCACATTTGCCAGTAAACCTACAAGCAGGAGCAACAGGACTATAGCGCCACCTACCGTGCCCAGAGGTTTTTCTCTTACCAGACGGATGAGCAGGTCTGCCCAGAAAGAGCGTGCTCTTTCCTCTCTAAACGTCGGCGCTAGTTCAACCTGAGCCACTGCACTCCTAAATTAAGTATATTGTACCCTCGGGTCTAGGTAAGCATAGGTGACATCGACTGCAAGATTGCATAGCATGACAAAGGTGGCGATGACCAAATTGATCGCTGAGATGACGGGGTAGTCTCTCTGGAACAGGGCATCAACAAAATATCTCCCGATGCCGGGAAGCCCGAAAATGGTTTCAATTATCACTGCCCCTCCTACCAGGATAGGTAGCTGCATGCCAACAATAGTGACTACAGGTATCAATGCATTCTTTAAAGCATGTCTTGAAATGACTACACCCTCTTTCAACCCCTTTGCCCAGGCGGTCCTGATGTAGTCTTGACGCAGCACCTCCAGCATCATGGTGCGGGTCATCCTCATGGTAGTCCCTGACATCGCCATCCCCATCAGGATGGCTGGGATAATGAACTGTTTCAGATTACCTACAGGGTCTTTGAGAATGGGGATGTATTGTATAGCCGGTGTCCAGCCAAACCACACCGAGGGGTAAACGACAACGAGTGTTGCTAGCCAGAATGCCGGGACACTGATGAAGAGGATAGCTATGCTGCGCCCGATGTAATCGGTGGCTGTATCCTGCCGGATGGCAGATATTATACCTATAGGAAGTGCTATTAGCAAAGCTGTAATCAGTGCTAGAATACCCAACTCGATGGACACAGGTAGCCTGTTTAACATCTCTTCGCCAATGCTCCGCCCGGTCCACAATGACTTACCGAGGTTTCCTGTGAGAATGCCGCCCAGCCATCTTCCATATTGAACATAGATGGGGACATCCAGTCCGAGGCCATGCTTAATGCTCTGAATAGCCTCCTCCATATTCTCAGCCTCACCAATTTGTGCTGCCATTAATTCGATGACGCTGCCAGGGACAAACCGCACGGCACAAAAGACGATAATGGTTACAATGAGCAAAGTGGGAATAAGTAGCAACAAACGCCTAGTGATATAAGCCCTCATATCGACGCTGCCTTATGCGAGACCCGCCGCTAAGTATAAGCCAAAATTCACTTTAGCAAAAAGAGGTGTTTTTGTCAATGCTCGTGTGCGGTGCATCAAGTATTCAACGTTGCACATTCTTTGCGACCTAAAACTGACAGTTTAGGAATAGCGATGTGCTGCATTGTTCTCTGGAGTGACAGAGCCAGAGGTCTATGTTTACAAGTGTGGCTGTTGGGGTTTAAAATAGATATGTTTCCGGGCGGTTAGCTCAGCGGTTAGAGCGCTTGCTTCACACGCAAGAGGTCACTGGTTCAAATCCAGTACTGCCCATGCCGAAGTGGCGGAAAGGCAGACGCGCTACGTTCAGGGCGTAGTGTCCGTAAGGACATGTGGGTTCAACTCCCACCTTCGGCACCATTTTGTGCGCCTGTAGCTCAGCGGATAGAGCGCAGCCCTGCGGAGGCTGAGGTCGTGGGTTCAAATCTCACCAGGCGTACCATACGGGCGATTAGCTCAGCGGTTAGAGCGCCTGTCTTACACACAGGAGGTCAGTGGTTCAAGTCCACTATCGCCCACCATCCCACTCCAATCCGTCATGGATAAGCTGCTGTGCTATTTGCGCTGAAGTTGTTGTATGCGCCACCGGTGCAAACTGTCTTTCGGGGCGGTTCCATCGCCGTTTTGCCTTAGGACAAGGATTGTGAAAAATTGAAAGGTGGTGGTAACAGGTGTTACCACCACCTTATTATTAGGAAAATGATGGGGTAGTTGTCACCATTTTTCTTGTGCTTGTCTGGATGCGAGCCAGGTACGGAGCGGCTCATCCAGGGTGCCAATTCGAGATTCCAGCCAGCGAATATCACCGCCGACTAATGCCGCTTTCGCCTCGGGGCTTAAGCCATAACCTTTGAGTGCCGTCTCGGGTTCGTCTGCCAGTTTAGCCAGAAAATGAGCATCGTCTCTGGCTCTTGCTAGAATCGTCCTTAAGTCTTTTGCTTCGGCGTCCGGTGCATAGCCAGTTATTTGTGGTTGCCGATTTGGACCGGTAAGCAGGCTTCTGAGCCACGGTCTACAGCTCACCGCCTCTGTGGTGCGTTCTTTGCGGAGATATGCCAGCCAGTATATGCTGCCCACGAATGTGCCGCCGACAATGTTACCCAGCGTGACCGGGACCAGGTTGTTGATGAATCCTAGAACATTAAGATTGGTCACCTGAGTGGCGGTAACCCCGGCTGCTTGGAGGACTTCGGTCTGCCCGGACAAGACTATGCCCATGGGGATGAAATACATGTTTGCGATGCTGTGTTCAAAACCGCAAGCAACAAAGGCTGTGATCGGGAAGAGGATAGCAAAGATTTTGTCCACAGTGGTACGGGCGCCGAAACATAGCCATACAGCCAGACAGACCAAGGTGTTGCACAGTATACCGCGAGCAAAAGCTGTCCAGAATGTCAGGTTTACTTTAGCATTGGCGATCAGCAGGGCGTTTGCTCCAACTTTATAGGCATCCAGTGCCCAGAACCGGCTGTAAAACACTACTAGCACCAGAAGCAAAGCGCCGATAAGATTGGTGAAGTAGACTATGCCCCAGTTTCGAAATAGCTGGGACAGTCCTATCTTGCCGCTAGCCCGGCTGGCTACCATGAGAGCATTACCGGTGAACAGTTCTGCCCCGGCTAGTACTACCAAAATGAGTCCGAGGCAGAAGACGATGCCACCGAGTAACTTGCCCAAGCCGAAGCCTATCTGGATATCAGTGGTGACGAGTGTACAGAACATGGCGCCCAAGCCAATAAAGAAGCCAGCCAGGATACCAAGGAGTGAGAGTGTGAGGAAATCCCCTTTTGCCTTGGTCACCCCCACTGTTTCCATCTTGGCTGCCATCTCTGCTGGCGGTCGGCAATCAGTGGTGACGCAGCTCTTCAATTCTTCTAGAACCAGCTGTAAACGGGCTATGTCGCTGGTTGCTGGAGGGTCTCCTTCTCTCAATGTTTGAAGTTCTTTACCAGACAGCCTTGTATCTGTCATAGTTGTACTCCGTTACCATTTTTCTTGAGAGAGTCTGTACCATAGCCAGGTTGATAGCCGCTTGTCCAGCTTTCCTACCCAGCTTTCAATCTTTCGGATGTCCCCGCTAGCCAGAGCCGCTTTCTCTTCCTGTGTGAGAGTGTAGTATTCCTTGAGGGCTTCATGGGGGTTTTCTGCCAGGCGAGCCATAAAGCCAGGCTCATCTGCGGCTCTTGCTAGCACTGACAGCACTGCCCATCTTCCTGCTATCCCTTCTTTGGGTACAACTGTTGGGGCGTTGGCCAGTTCCTTAAATTTTTGTGTTGTTCCTCCGGGTTCTGCGTGAGTCCTCTTAGCCATTTTGTTCACCTCCTTTCTATCCATTTCCAGTCTACCGCAATCATGACTGTTCACCTTCGGTCTTCGGTTTTAGTTTTTGATGTCCTTCGGACTGCTCGTTAATGCACTATCAGGCTGTCCTAAAGTACTAGACGTTGATAGGCTTGCTGCATTCGCCGTGCTATTTCGCAAGCAGCCCAATGGGGAGCACCCATTTGCCAAACTTATCGTGTAATACTATAGCTGCCGATCCGTAGGCTGCAGCAGCGCCGCAGACTATACCTTCGATGCCGGCAACTATCGCTGGCAAGGCACCGAAAAACGCGGCTGCGAGCAAGAAGAACAGCACGGTTAAGGTAGCAAACACGACGATGTGTAGCACTGACATCTTGAAAGTGCCGATGGTCATGTATCCGGTGAATATACCCCAGCATATGAACAGCCATGCCAGTCCGGCGTTCTCCATCTCGACCACGCCTGTCCAGTGCAGCAGGAAGTAGAAGCTCAGTCCTATCCAGAATAGTCCGTAGGAGGTGAACGCAGTCAAGCCGAAAGTATCTCCGCGACGGGCATCTATGATTCCGGCGATAATCTGAGCAGCACCTCCCCAGAAAAACCCGTATATTAGTGGTAAGGTGCCCTGAATAAGTCCGAGATTGTGTATCTGTAGCAGGATGGTGTTAAGTCCAAACCCGGCTAAGCCCAGAGCACCCGGGTTAGCCCACTGGTTGGTTTCGGTTGCCATGACCTTTGCCATTTGTATTTCTCCTTTCTGTGCGTCAGTTTTTTGGTAAAGATGTTTACAGCCGCTCCTTCACTAAGATATCGACCACCGAGGGGTCAGCTAAGGTAGTCGTATCACCTAGATTGCTGATATCACCGGCGGCAATTTTATTGAGTATCCTTCTCATGATTTTGCCGCTTCTTGTCTTAGGAAGGGCGTCAGCAAACTGAATCTTGTCCGGTGTAGCGATGGGTCCTATCTCTTTTCGTACATGAGCAATCAATTCTTTCTTCAGCTCTTCTGACTTTTCTACACCGGCTTTCAAGGTGACAAAAGCGTATATGCCCTGCCCCTTTATTTCGTGTGGCATGCCTACCACTGCAGCTTCGGCTACTTTAGGATGGGATACCAGGGCGCTTTCGACTTCAGCTGTTCCTATGCGGTGTCCGGACACATTGATGACATCATCTATGCGTCCCATTAGCCAATAATAACCATCTTCGTCTACTCGTGCTCCATCTCCAGTAGTGTACACTCCAGGGAATCTTACGAAGTATGTATTCTTAAACCTCTCCGGGTCGCCGTAGACGCCTCGCATCAGACCCGGCCACGGTCTCTTTATTACCAAATAGCCGCCCTCATTTACATCGGCAGGGGAGCCATCTTCTCTGAGTACTGCCGGTACAATCCCAGGGAATGGCAAAGTGGCTGAGCCTGGTTTTAGTGGTGTGGCACCGGGCAAAGGTGTGATCAGGATGCCACCTGTCTCGGTCTGCCACCAGGTATCTACAATAGGGCACCTGCTTTTACCTATTACGTTGTAGTACCACATCCACGCTTCCGGATTGATGGGTTCGCCGACCGAACCTAAGATGCGAAGAGAGCTCAAGTCATGTTTGCTGGGCCATTCGTCTCCTTCTCTCATCAGTGCTCGAAGTGCAGTGGGAGCGGTATAGAAAATGGTGACCTGATATTTTTCTACGATTTCCCAGAACCTGTCCGGATGTGGGTATGTTGGGATGCCTTCAAACATGAGACTTGTAGCACCATAGGAGAGAGGACCGTACACTATGTAGCTGTGTCCAGTTACCCAGCCGATATCGGCTGTGCACCAGAATGTGTCCTCTTCCTTCACATCGAATATCCATTTAAATGTCTGGTAGCAGTACAGCAGGTAACCAGCTTGAGTGTGGAGAACTCCTTTAGGTTTTCCTGTGCTTCCACTTGTGTATAGTATGAATAGTGGGTCTTCAGCATCCATAACCTCAGGCTCGCACTGGGCTTTCACACCATCGGCAGCCATTTCATCGTCCCACCAGTAGTCACGTCTCTCTTTCATTATTACCTCAATGTTTGCTCTCTTGACCACTATTACATCTTTTACCTCGGGGCAGGATTCTAGAGCCTGGTCAGCATTGTCTTTGCTTCTGATTATTCTGCCGCCGCGGTAATAGCCGTCGGCACAAATGAGCATTTTGGCTCTGCAGTCAAGTATGCGGTCTCTAAGGGCATCTGCGCTGAAACCACCAAAAACCACGCTGTGAATAGCACCGATCCTGGCGCATGCCAGCATAGCAATTGGTAGTTCGGGTATCATAGGTAAATAAATAGTTACTCTGTCCCCTTTCCGGATACCATGTTTCTTCAAAACATTAGCAAATTTGCAGACTTCCTTATATAGCTGCTGGTAGGTAAGTACACGGCTATCTCCGATATCTCCTTCCCAGATCAGTGCTGCTTTATTTCGTCTCCAGGTTCTAAGGTGTCTGTCCACACAGTTATGGCAAACGTTGAGCTTGCCCCCGACGAACCACTGGTGTTTACCCTCTTTGAAGTCTTCTACAAGAACTTTGTCCCATTTCCGGTACCAATCCAGTTGCCCAGCCATCTCAGCCCAGAACTCTTCAGGGTTCTCAACAGACCACTGGTAAATATCTTTGTATTCAATCAGGTTTCTGATATATGCTTTTTCGCTCAGTTCCCTCGGTGGATTGAAGACCCTTTTCTCTTCCATCATCGAGGCGATAGTTTTGCCGTTTGTCATATCGTCCCTCCTTTGTTACAGTTTGCCTTCACAAACCTCATTGTCAGATGAGACTTGAAGACTTATCTAACGCAGCGTTGCGAGTATTTTCCTCTTTCATTAAGAGATGATATCGGCGATGCTGTCTTGCTTGTCATAGCCTGGCAATAATTACTCGTAAAGTTGCTATAGCTGGGAGGTAACTCCCAATAGCTGTGTATAGGCTTGACGTAGCCTCGATGCCACGACACGCGCAATCCCCCTAGAGACTTTACAGCCGATATGCGGTTTTGTAGTGCACAGAGCAGCTAGTGCCTGTCCATCGAACGAGAGCACTTTTGTCCTTTCCAGTGCTTTTACAGTAGCAGTGCAAATGTATGGCTCGAGCATAGCTGACCAGCCAAACACCTCGAAATCTGTCACAGCTTGTACCTGGCGTTGGGCGAGCGGTCCGACTTCCAAAATAATCCCTACTGTGCCATGTTCAATTACGTAAAGGTTTTTCTCCTTGCTGCCCTGCTTACAAACGATGGCTCCTGCTTCAAATTCTTCAACTTCGCACATTTTCTCTACTTCATGAAGCTCCTCGTCATTTAACATCTTGAATACATCACACTTACTGAGTACCTCAATTTTTGTCATCGTTCCACCCCCTTTGTTTTCTACAGTCTCGGAATAAAATTGTCAGCAAGGACGGTTTCGTTTTTACCGGTCGCAGTGTGGTGGTACTCGCTAAGTACCTCGTAAGGTCTGTTTGTTAAGTAAGCCAAAAAAACAGGGTTATGAACCACTTTTGTTAGCATTGATAACAACGCTGCCCCCTTTAACATCGTCTTCTTTGAAATGTTTCTTCCCATAATCTTCACCTCCTCACGAGCCAGCTTTGCCATTCAGTACTCCGTAATCCGTCTCTGCCTTTGTTTCCAACTTAAGTCTATCTGTTTGTTGTTGCTTCCTCGTCGTCCTTTAGCTCTAGATTGGGCTTGTCCCTTTGGGCAAGACTTTGGGCGTAGGTTTAGTTAGCATAATGAGGCAGTTCAGAGGACTTATTCAGAAACTCTTCACCGTTGGGAAGCGAAGGGGTTCCTTGTTTATCGTCCTAGGTATGCCTTATAATGTGCGTTAGGTAAGACATAAGTCGAGTTGTGAAGTTGAAGACAAAGATTCTAGTTGCTGATGACCACCCCCTGGTACGCGAGGCATTGATTCGAGTATTCTCCAACCAGAAGGATATGGAGGTGGTCGGCGAGGCTGCGGATGGTGAGGAGGCTATAAAATTAGCCTCGCAGCTGAAGCCTGATGTCTTGGTGATGGATATCATGATGCCGAAAATTGACGGACTTCAGGCGAGTCGAAAGATCAAGCAGATGAGTCCCAGTACAGCTATTTTGATCTTGACCGCATATGATGATGACAGCTATGTACTTGGCTTGCTCGAGGCTGGTGCTGCCGGATATTTAATGAAGAGTGCCCGGGGGCAAGACCTTGTTGAGGCTGTGAGGTCTATACGGGCTGGTGAGTCAGTGCTTCACCCTAAAATCATTGAGAAGTTGCTACGCCGAGCTGTAACCGGACCAGTCAAGGTTGAAGAGCGAAAAATAAAGGAGCCGTTGACTGCTCGAGAGAAAGAGATGTTAAGGCTTGTGGCTGCGGGTATGAGTAACAAAGAAATAGCTGAGAGACTTTGCCTCAGCTTACGCACTGTTAAGGCGCATCTTTCCAATATTTTTAATAAAATGAATGTTGCCTCACGTAGTGAGGCTCTGGTCGAAGCACTAAAGGTCGGGCTAATAACTTTGGACGATATCGGGCGAGAAGACCTGCCAGAAAATCAGGGCTTTTAGCCGGGGCTGGTGGTGGATTAAACAAGCTGCAATCTGTTGGTACTGGAACGCGCATATAGTATAGTGCACCATCGCCGGATGTGGTGCTATTTGCTTGGGGTGGGGTTGAGATGTTCAAAGTTAGGGAGGGGTCAAGTAAATCTGTAAGCCGAGTTCTGTACTCCAGGTCAGTTACCTGACCTGGAGTGGTGACCATCAATCTAGCCTCGATGTTACCATCGAGGTCGAGCGGCCGACCCGAGGACATTGGCCGGGCACCTCAAACGTCCTCTTATTTGGCCTTGCTCCGGATGGGGTTTGCCCAGCCGGCTGGTCACCCAGCCGCTGGTGAGCTCTTACCTCACCATTTCACCCTTACTCGCACCGGCTGCTGGCAGCTGGCCGCTGGCGGTGTGTTTCTGTGGCACTTTCCGTAGGGTCGCCCCTCCTGGGTGTTACCCAGCATCCTGCCCGGTGGAGCTCGGACTTTCCTCCCGCTATGCGCGAGCGGTCACCCGATTTACTTGACCCATCTTAATTATATGGCAGAATCAAGATTGTAGCAATTGGACAAATAAATGGTGAAGTCAATGGCAGAGTTTGATTTGTAGCAGCGGTAGAGTATATTATTTAGAATATCCTTGAGTAAACCGACTATGTAAGGGGGTATACTATGGAGTTTTCGCCGGATGCCTTTTTGCTTAGGGGCAAAGTTGCTCTAGTGACTGGAGGGAGCCGTGGTATCGGGAAGGCTATCGCTATAGGTCTTGCGAAAGCTGGCGCTGATGTGGCTTTAGCTAGCCGTAAATTAGCTGACCTGGAGCAGGTCGCTGGAGAGATAAAAGCGCTGGAGAGGAAAGCCTTAGCTGTGGCGGCTCATGTGGGAAGGCTTGAGGATATAAATAATCTGGTTAATCGAGTGAAGGAGGAGTTTGGCAGGATTGATATTCTGGTCAACAACGCTGCTACTAATCCCACTATGGACTCGGCGCTTGATATTCAGGAGCGTGCCTGGGATGCCATTATGAATTTGAATTTGAAGGGGTTATTCTTTCTCAGCCAAGCAGTGGCAAAGCTGATGAAGGAGCAAGGCGGAGGCGTTATCATTAATATCAGCTCTGTGGCTGGGCTCACGCCTGATATTTTACCTGTGTACTCCATAAGCAAGGCAGGAGTGATAATGGCTACAAAGGTGATGGCGAGAGAATGGGCAAGATACAACATACGGGTCAATGCGATAGCGCCGGGGCTGGTCAGGACCCGTTTCAGCGAGGCACTGTGGGGCAATCCTGACATTTTGCAGGGTGCTCTTGCCGGGACACCATTGGGGAGGATAGCTGAGCCAGCCGATATGGTAGGGGCAGCTATTTTTCTAGCTTCAGATGCCTCCAGTTATGTAACAGGACATGTTCTAGTTGTAGATGGTGGCGCTACGATATGATTTATATTTATAAATGAAAACAAGTTAAAAGGGGGACAACATGGCATTTGAGACGATTATCTATGAGAAGAAAGACGAGGTTGCCTGGATCACTTTAAATCGTCCGGACAAATTGAATGCCCAGAACGATACAGTCCGTGGTGAAGTAGTTGCTGCGCTTGAGCAGGCAAACAGCGACAGCGAGGTCAAGGTGATTGTTCTCACGGGTGCGGGAGATAGGGCTTTCAGTGCTGGTGCTGATATTGGTCAGTTTCCTGAGTGGGGTCCGCTCAATGTCATTCAAAGGAGCAAGGGGGCAAAAAGACCTTATACAGTGATTCGGGAGATTCCCAAACCTGTAATTGCCATGGTCAATGGGCTGGCTCTTGGTGGTGGTTGTGAGCTAGCAATGGCTTGTGACATTGTTATTGCTTCGGAGAAGGCTCGGTTTGGACAGCCGGAGATAAATGTAGGAGTGATACCGGGTGGTGGCGGAACCCAAATATTGCCGAGGCTTGTAGGCGAAAAGAAGGCGAAAGAGATGGTCTTCACCGGAGAGTTCATTCCGGCTGAGGAGGCTTGGCGACTT
This sequence comes from Dehalococcoidia bacterium, assembly GCA_034432055.1. GTDB lineage: Bacteria > Chloroflexota > Dehalococcoidia > GIF9 > UBA5629 > CALJTV01. The sequence goes on along the minus strand of DAOUCT010000017.1, from coordinate 53,310 downwards.
GGTATGGTGAATAAGGTAGTCCCCGCAGACAAGCTGAAGGAGGCGATCGAAGAGGTGGTAGAGAAGCTTAAGAGCAAAAGCCCAGCCATATTGAAGCTTGCTAAGATTGCGGTCAATAAATCGCTTGAGACGCCATTATCAGTCGGCATGGAGATTGAAAACGAGCTGTTTGCTATGTGTTTCGGCACTCAGGACCAGAAGGAAGGGGCAAAGGCTTTTCTGGAGAAAAGACCGCCTAACTATCAAGGTGTATAACGAGTCCGGGTAACAAGCTTGGTTTACACCTGGGGGTCTTTGGACAAACTGGTTAGCGGGTCTTTCTATTTTCTATTTGACGTAAAGCAGAGTCACTAAGACCAAAGTGGTGGGCTATTTCATGTTGCACCACCCGAATTATTTCTGCCTTGACCTCCTCGTCGTTATGGCATCTCGCCTCTATTGGCTTCTGGAAGAGTGTTATTCTATCCGGTGGCACCAAATTATAACCGGAGCCCCTTTGCGTTCTAGGGACCCCTTCGTAGAGTCCGAGCAGATGCATCTTGCTCTTTAGGCGCATTCTTTTTAGCTGGTCTTGGCTTGGCCAGTCAGCTATAACTACAGCCAGGTTGTCCAGTTTGCTCTTAAATTCTAGCGGTAAGCTTTTAATTGTCTCGATAACAAATGCTTCGAAATCCCTTCTTTTCACACCTTGCATTATAGACCATCTTGAGACATTTTTCAGTGTCAGCAACTGAGCAACAATGTTAAGGAAAGAGCAGACTGTTTTTAGACTCTATCCTGCATTGTAAGCTTGGGGTCGAGTGAATGTTGGGGTGCTGATTATTGACGGGATAGTGGCGACAGGATAAAATCTGCTTTGCTATGGATAGTTTTAAGTATGTTCCACAACAGATAGAGAAGAAATGGCAGGAGAGATGGGCGCAGGACCGTCTCTATGAGGTTAGAGAGGACACCAGCCGGCGCAAGTTTTATGCTTTGACCATGTTCCCTTATACTTCGGGTGACCTTCACATCGGGCACTGGTATGCGATGGCACCTTCAGATGTGTATGCTCGTTTCAAGCGGATGCATGGTTACAATGTGCTACACCCCATGGGGTTTGATGCTTTTGGGCTCCCTGCTGAGAATGCCGCTATCAAGCACGGCATTCATCCTTATGAGTGGACGATGAGAAACATAGAGAACATGCGGCGCCAGCTTAAAAGCATTGGAGCAATGTATGACTGGAATCGTGAAGTAATAACCTGTCTCCCCGAGTACTACAAGTGGACTCAATGGTTTTTCCTGAAGTTATACCATGCTGGGCTGGCTTATCGAGCCAAAGCGCCGGTGAACTGGTGTCCACAATGCCAGACGGTACTGGCTAACGAACAGGTTATAGGCGAAGGGGTCTGCGAGCGTTGTGGTACATCAGTGACGAGGAAGATGCTGGAACAATGGTTTTTCCGTATTACCAAGTATGCTGACGAACTTCTGGATTTCAGTAAGATAGATTGGCCCGAGCGGATAGAAATCATGCAGAAAAACTGGATTGGCAGGAGTCTTGGGGCGGAGATATCTTTCGGGTTAGAGCACAAGGGTGTCGTTGAAAAGGAACTGCGTGTGTTTACAACCCGCCCTGACACTATTTTTGGCGTGACCTTTTTCGTTCTGGCACCTGAGCACCCTCTTGTGCCCTTGCTAACTGCGCCGTCATATAAAGCTGAAGTGGAGGGGTATATCCGGGAAGCGCAACGGCGAAGTGAAATCGAAAGGACGTCTCTGGAAAGAGAAAAAACGGGTGTATTTCTGGGGAGCTATGTGATCAACCGCCTGAACGGGGAAAAGGTGCCTATATGGATTGCTGACTATGTGCTGCTAAGCTATGGGACCGGGGCGGTGATGGGAGTGCCTGCTCATGACCAGCGTGACTTCGAGTTCGCCAAAAAATATGGACTTCCGGTTCGAGTGGTAATTGCGCCTCCGGAGTGGTCAGGCGAGGAACTACAAGTTGCCTATACCGAAGAAGGTACTATGGTCAATTCAGGGCAGTTCAATGGTCTGCCCAGTCGGCAAGCTTTCGAAGCAATCTGTGATTACCTGGAGGAAAAAGGCTGGGGAAAGCGTGCTGTTAGTTATCGGCTTCGCGACTGGCTTATCTCAAGGCAAAGGTACTGGGGTGCGCCGATACCAATAATCTATTGCGATAAATGTGGTATGGTACCGGTGCCGGAAAAAGACTTACCCGTGCTCCTGCCGCCAGACGCAGAGTTCAGACCTACAGGTGAATCACCGCTAAAATACTGTGAATCTTTTGTCAATACTACCTGCCCTCAGTGCGCTTTGCCAGCTAAGCGTGAGACCGACACCATGGATACCTTCATGTGCTCCTCGTGGTATTTCCTGCGCTATACCAGTCCAGGTGTGGGCGACTATCCGTTTGATAAGGAGAAGATGAAGTTCTGGATGCCGGTCGATTTGTATACTGGTGGCGCTGAACATGCTACCATGCACCTGCTTTATGCTCGCTTCTTCGTCAAAGCAATCAGGGATATAGGAGTAGTTGATTTTGATGAGCCGTTCATAAAATTGTTCAATCAGGGCACAATAATTTATCTCGGTGATAAGATGAGTAAGTCCAGAGGGAATGTGGTGACTCCGGACAACTATGTCTCTGAGCTGGGGGCTGATGCTGTGCGCGCTTACCTCATGTTTATCGGTCCATGGGAACTCGGTGGCGAATGGAATGACAACGGGATTGTGGGCATGAGCCGCTGGCTCAACCGTGTGTGGAACCTGACCTTGGGCGGGTACAATGAGAAAGCTGTTCGGGGCGAAGCGGAGAAAGAATTTAGGCACCAGCTTCATAAGACCATCAAAAGGGTGACGCAATGCATGGAGCGTTTCCGTTTCAATATCATGCTTGCGGCGCTGATGGAGTATACCAATTACTTGAGTAAGGTTCAGGAACAGGGGACAGTCTCCTCCTTGCTCTGGAACGAGGCGGTAACCAGTTTATTACTGCTTCTAGCGCCGGTGACACCGCATCTTGCGGAAGAGCTGTGGGAAAAGACGGGACATGCTTATAGCATCCATAATCAGAAATGGCCGGGGTGGGACGAGGAATTGGCTAAAGAGGAAGAGGTCACTCTGGTGATACAGGTGAATGGCAAGCTTCGGGATAAGGTCGTTGTGCCGTCTTCTATAACAGAGGAAGAAGCTAAAGAGTTAGCACTGAGTCGGGAGCGGGTGAAAGCTCATATTAAGGACAACAGAGTTTCTAAAATCTTTTATGTACCTGGAAGACTGGTAAATATAGTAGTGGGCTAATATTGAAAGGGCAGGCAAAGGAGCCCCCTGATAATCCAGCATGGCGCTTTCAAAAATCGTCCAGGGGAGTCGGTAGCTCCTCCGCTTTTTTGAAGAATCACCCCCGGCGTTGTTGGTATTCAGCGGTGTGTGAGTTGTAAGTGTAAAGTCACAGTAGCCAGATATGGTATCGAAATATATGCTTATAGCATGCTAGAATAGTGGACCAGTGAGTATCGAGGATAACATTCGAGAAGTGCGGATGCGAATCGCTCGGGCTTGTGAAAAGAGCTACAGATCGTCACAAGAGGTGACATTGGTGGCGGTTACAAAGGGTGTGCCGACGGCAACGATCAGGGATGCTTTTGATTTTGGTGTCAGGGATTTCGGCGAGAATAGGGTGCAGGAAGCGGAGGACAAAATATTGCAGCTTTCTGATATTAGGCAAAATGTGACATGGCACATGGTAGGTCATCTGCAGAGCAATAAAGCTAGAAGAACTCTGGATTTATTTGACATAATACATAGTATTGATTCAGTGAGGTTAGCTGACATTTTAAATGTACGAGCAAAGAGAGTTGTGCCAGTTCTACTTCAGGTCAATGTTTCCGGGGAAGCGACTAAAAGTGGTTTTGCTGTGGGCGATGTGGCTAAAGCGGTCGAAGAGATAAAGCGGTTGCCTAATCTCGAGGTCGTGGGGCTGATGACCATTGCTCCGCTGGTGGCTGCCCCAGAGGATGCCCGCCCGATTTTCAGGAGACTGAGAGAATTGCGTGACCAATTGGGGTTGAAGCATTTATCTATGGGAATGAGTGACGATTTTGAGGTGGCGATTGAAGAGGGGGCAACCATAGTCAGGATTGGCAGAGCTATTTTTGGTGAAAGGAGGTAGTTATGAGGATAGCGTTTATTGGTGGTGGCGTTATGGGCGAGGCGATGGTCAAAAGTCTTCTTTCTAAAGGGGTGGTGGTACCTGAAGATATTACGGTGAGTGATATTGCACAACAGCGTCGGAAGGCTCTGGCGGAAGGATATGGTGTGCGAGTTACAGACGATAACCGGGCTGTGGTAAAAGGTGCTGATGTCGTTGTGCTGGCAATAAAACCTCAAGAATTGAGCAGGCTACTGGGGGAACTTAAAGGGCTGCTGTCCCGGCAGTTAGTGTTATCTATAGTTGCTGGGGCTTCTCTTGCAAACCTGCAGCACGGACTTGACTACATGCGTCTGGTCAGGGCAATGCCTAATATGCCGGCGCAGATAGGCGAGGGTATTACGGTGTGGACAGCTACCAGTGAAGTTACAGGTGATGAAAGGACAGCGGCGAGGTCCATTCTGGCTGCTTTGGGTGATGAGGTCTATGTTACCAGTGAGAAATATATCGATATGGCAACAGCATTAAGTGGTAGCGGACCAGCATATGTTTTTCTTGTTATCGAAGCGCTTGTAGATGCTGGGGTGCACATTGGTTTGCCACGCTCGGTGTCTGAGAGACTGGTGATCAAAACAGTTTTGGGTTCGGCTAAAGCTGTTGAGCTTACAGGCAAACATCCGGCTGAATTAAAAAATATGGTGACCTCTCCCGGTGGCACAACAGCCGAAGGTCTTTTGCAGCTAGAAAAAGGTGGTATACGCTCATTGTTGTTACAGGCTGTTATTGCCGCATACGAAAAGACGAAGCTGCTTGGAGATAAATAGCGAAGTTTTTGAGTATATGGTGGTGGGAGTGTGCGGCGAAGCTCTGGCCTTTTGATTTTCTGGACATCGTATCATTGTGGATATGTGTTAACTGCTATTACGGTGGATATGTAAACGATGGATAGAAGCGCTAAACATCTTGCGGTTGACTTGGGGTGGACTGATAACCATGTGGTGCCCGATGTGGTGAGCCCCGAGGTTGAGTTTATGTTCCGGAGGATGATAGATGTCACCCTTGCTGAGGTGGATGTCAAGGAAGGTGAGTTGGTACTTGATGTGGGGTGTGGCAGGGGATTAGATGGTGTACGGATGGCTGGAAACGGCGGATTTGTTATAGGACTTGAGCCTTCGAGTGTGATGCTCGGATATGCAAGGGAATATATAGCCAGGAATCGTGTAAATATGACCCTGGTCCGAGGAGTTGGAGAAAATTTGCCATTCCGCATAGGCTGTGTGGACAAGGTTGTATGTAAAGGGGCGCTCGACCATTTCATCGACCCTTTGAGTGTGCTGAGTGAAATGGCAAGAGTGTTAAAGAGTGGTGGTCGAGCTGTGATAGCTGTGGCTAATTTTGGGAGCCTGGGTTTTGCGCTCGGACGGGCAGTGCACTTTTTGTGGAAGCGGGTGAGCAAAAAGGACGGTGGCTTAATAATGCCCTGGGAAACACCATCGGACCATACGTACAGATTTGATTACAAGCTTCTAGTGGAAATGCTGAGGCGGTATTTTAAGGTGGATAGTGTCAGGGGTGTTTCCTTGCTTTTTGGTCTCCCGTGGTGGGGAGGTTTTCTGACCAGGTGCCCGAAAAAGATATCAGGGCTTATTCTGGTTTTGCTGGACAAGATAGCGCATTATTTCCCCCGATTGAGTGATGTTATAGTGGTAAAGTGTACACTGCGGGACTTAGCTTAGAGATAGACTTTCTATTCCTGCTGTGTAGCTTATCTTGCCCTCGTGCGTCCAGGACACTATTGCCCGCTATCAGTCTTGTGCGCGTATATGACCAGGCTTTTAGCGAAAAAGCGGTCAAGCATATTTTCCAGAATGCGGACAGGTCGCGGGCTGTGGTAAATATCCCAAACGAGAAACTTATGGTACAGCGATGGCAGCAATGCCCTCTCGTTATTCACGCCGAATATGCATCGGAGTATCCAGTAAAAAGAGTGCAGGGCATGCTTGTGGCGCTTTGCGTAAACGTGTAGATTGTTTTGTTGTAGTTTGGTTATGAGCTGGTTTGCCTTATATATCCTGACATGTCCTCCGGGATGGTCATAGTAACTACGACTTATTCCCCAGCATATTGACTCAGGCAGGTAGGAGGGGACGCTGATAGCGAGTATACCATCGTCTTTCAGTACCCTGACCATCTCATGAATGGCCTTAGTATCATCCGGGACGTGTTCTAATACTTCGGAGCAGATAACTTTATGGAAGGTCTTGTCTTTGAAGGGGAGGCTTATTATATCTCCTCTGAGTAAAGCCCATTTACCTTTAGTCTCGCCTTTCTCCTGCAAGAGATGGAGCGCATAGTGAGCCTTTTTCAGGCTTACAGCATCGGTATCTACTGCATAAACACAGCATCTGCTCTGTTTACACGCTTCCCAGGAGTGTCTGCCTTCCCCGCAGCCGATGTCCAAGATTAGTTCTCCATCCCTGGTCTCCATAAACTGGAAGTCGATAGTAAGCATTAGACCCTCCTAACCCAGTGGTATGCCTGAAAAACAAAATCCTTGCAAGCCATATCAAGCTGTGTGCGTTCACTGGCACCAAGGTCAGGAGATGTCCTGGAAAAGACCGCAGATGTTATTAAGCCCTTATGTAGCGGACGGTGTTTGTCCAGGATGGAGTTTCTTCCATTTTTCTAGGAGTTGTTCTTTGGTCTCTTTATGGCTCGGATCTGGTATGCAGCAGTCCACTGGACAAACCTCGGCACATTTTGGAGATGCAAACCAGCCCACACACTCTGTGCACTTAGCCGGGTCGATTACGTAAATCGTTTCCCCTTCTTTTATAGCTTCATTCTTGCATTCGGGCTCACAGGCACCACAGCTGATGCACTCTTCGGTGATTTTGTATGCCATCTTAATCTGACCTCCTCCTTATTATTTTATGCTAGAGATTTAGCCCGTTCATTTTTGAACGAGGATACTGTCTAATGCGACTAGTATGGCGATGGAAGGAACTTGCGCCTCAGGGCATTAGCGACATGAGATGGTACCATGTCTTCAAGACAGCCTCCTAATTGTGCGACTTCCTTAAGTAAGCTAGAACTGAGGAACTGGTATTGCAGGCTTGCCATGAGGCAAACTAGTTCAAGGTCAGGTGCCAGTTTCTTGTTCATCATTGCCATTTCAAACTCTCTCTCAAAGTCAGAACTCATGCGTAAACCGCGCACCATGACCTTTGCCCCCACTTTTCTGGCAAAATCGACGGTGAGTCCTGAATATGCTTGGGCTCGGACGTTCCCAAAGTCGACGATTGCTTGCTGGGCCATTTCTACTCTCTCCTCAGTACTGAAAAGAAGGCGTTTTTCGGGGCGGTCGTATACCCCTATGACCAGCTCGTCGAAAATGGCTGAGGCCCGTTTAACGATATCCAGATGTCCATTTGTTATCGGGTCGAAGCTACCGGGATAGATGGCGATGGTCAAGATTCTACCTCCTTATGGAATATTGAGATACAGGTATCGCCGTACCGTTTCTCTTTCAACATGGACAAGCCGTCATATCTTTGTCGTAAGGGGTATCTGGAAGCGTGCGATATCACCAGGAGTGAGCCTTTGTCTATGATTTTGGAACCTGCGATCTGCTCGATGATACGGTCGATTGACCGGTCTGCATAAGGTGGGTCAAGGAAAACGATATCATATTTGCCGTTCAGGAAGGTGAGGGCTTTGCTAACACTGCAGCAATACACGTGGGCTTTCTGTGAGAAGCCTGTTCTAAGCAGGTTCTCTTTAATAACGGCACAACACTCAGGTTCGTGGTCAACAAAATCTACCCATGCGGCATTGCGGCTGAGTGCTTCGATGCCCAGCGCGCCGCTGCCAGCGAATAGGTCTAGTCCTCGTGACCGATTGCCAGGAAGAGAAAAAAGGACGGAAAATATAGCCTCTCTTACCCTGTCGGTAGTAGGGCGCACAGAACGGTTTCTGGGTGCCTTCAATTGTTGTCCTTTGGCTATACCACCTGTGATGCGCATCTCAAAAAACCAGCCTTTATTATACCGCGGCTAGCTGTTTAGTCAAGCTTGTCCTTCATTTTGGGTGTGTGTTATACTGTCGCTCGGCGTTTTACATACTGGGGGTGCTCGATTGTTACAGGATTTTGGCTATGTAGGGATGCTTCTGGTTGTCGCCATTCTTTTTGCGCTTACGACATTACTTTTACCGCTGGTATTAAGCTTTTTGCGTGTTGTTCCTCGCAAAGTCACTCCTGCTAAAAGGTCTACTTATGAATGTGGCATGTCCACTATTGGGAAAGCGTGGGTGCAGTACAACTTCCGTTATTATTTCTTTGCCATCCTGTTTGTGGCTCTTGATGTGCTGGCTGTTTTTCTGTTCCCCTGGGCGGTGGATTTGAAGGAGCTCGGATTAGCTGGTCTGGTGGCAGTGGTCATTCTTTTTGCTATTCTTGCAGTTGCCTATGTTTATGCCTGGCTTAAAGGAGCGCTGGAATGGAAATAGAAAGACGAGAGCTATCATTACCCGGCAGTTACATTGACATAGTCGAGGGGCGGGAAGTGGAGTCATTAAAGGAGTCCTGTCAGCAACCGATACCGGATTCTGATAGCTGGCTTGAAACTGAACTCAGGCGCAATGTCCTATTAACTACTGTGGATTATGTCATTGATTGGGCTCGGTCGCGCTCGGTGTTTCCGCTTATGTTTGGTCTGGCATGTTGTGCCTTTGAGATGATTGCTACAGCCGCATCACGTTTTGACATTGCTCGCTTTGGTATGGATATTTTTCGCTGGTCGCCACGACAGGCTGATTTAATGATAGTAGCCGGTACAATAACATGGAAGATGGCACCAGCTGTGAAGTTGGTCTATGAGCAGATGGCAGAGCCCAAGTGGGTTATAGCTATGGGTGCTTGTGCGATAAGCGGCGGTACTTTCAGGGAATCATACAGTGTCGTACCCGGGTTGAACCGAATAGTGCCGGTTGATGTGTATGTGCCTGGCTGCCCACCGCGTCCTGAGGGGCTTATCCATGGTATCAGGTTAATACATCAAAAGATATCACGGGATACCATCAAGAAGGTATGACTGTAGTTCTAGACTATGAGGCAGTAGCTAGAAGACTGAGCGAGGAGTTTCCTGGTTCGGTTATGGAATCGGGAAAGTCAGGTATTGTGGTTAAAAGTGAACGGCTTCGAGAGCTAGCCGGGTTTTTAAGGGATAGCTCAGAATTTGAGTTCGATTATCTGGCAAACCTTACTGCGGTGGACTATTTAGACTATTTTGAAGTTGTCTACCATTTAGTGTCTTTGACAAATAACCACAGCCTGGCATTGAAGGTCAGGTGTACTGATAGAGATAAACCTGTGGTGCCTTCGGTGGTTGATGTGTGGCGTGCTGCAGATTTTCAGGAGCGCGAGGTGTATGACCTCATGGGGATTGTGTTTGAAGGGCATCCTAACTTAAAGCGGTTGTTCTTGTGGGAAGGTTTTATCGGGCATCCATTGAGAAAGGATTATTTATAGGATGGCGCTAAAGACCGAGCCGTTTATTCTTAATGTTGGTCCACAACACCCTTCCACCCATGGTGTGTTTCGGATGAGGGTGACACTTGATGGGGAGGTGGTTGTTGATGTGGAACCTGTTATTGGGTATCTTCATCGGGGCATCGAGAAGCTTGCTGAGTCCAGGACTTATACACAGGTGATCCCGCTTACCGATAGGCTTGATTACCTGGCTTCGATGACTAACAACTTTGGTTATGTGCTAGCGGTTGAAAAGCTAGCCGGCATAAAGGTTCCGGAGCGAGCTGAACATCTCAGGGTTATCATGGCAGAGCTGATGCGTATATCCAGTCACTTGATGGCAGTGGGGTTTTTCCTGAATGACCTAGGTGCCATGATGACGCCGGTGCTGTATATGTGGAGGGAACGAGAGAAGATTATGGACCTTTTTGAGATGGTCTGTGGACAAAGGCTGACCTATAACTACATGAGGGTAGGTGGGGTCAGCCATGATATTCCCGAAGAATTCTTACCAGCGTTGGGGAGATTTGTTGGTGAGATGCCGCGATTTATTGACGAGTATGAGCAGCTATTATCGCAGAATGAAATTTTACTTGCGCGCACTAAGGGTGTGGGGATATTGCCCAGGGCGACGGCGATAAATATTGCTGCCAGTGGTCCAGTATTGAGAGCCAGCGGAGTCAAGTGGGATATTCGTAAGGCGGATCCGTATTCGATTTATGAGCGCTTTGATTTTGAGGTGCCTGTGGGGATGGCGGGCGATTGCTATGACCGCTATTGGGTGCGGATCCAAGAGATGAGGCAGAGCGTGCGAATTATAGAGCAGGCAGTGAATCAGCTACCTCGAGGTGAGATTTGCATCAAATTGCCGAAACCATTTCGATTGCCCAGCGGCGAGGTGTATGGGCATATTGAGGCGCCTAAAGGTGAACTTGGTTTTTATCTGGTCAGTGATAATTCGATAGCGCCGTACAGATTTCATGTCCGTCCACCAACACTGATTAACCTCACAGCACTCAGAGACATGGTTGTAGGGTGGAAGATAGCTGACCTGATTGTCATTTTTGGTAGCATCGACGTTTGTCTTGGAGAGATAGACAGGTAATGACACTACTGGAGCAATTTCAGGACTGGTTAGGTGCTATTTCCCCGGACTGGGTAGCCTATGTCATAGCTGGTGTGGTAGGTATCGTCGTTATACTCGGTTTTGTCCTGACTCTGGTGATTGTTTTTATCTGGTATGAACGGCGTTTGCTCGGTCGGTTCCAGATTCGTCTGGGACCTAATCGGCTTGGACCTGAAGGAATCTTTCAACCGATTGCTACCGCTGTGAAGATATTACTCAAGGAAGATATTATCCCGGAGAGGGCTGATAAGTTTGTCCATTGGCTGGCACCGATAGTGGTCTTTACACCAGTGTTGATGGTTTTTGCAGTTGTGCCCTTTGGTAAGGGGGTTATACTAGCTGACCTGAATGTCGGCGTGCTGTACATAGTGGCTATCAGTTCTGTGTCGGCGGTGGGGATTTATATGGCGGGATGGGGCTCAAACAATAAATATGCTTTGATAGCAGCTATGAGGACAGTAGCTCAGATAGTAAGCTACGAATTGCCAGTGGTGCTGTCGATCCTTGGCGTAGTATTAATGGCTGGGTCATTGTCGCTGACAAAGATAGTCGATGCTCAGAATCTCCCGTTTATTGTAATGCAACCTCTGGGGTTTCTCATTTTCTTCCTTGGTGCCTTGGCTGAAATGAACCGTTGTCCTTTTGACCTTCTGGAAGCTGACTCTGAAATTGTGGCTGGTTACCATACAGAGTACTCAGGTATGAAGTTTGCCATGTTCTATCTGGGTGAGTATGGTCATGCACTGGCGTATGCCTGTATTATTACCGCTCTTTTCCTCGGTGGCTGGCGTGGACCGGTATTGCCACCATTTCTATGGTTTGTGGTTAAAGTTATAGCTATATTTTCGCTTATTGTATGGCTGCGGGCTACATTACCGCGGCTGAGGGTTGACCAGTTGATGGCTTTCGCCTGGAAGGGGCTTTTCCCTATGGCTCTGGTCAATCTGCTTGTGGTGGCTATTGAGGTACTTTGGTTAGTAGAACTATTGCCCTGGGTGGTTGTGGTGGTAAATATTGCTCTAGCTGGAATCCTGATATTGGCTTGGTCGAGACTATTTGTTCTAGGAAAAGGACGTGTTGAAGTTTGAAAGATACGGGATAGGCATACTTAAAGGGATGGCGGTCACTTTTAAACACCTTTTCCGCCCTCCGATTACTGTTCAGTATCCTGAAGAAAAGTTGATTGTGTCTAGACGAATACGAGGCTGTGAGCTGGTATGGTACCCGGAAAAATGTACCGGCTGTGCCACGTGTGCTAAGAATTGTCCTCAGGGGAATATTGAGATAGTTACTCACATTGGTGACCAGAACAATTATATCGTTGACAAATTTGAACTGGATGCAGGGCGGTGCATGTTTTGTGGACTATGTGTGGAGTCTTGTCCCTATGAGGCGCTGGCAATGAGTGTGTGTTACGAAGGGGCGAAGTACCGGCGTAGTGATTTAATACTGAGTAAAGAGGAGCTAACTATCTCAGATTTGAGAAAGCCAAGCGGGTATGCTCGACCTAATATCGAGATGACTTTGCCAAAACAAAGCCTGTTGATTTACTGGGACAGGAGTGATGGCGGGCAGAAATTGAATCTCATTCCATTAAGCAAGAAAAGGGGTCGAGGTGTTTGACATAATATTCTGGCTTTTGGCATTTACAGCTGTGGTAGCGGCTCTGGGGGTTGTAGCTCTACGTGATGTATTTAGAGCAGCATTAAGTATGATATTGCTTTTCCTAGCGGTGGCTGGGATTTACGTGACACTTTATGCTGATTTTCTGGCTGTGGTGCAAATTCTTATCTATGTCGGTGCTATCTCAATACTAATTGTGGTGGCTGTCATGTTAACTCAGGATGTTTGGCGGGGGAGTCCGTCAGGAAGGTTTCGCCTTCCTGCTTTTGTAGCGGCTTTAGCTTTCGTGTTAGTTTTGGGTTGGGGGCTAGCCGGTACCAGATGGTTGATAAGTAGCGAGGTGCCAAAACAACCGACGGTGACTGGTATAGGGGCGAGCTTGTTCGGGGAGGGTGGCTACTTATTACCGGTGGAAATTGCTGGTTTTTTGCTGGTGGCGGCAGTCATTGGTGCCATCGCGTTAATGAGGGAGAAATAAAGAAATGTCGGTTGGTTTACTGCATTATCTCATTTTGTCGGGTGTTTTGTTCAGCATCGGGCTTTATGGAGTTTTAGCCAAACGCAATGTTGTGGTTATTTTAATGTGCATTGAAATAATGCTCAATGCGACTAACATTGCGCTGGTTGCATTTTCTCGTTATATCACTCCAACGCTTCTTACAGGACAGATATTCGCTGTGTTCGTTATTGTGGTGGCTGCGGCTGAGGTTGCTGTAGGTATAGCTATTATATTTGCGATTTATCGAAGCCGAAAGTCTGTGGACATTAATAACTTTGATTTGATGAAGTGGTAACTGGAAAAATGTGGGTGCAAGTTAAGACAGCGCCAAATTTAATGATAGCTGAGATGTGGAAGGAGTTTTTTGAAGGAGAGGGAGTACCGACTTTGGTGTTGCCTGATACTGAGACAGCCGGTGTTGGCGAGTTAGCTGCTTACCGTATTTTTGTTTCCCAAGAGCGTGTACATGTCGTAGAGGAGATTCTAAGGAGACTCTAATGCCTCATTACATTCCTTGGCTAGTATTTCTCTGCCCTTTAGGGTCATTTATCGTTATCTCTTTATTCCTGAGACCATTTTTGAGACAGTATCCAAAGGTCAGTGGCTATGTAACTATCGGTGCTATTGGTGTTTCGTGTCTTCTTTCTCTCTGGGTGTTAGCTGAAGTCCTGGCGACCCCAGGACACAAGTTCTCTATCCCGGACATCCAGTGGGTGCTTATAGGCGACCTGAGCATCCACATCGGGCTAATAGTTGATTCTTTGTCTGCTGTGATGGTGGTGGTGGTGAGTCTGGTCAGCCTTTTGATTCAGATTTATTCTCAGGGTTACATGCATGGCGACCCCGGTTACCATCGTTATTTTGCCTTCATGTCACTTTTTACTGCCTGCATGTTGGGACTGGTTTTGGCTGATAACCTGGTTTTCCTTTTCCTTTTCTGGGAGGGGGTTGGTCTAGGCTCTTACCTTTTGATAGGTTTCTGGTTCCATCGTCCCTCGGCTGCTAATGCTGCGAAGAAAGCTTTTATAGTTACCCGGTTTGGCGATTTTGGCTTTCTGGCAGCGGTATTGTTCCTTTTCTATCACACTGGTACCTTCGATATTGAGGAACTACACGGTCTGGCTGTTGCCGGCAGTCTGGCTGGTACCACTTTAACTTGGGCGGCACTGGGGATTTTTGCCGGGGCTGTTGGCAAGTCAGCCCAATTCCCGTTACATGTGTGGCTGCCAGACGCGATGGAGGGTCCTACCCCAGTTAGTGCTTTGATACATGCGGCGACCATGGTTGCTGCTGGTGTGTTTCTGGTAGCTCGTCTTTTCCCGCTGTTTGAACATAGCCATGTGGCGCTGGTTACTGTGGCAATTATAGGTGGCTTCACTGCCATTTTTGCTGCTAGCATGGGGCTGGTGATGACCGATATCAAGCGGGTTCTAGCATATTCTACTATCAGTCAACTAGGTTATATGATGCTGGGGCTAGGTACAGGCGGGATTGCTGTGGGCATTTTTCATCTGTTCAATCATGCGTTTTTCAAAGCACTTCTGTTTCTTGGTGCTGGTAGCGTCAATCATGCTACCGGGACTTTCGACATGAGGGAGATGGGAGGGTTGCGCAAGGCGATGCCCTGGACATATGCTACTTTTGTTGTCGCCTCTATGAGCTTAGCCGGGATCTGGCCACTTTCTGGGTTCTGGAGCAAGGACGAGGTCTTAGCTGCTGCTTTCGAGGGGAATCCGGTGCTATTTTATCTAGCCATGATTACGGTGTTCATGACTGCTTTCTATATGTTTCGGGCTGTATTTCTGACTTTTCACGGGGAGTATAAAGGGGCAGCAGCAACCGGGCACGGTGGTGAACATGGTGGAGGCAAACTTCATGAATCTCCATTTGTCATGCTTGTGCCTATGGTCATCCTAGCTGTGTTCTCGATTATATCCGCGTGGTTAAACGTGAATGGCTCCTTTGGTAGGTTTCTGGGACATGCCGCGCATGATGGTGGGCATGGTTTTGTTCAAGGTTTCTTTGGCATCCTGACTCACCCGTTACCGATGATATCGCTGGGTGTAGCTATGTTAGGTATCTTGTTAGCGTATGTCATATATGACCGCAGGTGGATACCTGCAGAAGCCGTGGGCAGAGTCTTTAAGCCGGTGTACATTTTATTGTATCGCAAGTACTGGTTTGATGAACTCTACGAGAGGATTATAGTGGTACGCTTTCTGGTTGACGGGGTGTTTGCGGCTTTTGCTTTTTTTGATGCCCGGTTTGTCGATGGTGCGGTGAACGGAGTGGCTGGTGGCACTTCTTCCGCAGGTGCCACTATGCGGCGCGCACAGACTGGACAAATGCAGATTTATGCTATGACCATGGCTATTGGTATTGTTGCTATAGCTGTTTGCTTCTATCTTTTTAGTTGAGGTGAGCGTCTGTGAGTTTTAGTTTCTTGAGTGCTATAGTGTTCTTGCCTCTTATCGGAGCAGTTGTTATCGTTCTTCTGCCGAAGTCTCTGCTGAAATCGGCAAAATTTGTTGCGCTCTCCTTTGCCCTAGTTGCATTTGTCCTTTCCCTGGTTGTTTTTTGCCAGTTTGACAGGTCTTCGGGAGTTGTAGGGCAGATGCAATTTGAAGAGAAGATAGTATGGATATCAGCCATCAATGCTTATTATCATCTGGGAGTCGATGGGATCAGCCTCCCTATGGTTATTCTGATGACTTTCCTTGGTGTGCTGGCGGTTCTTGTATCATGGCGGATAGATTTGCGACCTCGTGAGTATTTTGCCTGGCTCTTGCTGCTAGAGACGAGCATACTGGGTGTTTTTTGCTCCCTGGACCTTATCCTATTCTTCCTATTCTGGGAGTTAGAGTTGATACCGATGTATTTTCTTATCTCGATATGGGGAAGTGGCAGGAAGGAATACTCGGCTATCAAATACGTGATATACACTCTCACTGGTAGCGCTTTGATGTTAGCCGGTATCTTGAGTCTTTATTTTACTACTGGCACATTAAGTATGGTTGAGCTTACAGGGCTGCTCGCTGCAAAGCCGGTAATCCCGTTTACAGCCATATTCTTCTTGTTGTTGGTCGGTTTTGCTATCAAGTTGCCTGTTTTCCCTCTACATACCTGGCTTCCTGATGCCCATACCGATGCCCCAACGGCTGCGAGCGTTGTTCTGGCTGGTGCTTTATTGAAGATGGGTGGTTACGGAATGATTAGAGTCTGTGTGAGCATTTTCCCTGCAGTTGCGCTTCAATATGCCCCGCTGTTTGTGGCGCTTGCTGTGGTGAATGTACTTTATGGGGCTGGCGTGACCATGAGGCAGAAAGACTTGAAGCGCCTTATTGCTTACAGTAGTGTGAGCCACATGGGCTATGTGCTTCTGGGCATTTTCGCTTTAAGCCCGGTAAGCCTTACTGGTGCCACTTTACAGATGTTCAGCCATGGCATAGTGACCGGACTTTTGTTTGCTATGGTGGGACTAGTATACGAAAAGTCACATGAACGAAATCTAGACAATTTGGGTGGGTTGGCACGTCAGATGCCAGTGATCGCGGTCGTTTTCACCGTAGCTGGATTAGCATCGCTGGGGTTACCCGGCACAAGCGGTTTTGCTGCCGAGTTTATCACTTTTGTTGGCAGTTTCTCCAGTGCTGCAGTGAAGTGGATACAGGTATACACAGTTCTGGGTGTTTTTGGGGTGGTGTTAACAGCGGGATATATTTTGTGGATGCTCCAGAGGGTTTTTTATGGTCCTCCACAGGAGAAGTTTAATGGTGTACCCGATGCGGATAATGTGGACAAAGTGTGTATCTTTTCTTTTGTGGTAGCTATTATGCTTGTTGGTCTGTATCCGGCTATTTTGACTAATGTTATCAAGATAGGGGTCGAGCCATTAACGCAGCTTTTAGGGCTTTGAGATAGCGAATGGAGCAGGTGTAATGTTGCGTTTAAGCTTGGTGAAATTCGTTGAGGGCAGGCGGTGATGCTGCTAAACGAGATCCGTTTTCTGGCACCGGAAATAGTCCTGTTAGCCATAGCGCTGATTTTAGTTCTGGCTGACCTTTTTGTCCGACGTAAAGTATTGCTGGTGGTTATTAGTCTCTTTGGATTAGTGGTCGCAGCTGGTTTAAGTGTCATGCTATGGGGTAAGGCGCCAGCAAGCATATTTTATCAGGTACTATGGGTGGATCCGTTTGCCGTGTTTTTCAAGCTGTTGTTTTTATCTATAGCTGGGTTAGTGGTGCTTTTTTCCCAGGATTATGTGAGTAAATTCGAAAGATTCCAGGGCGAATATTACGCCCTAGTACTTATTGCTGCTGCGGGTATGATGCTGCTGGCTGCGGCAGCAGATTTAATAGCCATCTATGTTGCTTTAGAGCTAAGCAGTATCTCGCTGTATGCACTAGTTGCCTTTTTGAAAGATGAGAAATCCAGCGAAGCGGGGCTTAAATACTTACTTCTGGGAGGTGTTGCCTCTGCAGTGCTGCTTTATGGGATGGCACTTGTCTTTGGTCTTTCCGGGACCACGAAGCTGGCTGCTATCGCCCAGTCGGCGGGGGTGTTATCGACCGGCGGACTAGCTCAAAATCCAGCTTTGCTTATTGGGATGGTCCTTTTAGCTGCAGGCTTTGGTTTCAAGATTGCAAGTTTTCCTTTTCATATGTGGGTGCCGGATGTTTATGAGGGTGCGCCGACACCGATTACTGCCTTTCTCTCCGTTGCTAGTAAGGCTGCAGGTTTTGCCATAATACTGCGTGTCTTTTCGGTGGTATTTGGCTCGACGGCATGGCTGGGGGCTAACTGGGGGTTGTTGTTTGCTGTTCTGAGTGCTCTCACCATGACTATTGGTAATATCATTGCTCTTTTGCAAACGAATATTAAGCGTCTTCTCGGTTACTCCAGCATTGCTCAAGCTGGCTATCTTATGGTGGGGCTGGCGACAGTGGGTGTGGCGACCGGTGGAGACAAAGTAGTGCAGAGCGGGCTCCTTTTCTTTCTGATGAGCTATACCGTGACTAACCTGGGAGCTTTTGGTGCGGTAATAGCCATCTCCAATAAGGTAGGCAGCGACCAAATTGATGACTATACAGGCATGGGCAGGCGTGCACCCGTACTAGCATTGGCTTTGACCCTATGTCTGGTCTCTTTAATCGGGCTACCACCTACTGCAGGTCTCATCGCTAAAATATACATTTTCAATGGTGCAGTGCAGCATGGTTTACTGTGGCTGGTAGTTGTAGCGGTGATAAATAGCTGTATATCAGCCTATTACTATCTCAAGGTTGTGAGGGTTATGTGGTTGGGTGCCCCTGCTTCGTCAGAAAGTGTACCCTCTTCTTGGGCGTTGCGCGCAGCGCTCTTGCTCTGCTGTCTTTTTGTACTCCTCTTGGGCATTGTACCTGGCAGCTTTGTCAGGCTAGCTGAACTGGCAGCGAGGACTTTAGGGTTTTAGTGCTACTTAGACTCGTTGCTATTGCTTGACACTATTTATTTAGTGGTGATAGACTCAACTGGCTGTGAATCAAGTTGGCATTCTATACCATCCCAGAATTGAACGAGCGAGGACTGTTGGCATTGAGCTGGGCAGGTTTTTAGAAGCGAGGGGCGTTCTTTTCTGGATTTGTTCAGCCTGGGATGAAGAGCAAGCAAGAGCTAAAGTGCCAGGCTCTGGTCTTATTTTGAGCATCGGCGGCGATGGAACGATCCTGCGGGCTGTTCGGGCTATTGTCCCTCATGTGGTGCCGGTAGTGGGAATAAATCTTGGGCACCTGGGGTTTATGACTGAACTTACAATAGATGCTGCGCTGGCAAAATTACCTGACTTATTGCAAGGTGAGGGGTGGATCGAGGAAAGGGCTATGATTCAGGCAGAGTTATTATCGAGCGGTAAGGTCTTGCATGGCTTAAACGATGTCTTTGTGGGTCGACGCAGTTCGGTGAGATTGGTCAGGATTGAGGCTAAGGTAGATGGGGAATTACTGACTACTTACCGAGCGGATGGTCTCATAGTGGCTACAGCGACGGGAAGCACTGGCTATTCTCTTGCCGGTGGGGGTCCTATTCTTTATCCCGAGGCAAAGGAGATGATAGTTAAGCCAGTATGCCCTCATTTTTGTTTCGATAAGACATTAGTTTTGCCGCCCCAGTCGGTTGTCGTTTTGAAGGTAATAACTACGCACGAGGCAGTGTTCAGCCTTGATGGACAGGTAGAGATGGCTTTAGGCAATGATGAGGAAGTCAGGGTTAGACTCAGTCCCTACGTGGCGCGCTTCTTAAGGATCCAGCCCAGAAGTTATTTCTACGCCTCTCTGGAAGCCAAGCTGAAGGGTACGAGGGTTTAGTATGAAGGTGGAAAAGGCTAAGATAGGAGATGTCCAGCGGATACACGAGCTAGTCAACAGTTTTGCTGAGAGGGGCGAAATGTTGCCCAGGGCATTAAGTGAAATATACGAGAACTTGCGTGACTTTTTTGTCATCAGAAGCGAGCGGGGGGAGGTCATCGGTTGTGTAGCTTTGCACATAAACTGGTCAGATCTGGCTGAAATCAAGTCGCTGGCAGTAAGCGGGGACAAGCAGTCTCAAGGGCTGGGCTCCAGGCTTGTGAAGGCATGTCTCAAGGAGGCGAGAGAACTGGGAATACCGACAGTGTTTTGCCTGACATATAAGCCAGCATTTTTTGAGAAGCACAATTTCCGCCGTGTTGATAAAATGGAGCTGCCGCGGAAGGTGTGGTCAGAATGTTATCGCTGTCCTAAGTTTCCAGATTGTGACGAAGTGGCTCTTATCTACCGGTTTGATGATATCAGCAATCCCAGAGTTTAGCTGAGTATATGGCAATAGTCGAGGGATGGTAATGCGGGAGAAAGTAAAAATGGAAAAGACCTTGTCAAGCCAGCGCGTGTTTGAAGGACGGGCGGTAAAGTTGCGAATTGATACTATATTGAAGCCTAATGGCAAGTCAACAACCAGGGAAATAGTAGAACACAGCGATTGTGTGGCAGTGGTAGTTTTGGACTCCAGGGACAGGGCTATTTTGGTGCGGCAGTACCGGAAAGCTGTGGATAAATATTTACTGGAAATTCCCGCTGGTAGTATAGAGCCCGGAGAACAACCCGTCGAATGCGTTCGTCGCGAGTTGCAGGAAGAGATAGGTTATCTACCCAACCGGATAGAGAGGTTGGGTGGATTCTATGCTGCCCCAGGATATTGTACTGAGTACTTGCATTTGTATCTAGCCACGCATTTAATACCCAGTCGAAAGCGCGCTGAAGATACAGAGGAGATCGAGGTTGTCCGGGTGCCGTTAACTAATATTCCTGACATGATTGCCTCAGGTGATATTTGCGATGCCAAAAGTGTTGCTGGTTTATTGCGTGTTATCTTTCTGGGGTTGAGAGGGAGTCGTTGAGTGGCATTGGGTTGTACCGGTAAACCCCCTGGCTATTTTTAGACATCCGATTTTACACGATACTTGGCTTTGCCTTCCTCATAGAGGTCACCGCCATAGATGTCATTGATTACAGTTACAGGAAAGTCTTCTACCTCTAGGCGGAGAATAGCTTCTGCCCCAAGGTCTTGATAGGCTATCACCTCTGCCTTCTTAATGGCTTTTGAGGCAAGAGCTCCAGCGCCACCTATTGCTGCGAAATACACTGCCTTATATTTCTTGATAGCATCTTTCACAGCCTGTGACCTGTTGCCTTTTCCGATCATCCCCTTGAGTCCGCTTGCTAACAGACGAGGTGTATAACTGTCCATTCTACCGCTAGTAGTGGGTCCGGCAGCCCCGATTGCCTGTCCTGGTTTAGCTGGCGATGGTCCCATATAATAGACGATTTGGTTTGTGATATCGAAGGGAAGCGCTTCACCCCTGTCCAGAGCATCTACCATGCGTTTATGTGCTGCGTCTCTCGCAGAATAGATGGTACCGGTGATTAGCACCTGATCACCGGCTCTTAATTTTTCGATGGTCTTCTCGTCAAGCGGAGTTTTTATATGTATAGTGCTCATGTCTTATCCCTCCCTCGCGTTTGGGTCTCTTTTGACAGTAAACTCCGGAAACGGGAGTTTAGGTTTGCACTGGGTTGGTGGTGGGACGACGGGTGCCGGTTCTGTCACCGTAGACACTTTGGCGATGCGTGCTACGAGGCGCCTTTTCAATAGCTGAATTGCGAAAGCAGGGTCGACTCCTTTGGGACAGGCGTCAGAACAGGCGCCAGCAAGATGACAATGCCATATGCCATTTTCTGTGTCTAACATTTGGAATCTTTCTTGCTCGCCATCGTCCCGAGTATCAGCGCAGTAACGGTAGCACTGAGCCAAGGCTTGTGGGTTGAGAAACAGCTTATCAGTGGCTGAGGTGGGGCAAGCAGAGACACAGATACCACATTTGATGCAATAAGTAAATTGCAGGAACCTCTCCAGTTCTTCTGGCGACTGAGAGAACTCAGCCGTCGGGTTATCCATTTCTGAGGTGTCGCGGCGCATAATATAAGGTTTGATTGACCTGTGTTTTTCGAAGAGGGGTGTAAGGTCTACAATTAAGTCTTTTATAAGAGGCAGGTTGGGCAACGGTCTGATGGTAAGTGTGCTTGCGTGGAGTTCTTGGATCTGAGTATGACAGGCTAGGTGTGGATAATTGTTGATGAGCATGCCACAAGAGCCGCATATTGCCATACGGCAAGAGGTGCGAAATGACAGGGTGCTATCTAGGTTCTCTTTTATATACAACAAACCATCAAGGACTGTCATACCATGTGTGACAGGCACGACAAATTTATCGATGTGGGGTCTGGAGTCCGTTTCCGGATTGTAGCGCTGGACTTTGAAGACTATCTGTCTGGACTCTTCTTTCTTCATAGTAAATCGTCTCCTTCCTACCGAGATAGCAGGAGTAGGGGCACACAGGAGCCCCAGGCGAAGGCAACTATGCCGAGGATAATGATGCTCCATGTTGTAATGCGCTTGACCCTGCTGGACGGTGTGAGTTCCACGATTATGTTACGCAGCCCGTATAACGCATGATAGAGGACAAAGGATAATAGCATTGTGTATAGCACTACCCAGATAACCTCCTTGGAACGTTGTATCATCGAGATCCAGGAAGTGGGATCGCTGAGTTCGACTCCCAGAAAGTTGAGAATGGTGTCCAGATGCATCCAGACCATATGTATTCCGAGTGTGATAGCTATAAGCACACCGGTAACTAGCTGAGCAAGCCATAGATAGCTATTTCTCATCACCAGCCTCCAGTCAAGAAATCGTAGAGAAAGAGCAACGCGATCAGGGCAGCTATTCCCACCAGGGTCATTGTCCAGCTCCGGTTCTTTCGCAACGAGTCGCGGTAGGGATAGACGGGTGGAGTTGGTTTTCCCATACCAAAGCCCAACTCCTGTATGATAAGGCGGAGACCATTCAAAGAATGATAGGCAAAAGCGAGGACTACCAGGAATTCTCCGAATTTGAACCAGGGATTATGTAGAAGCGCCATAGCACTCTCCCAGACATCTTGCCCTTGGATACGAAAGAAAGTAGTGACGCAGAGGTGTATTACACCGAAAAGAAGGATCCCGAGGCCAGTTATTCTATGCAGTGTGTAAAGGTAGCGCTCTATTTTGTAGTTCCCTCCCCATACCCAGCCTACGAGCCCGAGGTAGTTTTTTCTTCGAGGCTGTGACTGTCTCATAGCGCCTCCGGGGTTAGTATTTTCTTTCTACCGGCTGCCATAGTGTGACCTTTACTGGAATGTATTCGAGGCGGGGACCTGCGGGAGTATAGTAAGCCAGTGTATGTTTGAGCCAGTTGATGTCATCGCGTTGTGGAAAATCCCGGCGAGAGTGAGCTCCTCTCGATTCAGTTCTGGCAGAAGCGCCGGCAACAATAACTTCAGCTAAGTCAACGAGGTTTTCCACCTCCAGCGCGGCTAGTAAGTCCGTGTTGTATATCCGGCTCTGGTCGGCTACTTTCATATGGGAAAGGCACTGCTTTAGTTCTTGTATGCGGGCTAAAGCTGTGTTTAAACCTTCAGCGGTGCGGAAAACACCCACATTTTTGTCCATGGTCCTCTGCAATTCTCGCCGCAAGGCATAAGCACTCTCTTTGCCGTTCGATGAAAACCGTCTGAAGATGCGTATTTCCTCTGCTTTTGAGGCAGCTTCGGGTATGGGTGTGAAAGTCTTCCTTTGTTGTGCGTATTTTGCGGCGTTACCTCCTGCGATTTTACCCCACACTAGACATTCTGTTGTTGAGTTTGAACCGAGGCGGTTAGCACCATGTAGCGATATGCAAGCTGCTTCACCGGCTGCCCAGATTCCTTCTATTGGAGTTGCCCCTTCAATATTGGTGTGTATACCACCCATAAAATAGTGGGCTGCGGGGCGGACCGGTATGGGTTCGCAGATGGGGTCGATAAAGTTGAATTTTATGGCGACCTCTCTTATCATGGGTAGCCGTTCGTTAATTTTGGCTGCTCCGAGGTGGCGGAGATCGAGGTGGACATAATCAAGTCCGTCAGGTCCTGGGAATCCTCTGCCCTCTTCTATCTCGGTCATTTCAGAACGAGAGACGATGTCTCGCGGTGCTACTTCTAACTTAGAAGGGGCGTATTTTTGCATAAATCTTTCACCAGTGTTGTTGATTAAGTATCCTCCTTCACCTCGTGCTGCTTCGGTTATGAGTATACCCGAAGGTACCAAGCCTGTGGGATGGAATTGAACGAATTCCAAATCTTTAAGTGGTAATCCGGCACGATATGCCATAGCCATCCCGTCGCCTGTAGCAGTAAGAGAGTAGGTTGTAAAACCGAACATTCGGCAGGCACCGCCGGTAGCTATGACCAAAGATTTGCCTTGGATGAGGAAGAAGTCTCCGCTGGTTAAGTCCCATACAGTTATCCCACAAAATAGGTTATCGTTAACGAGTATAGAGGTTACATAACACTCATCATAGCGGGTTACGTTGTTGTATTTTTGCAGCGTATCATAAAGAGTCTGCATTTCTGCGAAGCCGGTTTTGTCAGCAGCGAACACTGCCCTATCAAAGGAGTGTCCGCCAAAAGGTCTTTGGGCAATTCTGCCGTCAGGACGCCGTGACCAAGGGATTCCCCAATGTTCAAGTAGCAGTATTTCTTTAGGGGCTTCTTCGACGAAGCGCATTACTACATCTTGGTCACAGAGGAAGTCAGCTCCTCTGACAGTATCCCAGGCGTGAAGTTCGAAGCTATCTCCTTCTTCTGGTTGCATCATAGCTGCGGTGCCACCCTCCGCGCATACAGAATGGGAGCGCATCAGTTGTACCTTGGAGATGATAGCAACATCAAGCTCAGGATTTTTAGCTGCTTCAATTGCTGCTCTCAGACCTGCAAGCCCGGACCCAACGATAACAACATCATGTTTGGAGGTAGTCATAGAATCACCTCCTTACGCCGAGCACACCAGCACTGGATATTTACAGCTACCGGGAGGCTGGCGATATGCGCTGGAAAAGTCTCGGCATGGACCGCTAGAGCAGTGATTCTGCCACCGTACCCCATAGCTCCGATTCCCAGGTTGTTAATGCGTTGCAGAATTTCTCTTTCCAACTCAGCGACTTCGGGGTCAGGATTAGGTTCTCCAACTTTGCGTAGCAGTGCCTTTTTTGCCATTGCCATGGCTTTGTCTGTGGTGCCACCTATGCCCAGGCCGACTATTATTGGCGGGCAGGGGTTGCTCCCAGACTCGTCAATAAGGCTAACTACGAAGTCAATAATTCCCTGGCGCCCTTTTGCTGGTGGTAGGACAGTCAGTCTGGAGCAGTTTTCAGAGCCGCCACCTTTAGGTATCACGCTTATTTTTATCCTATCTCCGGACACGATATCGGTGTGGATGACAGCCGGCGTGTTATCTCTGGTATTGACGCGTGCAGAAAATGGTTGTCTTACCATTGACTTCCTTAAGTAGCCTTTCTCGTAAGCCTGGCGTACACCCTCATTAATGCAATCTTCTAGGTTGCCACCGGTTATCTGTACATCTTGTCCAATCTCAAGAAAAACTACCGCTGTCCCGGTATCTTGACACAATGGGATTTTTTCATTGGCTGCGATATCAACATTTTGGAGCATCTTGTCCAGTATGTCTTTGGCAACCGGTGATTCTTCCTGTTCCTTTGCTCGTTTCAGTGCGGAGAGCACATCGTCGGGTAGGTGAAGACAGGCGTCTTGAAATAGCGTGGATACGGTCTCTGCTAGTGTCCTGCAATCTATCTTGCGCATAGGTGTTCACTCCAATTTCATCACTTTAACAAGTTCACGTACAGCCTCAGCCGACTTTTTGAGTGCAGTGCTTTCTCCTGGGGTCAGTCTAAGTTCGATTATTTGTTCAACACCTTTTCTTCCTAATTTTACAGGGACCCCTACTACCACGCCTTTAATGTCGTACTCGCCGTCGAGATATACTGCACAAGGGAGTATCCTCTTTTTATCGAGTAGGACAGACTCGACCATAAGCTCGGTAGCGGCTGCCGGCGCATAGAACGCGCTGCCTGTTTTTAGTAGGGCTACTATTTCTCCGCCTCCTTTGACTGTGCGGTCAACGATCTTATCAATATTGTCTTTGGGCAGCAGTTCAGTTAGTGGCACATTGCCCACTGTGGTTAATCTTGGAATAGCTACCATCGTATCACCATGTCCACCTAAAATACAGGCATGGACGTCTTGGGGGGAGACGTTAAGCTCTTGGGCTACAAAAGTCCTGAATCTAGCGGTGTCTAAAATGCCTGACTGCCCGAAAACACGGTTCCTGGGGAATTTGCTTACATGAAGGGCTAGCTGTGTCATGGCATCCAGTGGATTTGCCACCATGATGATTATGCAATCTGGTGAGTACTTGACTACCTGTTCAGTAACCGATTTCACGATGTTCATGTTAGTTAGTACGAGGTCGTCGCGGCTCATACCGGGTTTTCTGGGTACACCTGAAGTTATGACCACGACGTCAGAATTAGCCGTTTCATCATAAGAGTTTGTGCCAATGACTTTGGCATCGGAGCCAGTTATCGGGCATGTTTGGAGCATGTCAAGCCCCTTGCCTTGTGGCAAGCCCTCAATTATATCAACAAGTACTACATCGGCATATCCTTTTTCGACAATGCGTTGGGCAAGTGTTGCTCCTACATTTCCTGCACCGATAACGCTAACTTTGCTACGCATTTCAGTCCTCCTTAGTTTAGTTTTAGTTTCTCAATTACTGCTTCAGCAACCTCGGAGGTAGTTGCTGCAAGTTGGCTGCGGTCAGTTTTCAGGTCGTAGGTGACCTTTTCCCCTTCAGCGATAACCTCGGCGATCGCTTTTTCCAGTCTATCTGCTACTTCTTTTTCACCAAGGTAGCGAAGCATTAAGACGGATGAAAGCATCATTGCCATGGGGTTCACTTTGTTCTGTCCGGTATACTTTGGGGCACTACCATGTGTGGGTTCGAAGATGGCAGCGTTGTCACCGATATTAGCCCCGGGCGCTACGCCGAGACCGCCTACCAGTCCAGCGCAGAGGTCGGACACAATATCCCCATACAGATTAGGCAAGACGATAACATCATATTGCTGAGGATTTCTTACCAGCCTCATGCATAGAGCATCTATAACAACATCTTCAAATTCTATCTCCGGGTAGTCTTTTGATATTTCGCGAGCTACAGCCAGAAAAAGCCCATCGGAAAATTTCAGAATGTTTGCTTTGTGAGCAGCGGTAACCTTTTTTCTATTGTTAGCACGCGCATACTCGAAGGCGAACTTGACAATACGTCTGGAGGCAGTTTCTGATATTACTTTTAGACTGATACCAGTATCCCTTCTTAGTTTCTCCCCCGAGTTTTTTTCAACCAGTTCTGACAGTTGGTTAGCCTCGTTGCTCCCCTTGGCAAATTCTATACCAATGTAAAGGTCTTCGGTGTTTTCTCTGATAATTACAATATCGACATTTTGGAAAGGGGTAGGTGCTCCAGTGTATGTCTTGCAGGGGCGGATGCAAGCATACAAATCGAGGCTTTTTCTCAAAGCCACATTTACGCTGCGAAACCCGCTCCCAATGGGCGTAGTTACCGGTCCTTTTAGTGCTATCCTGTTTTTCCTTATTGAATCTAGAACGAAATCAGGCAATGGTGTGCCCCATTTGTCTTGTGCCTGTTGTCCGATTATATGTACGTCCCACTCGAATTGCAATCCTGTGGTTTGAAGGACTTTTTTGGTCGCTTCAGTGATTTCAGGACCTATACCATCACCGGGGAGAAGTGTTATTTTGTAGACCATATATTTGCCACCATCATCATAGTTTGAAATCGCCGTACTTGTTGATATAAGGAATAAGCCCGCCTTCGTGCATGATATTGAGCATAACCTCTGGTATCTTGCCAAAAACGAGTTCAGTATTGGAAGTTAGGTTTCTGATCCTTCCTGCTTTTAGGTCTACTTCTAGTTCATCACCATCGTTTATCTTCTCGGTATCACATATCAAAACTGGCAGCCCTTGATTTATTGCATTTCGGAAGAATATTCTAGCAACCGATTTTGCCAAGACAGCGCTGATGCCTGCCAATTTGATGACCAGTGCTGCGTGTTCTCTGCTGGAACCCAAACCGAAATTTTTACCGGCGACGATAAGATCGCCTGGTTTCACTTTAGCAACGAAGCCGGGGTCAGCGTCTTCCATTACATGCTTCGCAAGTTCTGGGAGATTGCTTCTTAAATGTGCATATCTGCCAGGGGTTATGAGGTCAGTGGAAATATTGTCTCCAAACTTATGGGCTTTGCCTTTGATTAGTGTGGTGGTCACCTGAGCAAACCTCTGGGGTCAGTGATTTCACCGGTTACAGCGGAAGCCGCAGCCGTTGCTGGACTAGCAAGGTAAATCAAAGCTTCCGGATTTCCCATTCGA
Organism: Dehalococcoidia bacterium; assembly: GCA_034432055.1. Lineage (GTDB taxonomy): Bacteria > Chloroflexota > Dehalococcoidia > GIF9 > UBA5629 > CALJTV01. Next base: position 25,471 of record DAOUCT010000017.1, on the reverse strand, counting down.
CCTTTAAAGTTGCGGTTAGCGGTGGACAGGCAGACTTCATTATCCCCGAGAATGCCCTGGTGGATTCCGACACAAGCAGCACATCCCGGGGGTAATATTACGGCACCGGCTTGAAGGAAGGTCTCTATATACCCGGACTTCATGGCGTCAAGGAGAATTTTCCGAGATGCTGGGGCTATTATTAGCCTGACATTGGGATGGCATTTTTTGCTCTTTAAAATTTTGGCTGCTATAGCGAGGTCGTTAAGGCGACCATTAGTACAAGTACCGATAAAGACTTGGTCTATTCTGGTACCAGCCAGTGAACTTGCTGGAGCAACGTTGTCTACCGCGTGGGGCATGGCTACCATAGGTTCGAGTTCAGCTAGGTTAATATCGATTACCAGCTCGTAGATTGCATCGCTGTCAGGATACAGAGGCACATAATTTGCCCCCCTGCTTTGGCTTTGCAAATATTGTTTGGTAATGTCGTCGCTGGGGAACAGGCCTACCTTGGCTCCTGCCTCGACAGCCATATTGGCTATTGTCAATCGCTGTGGAATGGTTAAACTGGCAACAGCATTGCCGCTGAATTCCAGAGCTTTGTAAGTTGCTCCGTCTGCTCCAAGTCTACCGATGAGGTAAAGCACCAGGTCTTTAGCATCAACAGCCTTCTGGAATTTGCCATTAAGGTTTATTTTAAAGGTCTCCGGGACGCGAAACCATGTTTTACCCAAGGCAAAAACGACTGCAACATCTGAAGACCCCATTCCTGTGGCAAAGGCGCTTAACCCGCCCGCGGTTACTGTGTGTGAGTCTGCGCCGACAATAATTTCGCCAGGGCTAGCCAACTTTTCTGCTACCAGTTGATGACAGATCCCATGTCCGCCTTCGAAGATGCGGCAGCTATTTTCTTGGGCGAATTGGCGTAATAACTGGTGGTCGTTTGATAATTGACGATTGGGGCTAGGTACGGCGTGGTCGAGGAAAATAATGGTTCGTTGGGGTTTAGCGAGACTGGCATGTTTGCTTTCTCTAAACTGTCTCACGGTCAGCGGTCCAGTAGTGTCTTGGACGAATACCCAGTCCACAGGCGCTATAACTATGTCTCCAGCTCGGGCATCAGTGCCTGACTTTTCGCTGAGGATTTTTTCGCTGATGGTTCTTCCCATTTTTATGCTTGTATGATAGTAGCAAGTACCGCGCCGCTGCTGACCTTGTCGCCAGATTTGAAATTGACTGATTTCACCTTCCCTGTAACTGGAGAAAGAATTTCATTTTCCATCTTCATTGCTTCGAGGATAACAATGGGGGTACCTGTCTGGACGTCGTCTCCCTCCTTTACCAAATAGCGGATAATTGTCCCGGGGATAGGCGCTAGCACTGGGGTCTCGCCGGGTGCCAGAGTTGCTTTTGAAGGTTCCTCCTTTTTCTCTGCGGGCGTGACCGCTATGGGGGCTACTGGTTGCGCGGTAGGTGGCACTGGTTGTACTGGGTGTGGTGCAGGTGGCATCCTAGATGGAGTTTCAGCGGGTTCAACCTCGACTTTGTAGTATGCATCACCGATAAAGACGTTGAATGTCCGCACGAAAGGACCTTTCATCGGAGCCTTGGTTTCTGTTTTCTCGGTTAGTAGTCCGGCTTTGGCTTTGGCGATCAATTCATCTTCGCGTTTTATATCTTCGAGTGTCTTGGGCTTTGTTTCCGGTGGTGGTGTTTCCAGACCGTACTTCCATTTAAGAAAGCGCAGACCTGTGTTGGGGTAAAGCGCATAGGTCAACACATCGCCTATATCCTTGGCAATGCCTTTGGTTGCTTCCTTTGCTTTTTCTAGTTCCGGTTCAAGTATATCTGCTGGACGGCAGGTGATAGGCTTGTCCCCTTTTTCGTAACCTTTAAGCACTATTGCCTGTACCTCCGGGTCTATCGGTGCTGGCGGTTTACCATATAAGCCATAGACATAGTCTTTTGTCTCTTTGGCTATCATCTTGTATCTGCCAAACAGGACATTCATCACTGCTTGAACACCTACTATCTGACTGGTAGGTGTAACCAGTGGAGGATAGCCGAGTTCCTTTCTTGTCCTCGGGAGTTCAGCGTAGACTTCAGGTAACCGGTCGAGAGCGTTGGCTTCTTTTAGTTGGGCTATCATATTACTGAACATGCCACCAGGGATCTGGTGCCACAGGACTCCGGTGTCAATGACAGACACCTTGGTGCTGTCCAGAAAGTCCCTATACTTAGGTGTGATGGACTCAAAGTACTCACCCAATTTGAGGAGTTGTTGTAAGTCAAGCCCGGTATCTCTGGGAGTGTCACGTAAAGCCACGACTATGGGCTCAATCGCTGGATGAGCAGTGCGCAGTGCCCAGGGTGCAACGCAGGTATCTATGAAATCAACTCCAGCTTCTATAGCTTTCAAGTAGCTCATAAAGGCCATACCACTGGTGAAATGGCTATGAAGATCGACCGGGATTTTTAAAGCCTGTTTCAGTGCTTTAATGAGTTCGTAGGCGTCGTCTGGAGCAATAAGCCCTGCCATATCCTTAATGCAAAGGCTATCAGCCCCCATTTCCTGAATGATTAAGGCTTTCTTGACGTAGTAATCGATGTTGTAGACTGGACCTCCCAGTTTTGCGTCTGTAAGTGAATAACACAGGGTTCCCTGAATGTGTTTCCTCTTATCTTTTATGGCTTTGAAAGCAGTTTCGAAGTTGCGCTCGTCGTTAAGTGCATCGAAGACGCGGAAAACATCGATGCCGCAATCAGCGGCGTGGTGGACAAAAGCCACAACCACGTCATCAGCATAGTTGCGATAGCCAACAAGGTTTTGTCCACGCAGCAACATTTGCAACCTGGTATTGGGCATTAGTTTTTTGAGGATTCTAATTCGCTCCCAGGGGTCCTCGTTCAAAAAGCGGGTCATGACATCGAAAGTAGCGCCACCCCAGACCTCCATGGACCAGAATCCAACCCTGTCCATTTCAGGTGCGATAGTGGCTAAATCGTCGGTGCGGACTCTGGTAGCAAACAACGATTGGTGCCCATCGCGAAATGTAAGGTCAGTGATTTTCAGAGGGTTCTTATCTATTGTTTTTTTTAGTGGGCTCATTAATTGTTGTCTCCTTTTGTATAAACACTAGCGTTTGTTCCTTCGGAGATGCCAGCTCGTCCTAGCTCGCATAACTTCTTGCAGCCGCAATAAGCGCCAGGGGCTAAGACTGGGCTGGGGCATGACCTTGGGCATAGCAGCTTTGGTCTGCTCTTCCTGTTCGATGTATGTGATAACGGCGCCGACTATGGCAGCTAGCCTATCCATTTCTATCATGCGTTAAAGCGGTATGTTCCCGTGCTTTTTAGGAGGGTTTGTGTCAGCTTTATTGTGGAGCATTTCTAAAGCTTTTATTATCTTCGGGCGCGTCGTTCTTGGGTCGATGACATCGTCGATGTAGCCTCTGCTTGCCGCAACATAAGGATTGGCAAACTTGTCACGGTACTCAGAAATTAACTTCTGCCGTATCTCTTCGGGGTTTTGAGCTTTTTCTAGGGTATCTTTGAATATGATGTTTACCGCTCCATCTGGTCCCATGACAGCGGTTTCAGCCGATGGCCAGGCATAATTGATGTCACCACGCAGACTTTTGCTGCTCATAACGATGAAAGCACCGCCATATGCTTTACGGATTATCACACTGATCTTAGGCACGGTGGCTTCAGCATAGGCATAGAGAAACTTAGCGCCATGTCTTATGATGCCACGATGTTCTTGGTCCACGCCTGGCATATAACCAGGAACGTCGACCAAGGTGACCAATGGGATATTAAAGCAGTCACAAAAGCGGACAAATCTGGCACCTTTGTCTGAAGCGTCAACATCAATCACACCGGCATAGACCAAAGGTTGTTGAGCCACGATACCCACAGTGCGTCCCCCCATTCTGGCGAAGCCGACTATCAAATTAGGGGCAAATTGCTCCTGCACTTCCATAAAATCTCCATTGTCAATGATTTTATATATCACCTGCTTCATATCATATGTCTTATTGGGATCGTCGGGCACGATGTATGACAAGCTCTGGTCTATGCGGTTTGGGTCATCGCCGGTGTCGAGGAACGGCGGTTCCTCCAGGTTATTTTGAGGGAGGAAACCAAGGAGGCGGCGTACCATCTGAAAGCATTGTTGCTCGTTATCAGCGACAAAGTGACAGTTGCCACTTTTAGTGGCGTGGACTGCAGCTCCACCGAGTTCTTCCAAGGTGATTTCCTCTCCGGTGACTGCCTTGATGACCGCTGGTCCGGTGATGTACATTTGCCCTATGCCTTTTACCATGAAGATGAAATCAGTTATTGCAGGTGAGTATACAGCTCCTCCGGCACAGGGTCCTGCAATTACAGATATTTGTGGTATGACGCCTGAATAGATGGTATTGCGCATAAAAATGTCACCGTAGCCGACAAGGCTGTCTATCCCTTCTTGAATGCGAGCGCCTCCAGAATCAAGTATGCCGATGACCGGGGCACCTGTTTTGGCGGCTAGATCCATAATTTTACAAATTTTCTCTGAGGCTACCTTGGATAGCGACCCGCCAAATACGGTGAAGTCTTGTGCAAATGCAAAAACAGTGTGACCGTCAACTCGACCATATCCGGTCACTACAGAGTCGCCTAGCGGTTTTTGTTCCTGAAGTCCAAATTCAGTGCATCTGTGGACTACGAAGGTGTCAAGTTCTTCAAAAGTGCCAGGATCAAAAAGCAGGTTGATTCGTTCTCTGGCTGTGAGTTTGCCCCGTTTGTGTTGAGCTTCGATACGCTCAGCATCACTAGCTGCGGATTCCTTCTTCAATCTATTCAGCTCGGTTATACGTTCTTCCATCTCAGATCCAGTATGGAGAATTTCTATCAGAAAAATATCATCAGGGAAACATTTTAACACATTTCCTGCGATGACGATAGCTGTTTTGCCACTATCGTGATTGTCCAGTCAGTTACCGGTATCAGTGTTATAGCGATAAAGTGAAGAGACTCTTAAATTGTCGAAAAGTGGAAATATTCGACAGGCTGAAAAAGCTGGCTAGCAGATCTAAAAGGGGATCCCGAGTAACCTCACTTGTCCCCAGCACCGCTTCCTTGCAATCCCTCTAACATTCACCTCTACGTCCTTGGCTTCAGAACATAGAGGCTATGCTAGTTGCCCCCTGCTGGTTCTAAGCCTAGCTACTCGGGATTATTAACAGTATAGCACGATTTTACTTCATTTGTCAAGCGCCGAATGCTATTATCGCTAGAACTGGTGAACCGTGAGCTTTCTACTCATCTTTTAGTAATCCATAGCGCCCTATGTTTCTACGTAGTCTACTTTTGGCAGGTGTGCCAGCGCCTCTTTAACTTTTTCTTCAGGGTAAACATAGTCTTGAAGTTTGCCAGTTAGGTATTCATCATAGGCAGCAAGATCGAAATGACCATGTCCGCTCAGGGCGATGAGGATGGTCTTACTTGCGCCTGATTCACGGCAGGCTAGTGCTTCGTCTATAGCAACTCTGATGGCGTGGTTTGGTTCAGGTGCTGGCACTACGCCCTCAGCACGAGCAAATCGCACTCCAGCCTCAAAAGTTGCCACTTGAGGTACTGCTTTTGCTTCGACGAACCCGAGGCGGTGAAGATGGCAGATTATCGGTGCCATGCCATGATAGCGGAGACCGCCGGCATGAATTCCTGGTGGCATGAATGTGTGTCCCAATGTATACATCTTGATTATTGGTGCCAGCCCCGCGACATCACCGTAGTCCCAGGTGTAAAGTCCTTTAGTTACACTCGGGCAAGCGGTTGGTTCTACATTTATGATACGCAAATTTGGTCTCTTGCCTTCAAGCTTGTCCTTCACGAAAGGCAGAAACATTCCAGCGAAGTTGCTGCCACCGCCGATGCAGCCAACTATGATATCGGGGTAGAAGCCTGCCTTTTCCATTTGTTTCTTAGCTTCCTGCCCGATAATTGTCTGGTGTAGCAACACTGAGTTGATGACGCTGCCTATTGAATAATAAGTATCATCGCGCTTGAAAGCATCTTCTATAGCCTCGCTGATGGCGATTCCCAGGCTCCCTGGTGAATTGGGGTCTTCGGCTAGTATTTTGCGTCCTATTTCGGTATCCGGGCTGGGACTGGGCACACATTGTGCTCCCCATGTTTCCATCAGGATGCGACGGTAAGGCTTCTGGTAATAGCTAACTTTTACCATGTAGACTTTGCATTCCAGCCCGAAAAAGGCACAGCCAAGCGACAGAGCACTGCCCCATTGTCCGGCGCCTGTTTCTGTGGTGAAGCGCTTGATACCGTCTTTCTTAGCGTAGTAGGCTTGAGCTACAGCAGTGTTAAGTTTGTGGCTTCCTGCCGGGCTCACCCCTTCATACTTGTAGAATATCTTGGCAGGTGTATCCAATGCTTTCTCGAGACGGTATGCTCGGATCAAAGGTGTCGGTCTCCACAGTTTGTAGATGTCTTGTACCTCTTCAGGGATTTCGATGTAGCGTTCATTGCTGAATTCCTGTTCCCTAACACCGGATGGAAATAGGGGTGGGGGGAGAATGGTTGGCTCTTTGGTTGCAGGATGTAAGATCGGTGGTAGCGGCTTGGGTAGGTCAGCAAGTACATTGTACCATGAGGTCGGCATTTCTTTTTCGGTCAGGATGATCTTGATTTCCTTTCTTTTCATCAGCTCCTCCTTATGTTGATATTCATTGCTCTTTGGCTTTTGTCTAGAAGTTGGGTTTTATTTTGTTCACGTTTGTGCTGGCTCTCATTCAAAACATATCCCCCTCCTTAAAAATTGAGCCTCTCGCCTAAGGGGCGAGAGGCTCAAACCTTCGCGGTGCCACCCTTTTTGGTCACTGCTGACCATCTCTTTCTTAGGCACTGCTTGTTCTTAGACAGTACCCTGGGTCAGATAACGCTACCCTTTGCGTCAAAGCCTACTCAGGCTGCAACTATATATCCCTTTCGGTTTGCGGCTCCCAGGTCCATTCTGCCTTGGCGTCAGCGTCAGCTCTCACCTCTTCTGACTCTCTGTGGCTACGCTTGTAAGGCATACTAGTCCTGTTCGTAGCCTTTATGCCTATTTAGTTGTGGGCAAAATTTTACGGCAGCTTTTGATCTTTGTCAAGTGGCTGAATTGCAGTGCTATGTTCGTATGAGGAAATGTCATGGTTTTAAGCTGTGATATCTCCATTATCTTTAATCTATCTTATATACCATCTGAACGGTGACGTGGAATTCAAGCTCGCCTGGACTGATAGGTGTAGATGGCGCAGCTTCGGCAGCTTTTAGCGCGTAATCTCTTACCACCGGCGGTACATACGATATTCCTTCTGATATGTATATTGGCTTGCCCAGTTTTGTGTTGGTGACTTGAGCAATCTGCTGGGCTTTGTTCATAGCATCGCGGAGCGCCTTTTCTCTTGCCTGGCTGTAAAGCTGCGTTGGGTCATCCACGGTGAAACTAATGTTGTTGATGCGTGTAAGGTCACCACCTGCTTCTGCTACGGCATCGATTATGCTACCGGTCTTATCTATCTGGCGTATCTTGGCAGTAACGATGTTTGTAACACGGTAGGCAATGATCTCCTCTCTGTTCTCCTTTTCAATCCATCTTCGCACGGGTTGTATGCTAAACCTTTGTGTTTGTATGTCTTTGTCTGCTACCCCCTGAGCCTTCAATATTTTCACAATGTTATCCATTGTTTGGGTTGCACTTTTTTGTGCCTGTGTTACGCTTTTGGCTTCTGCTTCTACCCCGAGAGTTATCACAGCGATGTCAGGTGTTGCCGTTACCTTGCCCTCGCCGGTTACCCAGATGCCAACCTGCTGTTGACCATAGAGAATGCTGACCTCTGGAGCTTCAAGGTATGCAGAGAGTGGGGGGATTGAACTACTATCAGTTACCGACTTTGCGCAACCTGTACCTTCGATTAGCATGGCTGCCAATGCGCAACAGAAGAATAATACCCACAACCTTTTCATTTATTTAGCCTCCTTCCTCATTCATAATACCACAAAGGTTTGTCTGACTGGCTACCTTTTTGGGCTTGTTTATTACGACAACGGAGATAGAGACCTTAGGGTTTATCTGCCAGCAAATAGCCTAAAGACGGGGTATTGATTTATAATAACACACGCAGTTATTGTGAAACCGGCTGGTTACGATGACAAGGGCAGAAATTGTAAAAGACATTATTGTCCCCATAGTAATTGGTCTAGCTATTTTTTTCCTCTTCAGGGCTTTGATAGAACCGTTTGTGGTCGAGCACTCTTCAATGTGGCCTACGATTGAGGAGGGTGAATACATCTTGGTCGATAAGGTGAGTTATCATTTGCACCAACCTCAGCGGGGTGACATAATCGTTTTTCGCCCCCCCTGGAATGTCGGACGTCCTTACATCAAGCGTATTATAGGGCTACCTGGTGATACTGTGGAGATAAAGGACGGCGCTGTATTTATCAATGGTATCCGTTTGGATGAGCCTTATGCAGGACGAACTCAGGATATTTTGTTCCCCACAAAGATTCCTGAGGGGGAATATTTTGTGCTCGGTGATAATCGTAATAATAGTTATGACTCTCGTAGAGGCTGGACAGTAAGCCGTGATTATATAGTTGGCAAGGCATGGATCACATACTGGCCTCCTAAAAAATGGAGGCTTATTGAGCACGCTGATCTGCGTGCTGAGAAAAACCTTGTTATCTCTTTGTTTATCGGGGAGGCATTATGTCTGAGGAAGTAATGGCAATTTTTAAAGCTGCTGGAGCGATATTGGAGGGGCACTTTCTATTGACTTCCGGATTACATTCACCGGTGTATTGGGAAAAATTCCGTGTTTTACAACACCCGCATTATACAGAGAGGCTCTGTGGGTTCATAGCGGATCATTATAGGAGGAGTGAGGTTCAGGTTGTGGCTGGACCTACTACAGGTGGCATTATCATAGCTTTTGAGGTGGCGAGACAGCTCGGAGTTAGGAGTATTTTTGCTGAAAAAGAGGGTGGGAAAAGGGTCTTCCGGCGCGGTTTCACTCTTGAAAGTGGCGAAAGAGTCCTGGTTGTCGATGACGTGCTGACTACAGGGAGTTCTATTTCTGAAGTTATGGAGGCTGTTGCCAGACTGGGAGGAATTGTTATTGGGGTTGCGGTGCTGGTTAACAGAGCGGAGCAGGATAAGCAATTCGGTGTCCCCCTTTTTAACTGTCTCAGGACAGTGACCCCAACGTATACGCCGTCTGATTGTCCGCTATGTGCTGCTGGTATACCTCTGACCAGACCTGGCAGTGAGGCTGAACGCTAATGATGGACAGCTTGACACTCTGTGTCAGTAGAATTTACAATGGCTATGCGCCGAGGTAGCTCAGTCGGTAGAGCAACGGACTGAAAATCCGTGTGTCCCCAGTTCGATTCTGGGCCTCGGCACTTTTTGTTCCACTGATGTTTGTTTTGCAGCAGGACTGGGTCGGGCGGGGCTGATTACCAATTTTTAGTTATCTATCGATTGTGTGTGATGAAGCAGAAGTTCCACGCCTGCTAAATTTAAAAATTGACACTTTTTCCGGTGCAGTGAGCAGTGGAGCTACCTTTTTGGTGTCCTCTTGACGCGGCGGGCTGGTTTCCCATTTCTTCCAGTGTTCCAGGTCTGTCCAGGTGCTGATAACCAGCCAGAATGTTGGGTCATCCACAGCCTGTAGCGTTTCCCCGGAAATATAACCTGGTTGGCGTGTCGCTTTAGCTCTAAGGTCGACCAGAAGACGCTCTAATTCAGCGATCTTGTCCGGGTGGCAGTGCCTTTCAATAATAACTCTAAACATTGCTACCTCTCCCCTACCTCCTTTTTGACCTTTAGTTCGGTTGCTTATGACGCACTGTTGTCAGGTATCTGTTTAGGGACTCTTCAGTGTCTAATCTTGAACAGGTGTAACGGGTTTCTCTGCCATCCATTCATAGCCAAGAGCCGCTGTCCATTCTAACAGCTCCAGCCTCAGTGTTTCATAGTCCTTCTTCACAGCCTCGTATAACCTGGCGTTTTCTAATGCTATAGCGCCAAGATTAGCGATGGCCCCCACGAAGTAAATGTCAGCCTCGGTGAAGTGTCTCGGTTTAGCGGTGTAAACACGTATAACTCCGATTACCTCTCCTCTGAGCAACATCGGGACACTGAGTATAGAAGCGATGCCTTCTTCTCTAGCCTGCTTTTGGTACTGGATTCTCTCGTCTTCAACAGCATTCAGTACAGCTACAGGCTCGCCCTGTAATGCCTTTGAGATACTCTTGTCAGCAGAGACCGGTCCCTTGCGTATGTATCGATTGCTTAACCCGTATGCTGCGGCATGGAGCAGAAGGCTCCTGTCAGGGCTGAGTAGCATCAATGCACACCCCTTAGCTTCAAGGGCTTCAGTGACGCTCTGGACAATGCCTTGGAGTATTTCATCAGGCGTGCGCATTGAATTTAGAGTAGCGGCTATCTCGAAGAGGCTATGGTAATAGCGACTTTCCCGCTCGTCCATCATCCACCCCCTTTGTGTTTATAATACAATTATCCACCGATTATCGGTATATGTCAATTGACAAACTTGCAAAAGAGGCAAGTCTTAGCCAGCGAAGGTAGGGTGTTTATTGCTATAATACTGATTAGGAGTTATGGGAGAGTTTGCTTGCGGCCCAGGTGATTCGTGTAAATATAACGCAAGGGGTGTAGAGATGGATACCAAAGGCTCAATATCCGGTTTTTCTGGTGGGTTTTTGCTTGGGGTAGCGATGGGATTAGCTGTAGCGTTCCTTTTCGCCTCCCAACCCGGAGTACGGAGTAGAAAGATATTGAAGGAGAAGCTAGCAGGGGTTCCCGAGTCTATGCAGGAGCTTACTGCTGATAGGGAGAAAGTTTACCGGGAAACGCTGAAAAAGCGGAAGGGGCAACCCCTGGTCAATGATTCGTATTTTAAGATGTAGTGCTTGCTGATTGGTAGGGGCAGGGGTGAATTTCTGTCCGTTGTTCTCTTTGCTCGGGGACCTAGGTGCAATCGGGGAGCAGGGACTGGACAGAGAGTTTCAGGGCGTTAGGAATAACCTCTTTTGCTTGGGGCAGGTGACAATGGTAGAATTTCAGTGTTTTGAGCAGAGGTACTTTGTTTTTGCCGAAGTGGCGGAATGGTAGACGCGGCAGTCTCAAAAACTGTTGAGGGGCGACCCTCGTGTCGGTTCGAATCCGACCTTCGGCACCAGCTTTATCGCTGCCGAGTTGTGTAGCGGTAGCACAGGGGACTTTGGATCCCTTAGCCCAGGTTCGAATCCTGGCTCGGCAGCCATTTTTCATACCCCGAATTACCAGCAGAGCTCACTCTCAATCCAGATACATTGTACATTCGGTTCTATTACTGTCCTCTTGAGTCAACATCCTCTTCGAAAAAATAGTACAATAATCCAGTCTGCTACCGGTGAGACTCCGGTGGTTAACAGGAGGTGTTTGACATGGACGAACGGTATTCTGTATTGTTCCAGCCGATAGAAATAGGGGGCATGTGGCTTAAGAACAGGCTCGTGGTGCCACCAATGGGCACAGGCTTTGCCAACGAAGACGGCACTGTCTCCGAGCGCCTGATTCAGTACCATGAGACCAGAGCCAGAGGTGGCTTCGGGCTGATTATCCTGGAGGTGACTGCGGTAGATGGCGTGGAAGGGAAGGGGAGCACCCATCAGTTGAGCGTATACGATGACCGTTTCATCCCCGGTCTCAGGCGACTGGTGGAGCGGGTGCATAATGTCGGTGCTAAAGTGGGCTTACAGCTATACCATCCTGGCAGGGTGACATCACCTGCTGTCATCGGCGGGCGCCAGCCTGTAGGACCTTCGCCTGTACCTGATCCCATATGGCGACAGCCGACCAGGGAACTCACAGTCGAAGAAATTGAAAAAGTGGTGGAGGCATTTGCCCAGGGTGCCAGACGCGCCAAGGAAGCCGGCTTTGATATGGTGGAACTGCATGGCGCACATGGCTATCTCATCTCGCAGTTCATGTCGGCCTACGCCAATAAACGGACAGATGAATATGGGGGAGGATTTGAGGGGTTCATCCGCTTCCCTGTGGAAATAGTCCGCAGGATCAGGCAACTGCTGGGTTTTGATTTCCCCATCTCTTTCCGCATAAGCAGCGAGGAGCGAGTACCTGATGGCAGGACGTTACCTGAAAGCATCGAAATGGCTAAGAGGTTGGTGCGGGAGGGGGTTAATGTTCTCCATGTTTCCATCGGCGTGATGGAATCGAGCGCCTTTACCAGCGCCCCTCCGGATATGGAGCCGGGGTTCAACGCTGAAGCAGCAGCGGCATTCAAGAAGGCTTTACCGGTACCTGTCATAGCAGTGGGGCGCATCCATGACCCAGACGTCGCCGCGGACATAATACGCTCCGGCAGGGCTGACATGGTAGCCATCGGCAGGCAATCGCTGGCAGACCCCGAGTGGCCTAACAAAGTGGCTACGGGGAGGGTTGATGACATCGTCAGGTGTCTTTCCTGTAATGAGGGCTGCATTGAAGGTATTGCCTACTGGGGTAGACCATCAATCACCTGTGTCCAGAACCCGGCGCTGGGTAGGGAGGCTGAATATGCTGCACCGCGTGCCCCGAGGCAAAAGAAGGTGGTTATTGCCGGCGGTGGCCCCGCCGGGCTTGAGGCAGCGAGGACGGCAGCACTGTGGGGGCATAAGGTGACTCTTTATGAAAAAGAGAAGGCGCTGGGCGGGCAGGTGAATATCGCTGTCATACCACCCACGAAGGAGATATACAAAGAGGTAATCCGGTCGCGAGTTAAAGCTATAGAGGAGCTCGGGGTTGAAATACACTTGGATGAGGAGCTCACCCCAGGCAAAGTAAAAAAGGTATCGCCGGATGTCCTCATAGTGGCTACTGGCTCGAAGCCACTCATTCCCAACATCGCCGGCGTTGACCGTAAGAACGTCGTTACTGCCTCTGATGTCCTCAAAGGTGCTAAAGTGGGACAGAAGGTAGTGGTGGTGGGTGGTGGGCTGGTGGGCTGTGAGACTGCAGACTACCTTGCCCAGCAGGGCAAAGAGGTAACGATTGTGGAGATGCTGCGTCATACTGCCCGTGATATAGGACCTGCAGCCCGCTACTTTCTGCGCCGGCGGATGGCGGCAAAGGGGATAAAGATTCTCACCTCAACGACGGTGGAAGAGATAACTGATGAGGGCGTCAAGGTCAGGTCAGAGCAGGTAGAGCGGGTTCTTTCGCCGGTGGACACTGTGGTACTGGCTACCGGGGCTGAACCCGTCAACCAGCTTGCAAACGCATCAAAGGACATCATCCCTGAGGTATATGTTATTGGAGATGCGGGCAAGCCGGGCAAGATACTGACAGCAGTGGAGCAGGGAGCAGAGACAGCCCGCAAATTGTGAGATTGGGGATGGGGGTATGAGGCAAGGGGGCACATATGCTCTGGTGATTTAGTGCAGTTACTTGTGCTGTGTACTTGCTCACTTAGATTGCCACCAAATTCAGAAAGTCAACCAGTTGTCCCGTTTCCAAATTGGAGTTAGACTACGAGCCTTCGCCGCATTGTGATCATGGAGGCGAGGAAGAAGGGGATGGTGAAGGCGAGGATGATGATTAGCGATAGTATGAGGCTGGGGTGAAGGTCTCCGCTGACCAGCGCTCTGGTAAGGTGGACTGCGGGGGTAAGCGGCACCACCCAGCTCAGTTTTTGCACCAAGTCGGGGAAGGAGGACAGAGGGAAGAACACTCCGCTGAAAAAGAACATGGGGGTTATGAACAGACTGAAGTAGTAATTGAAGCTGTAGATAGAGGGAACGATGGAGGTGAAGAACAGGGCGATGGAGGCGAACATGAGCCCCTCGAGAAAACAGACGAGCGGTATCAGAAGTGCATAGGGCGAGTATACCAGACCGAAGACCGCGGCTATAACCAGCATGGCAATGCCGGTGAGCGCAGCCCGGGTCGCCCCCCAAAAGATCTCGCCGGCGGCGACATCTTCTATATCCAGAGGTGTGGCTATGATGGCATCGAATGTCCTTTGGTGCTCCAAGCGCACAAAGCTGCCATATGTGCATTCGAAGTTGGCGCTAAACATGGCATATCCCGCTATGAGCCCCGGAGCGATGAACTCGATGTACTTCTGCCCGTCAACCAGTCCAACATAAGCACCCAGCCCCAACCCCATAGCGAGCAGGATTATCACTGGTTCTGCCACAAATGCCGGGGTCTCGGCATGCCACAGCCGGAGAAACACGTCCCGGTTGCGTTGCCATACTCTGATAAAACGGCGTGAGCAAAATCTCATTCAGTTAAAGACCTCCCTGTGAGTTTGAAGAAAACATCTTCGAGTGTCGGTGGTCTGCTTCTAAGTTTGTGTGGCGCTATTAGCTTGCCTATTAATTTGGTACCTTCCTCTCGGAAGAAGTGGACGCTGTTGCCGGCTATCTCAAAATCCAGTCTTTTCTCCTTGAATATTTGAATGACTCTATTTTTCTCTTGGGGGTCAAGTTTCACCTCCCAGACATTGTCGCCTATATATTTAGAGACGAGGTTTTTGGGAGTGTCATTCTCTATAATCTTTCCCTGGTGCATTATGGCTACGCGGTCGCAAAGAAAATCTGCCTCCTCCATGTTCTGTGTGCAAAGTAGCTGTGTGACCCCCTGTGCCTTTAGTTCATTTAACTTATCCCAGACCAATCGCTTTGCCTGAGGGTCAAGACCTATCGTGGGCTCATCGAGGACTAGGATTCTGGGGGAGTTAATCAGCCCCCGGGCTATAAGGAGCCTGCGGCGCATTCCCCCCGAGAGTTCTCTTATAGGGCTGTTGCTTCTATCGTCAAGTTGAAGCAGACTCAGGACGTCACTGCTGCGTTTTAAAGCCTCTTTCTTTGGAATATCAAAATAGCGTGCAAAGGTTAGCAGATTCTGGATTACTGTAAGGTCCGGGTCAAGATTGTCTATCTGCGGGATTACTCCGAATGAGGCTTTGACCTCTCGAGAGTGTGATTTCAGGTCTTTGCCGAGTATGTATATGTCACCGCTGGTCGGTGGTGAGACAGCGGTTATCATTCTCACAAGCGAGGTTTTTCCGGCGCCATTGGGTCCAAGGAGTCCAAAGCACTCATTATCGTAGATTTGAAGGCTGACATCGTTTACGGCAGTTATATCTCCAAATGTTTTGGTAAGTCCTCTGGTCTCGATGGCAATCATCAGATACTATTTGTGGGACAAATTGCCTATTATTGTAGCAAGCTTTTCTTATGGGCAACAACTCTTGCCAACTGGCGGGAGTGTTAAGAATGCTTTGACAAAGGTCGCCAGCTATAGCTAAAATGAGTGCGGTGTGCGGGAGTAACTCAGGTGGTAGAGTTCCTGCCTTCCAAGCAGGTTGTCGCGGGTTCGAGTCCCGTCTCCCGCTTTGTACAGCGGGACCTTACTCTTAAGCGCCTCTAAAAAGGTGCTTCTATTTTATCTCCAGATGGTTTGATGTAATTCGGCACTGCTTTGTTTTAATTGCAGCAAGATGTGCTATGTCTATTGGCAGACACGTGTCCTTGTTTATGAGTGTAGTTGTATGGTATATTTAGGCATAGTTTTGTAAGTTAGGAGAAAAGTGACCCAGTTAGAGTTAGCAAGGCAGGGTATATTATCTCCTCAGCAGAAGCACGTGGCAAACGTTGAGGGCGTGAATGGGGAGTTTGTCCTCAAAGCGGTGGCTGAGGGCAGAATCGTTATCCCGGCAAATATAAATCATCACAATATTGTTCCTTGCGGGATAGGGCAGGGATTACGCGTTAAAGTCAATGCTAATATTGGTACTTCTTCCGATTTTGGAACAATAGAGAGTGAGCTGGAGAAGTTACGTGTAGCTATACGGTTCGGAGCCGATACAGTTATGGACCTGAGCACAGGAGGTGATATACAGGCTATCCGCAGGGCTATTATCCAGGCTAGCCATTTACCGGTGGGTACTGTGCCTATATATCAGGCTGGCATTGAAGCTATCGAGAAGCGTGGTGCTATAGTGAATATGGCTGCGGATGATATCTTTGCTGCTATTGAGCAACAGGCGAAGGACGGTGTGGATTTCATGACTGTCCACTGTGGTGTTACCCTGGCTACTATTGAACGATTAAAGCGCCAGAAGAGGTTAACTGACGTGGTTTCTCGAGGGGGGGCATTTCTCATCGGGTGGATGTTGCATAATGACCGTGAGAACCCGCTATATGAATACTTTGACCGCTTGCTCGGCATAGCGAGGGAGTATGATGTGACTTTGAGCCTTGGTGATGGTATGCGTCCTGGCAGTATAGCTGATGCCACTGACCGACCTCAGATCGAGGAACTTATTGTTCTGGGAGAGCTGGTGGAGCACGCCAGAGAAGCTGGAGTCCAGGTCATGGTGGAGGGCCCCGGTCACTTGCCACTAAACCAGATTATCACCAATGTGCAGTTGCAGAAGAGCCTTTGTCGAGATGCTCCATTCTATGTTTTAGGTCCCCTGGTGACAGATATTGCTGCTGGATACGACCACATTGCTGCTGCTATCGGCGGTGCTATAGCTGCAGCCGCGGGTGCTGATTTTCTTTGCTATGTTACCCCAGCGGAGCACCTTTCATTGCCTGATAGTGAGGATGTGAGGGTTGGGGTGATAGCCTCGAGGATTGCTGCTCATGCTGCTGATATTGTCCGTGGAGTCAAAGGTGCTGCCGAGTGGGATAGGAAGATGTCCAGTGCAAGGAAGAACCTTGACTGGGAGTCGCAGGCAAAGCTGGCTCTCGACTCTGAGAGGGTCAGATCAGTCCACGGGAAGTACCAGAGTAGCGGACCAGCCTGTAGCATGTGCGGTAAATATTGTGCTATGGCGCTTGTAGAGAAATATCTCGGCATCTCTGCGGTAAGATGTTGATAGCTTGATTAAGCACAAGAGATGAAAGCTGAGATAATCACTGTTGGTACTGAATTACTCCTGGGGGAGATAACCGATACAAACTCCGCCTATCTGGCAAGTGAGTTGCCGTTACTCGGACTTGATCTGCATTTTATATCTACAGTTGGAGACAACCAGAAGAGAATCATAGACACCCTGAGATTAGCTTGGCAGCGCTCTGACATTATCATAATTACCGGTGGTCTGGGACCTACTCAGGACGATATCACTCGCGAGGCTATTGCAGAGTTTCTTGGTGAAGAACTTACTATTGACACCAGCTTGGTGAAGCGTTTTGAGGAACTATTCAGGCGCTATGGGATGGAAATGCCACAAAGTAATATTAAGCAGGCAGCAGTAATCCCGTCAGCTAAAGTGATTTCGAACCCACGAGGTACAGCTCCTGGCTGGTGGATAGAAAGGGACAATCGAGTAGTAATCACCATGCCGGGACCGCCTGGCGAGATGCAACTCATGTGGACGAGAGAAGTATTTCCCAGACTACAACAAATAGTTGGTGGTCATGTTATAGTTTCCAGAACGATTAAAACCTTTGGTTTGACGGAAGCGGAAGTGGATGAGAAGGTGAGCAAGTTTCTTTCGATGACGAACCCTACGCTAGCGACTTATGCTAAAAGGGATGGCATTTATTTGCGTATCACGGCAAAGGCGGCAAGTGAGAGTGAGGCGCGGAAGCTTATCGACCAGAGGGAAGCCGACATCAGAGGTATGCTGGAAAACTATATCTGGGGGATCGATTCCGATACCCTTGAGAACGTTGTAGGCTCATTGTTAGTTGCTAGGGGGTTGACTATTGCCACTATGGAATTGTACACTGGTGGTTCGCTTGCCAATGTAATAACAAATGCCCCAGACTGTTCAAGCTATTTTAAGGGAGGAGTTGTTGCCTCTACTGAGGAGACGATGGGGGCTTTTGGGGTTGCCGCCAAGCTTGTTGCCCGACATGGCACTGCCAGTCCGGAGGTAGCTGAGGCGATGGCAACATCAGCCAGGAATATGATGGGGGCATCTATCGGCTTTAGCCTTGTTGGTGTCAAAGGGACAGAGGAAGCACAAGGGAGGACCACTGGCGTTATTTTTATCGGGTTTGATAACGGGCGAAATAGGCAAAGTTTTCAGAGGAGATCGATCGGGAATCGTTTTCAGGCGAGGCAAAGAGCGGTTATATCGGCTCTGTTTGAGTTGCGCAGAGTTCTACTTGAGGAGGGAACATGCACCTAATCATTGATGGTTATGGTAGCGACCCGAAACTTATGCAGGACGAACGATTTATATACGAACTGCTTGATACTTATCCTGCCAGGATCGGGATGACCAAGATCTCACAGCCACTTGTTCTTACATATAAGGGTCCCAAGCCTGAAGACTGGGGGGTATCCGGCTTTGTGTTTATCGCTGAGAGTCATATCAGCATTCATACCTTTGCCGAGCGATCCTATGTAAATATAGATGTTTTCTCTTGCAAGGACTTTGACACTGATTCAGCTGTAGAATTCTTCCGCGAGCAGTTTAAGTTGATTAAGTTCTCTACGCGTGTGCTTAACAGAGAGTGGGATAGGGCAGAGCTTTCAGCAATTGGCGATGTATCCCGTCCGCATTCGGATAGCCGATGAGCATTATGCAGGGCTTCCCCTCACTACCATTGAACTTTGCTGGTTTGTTATCCCCTTACAGCGATCTGGAGCAAGCGAGGGTGGTAGTTGTGCCTGTGCCTTATGACAGTACCTCTGAGTGGCATGGTGGCTCGCGTGATGGACCCAAAGCGATCATCGAGGCGTCCCGGTATCTGGAACTGTATGATATAGAATTGGATAGTGAAATATACAAAGTAGGGATTCATACCCTTAATGAGATAGAACCGGTGCTAGGTAGTCCTGAAGGTATGGTGGAGAGGGTGTACCAGGTGGTAAGAACGTTGGTTGCGAACGGGAAGTTTGTGGTTATGTTGGGAGGCGAACACTCTATCAGCTTAGGATCTGTGCGCGCATTAAAGGAGCATTTTCCTGATCTTTGTGTCTTACAGCTAGACGCACATGCTGACCTTCGTGACGAGTATCTGGGCACCAAATATGGGCATGCCTGTGTGATGCGTCGCGTGTTTGAGTATTGTCCGATCGTGCAGGTTGGTGTGCGGAGTTTTAGCTCGGAAGAGAAACAATTACTAGAGCACAGTGGCATTAAGTCTTTTTACATCAGAGAACCGACGGGACACTTGGAAACCCCTGAAAGGATAGTAGCCAGTCTGAGTCAGAACGTATATATTTCCATAGACCTTGATGTTTTTGATCCGTCAATAATGCCTGCTGTGAGTACTCCTGAACCGGGTGGCATGCAGTGGCATCAGGTGTTGAGCTTGCTGCAACTTGTTACCCGGCAACGGCACGTTATCGGTTTTGATCTAGTAGAACTCTGTCCGCGAGAGGGTCCGGCTCACTGTGCCTTTCTCGCTGCTAAGCTTGCTTATAAGCTCATCGGTTATGCCCTTTCCAGGGCATAAATTTTCGGTCTGAATCTCCCCAGCCTGAAAAACAATCAGAATATATGTGTCACTAATCTACTGGGCGAGTACATACAGTTGACAGATAGTTGCCGTTATGTTAGCATATAATTGCCATCGACCTTAATGGCGGTGAGCACCTTAGTAGTTTAATAACATGACCGCTTGGATCAGCGATGACCGAGACGGGAAATAAAGGTGATTTGTAAAGGACCTTCTCGGCAGTGCTGAGAAGGTCTTATTTTTAGGTGGTACGATGTTAAATGCGATAACTGATGTACCTGGTATAAAAGTGGGACATTATACCGATGAGATGGCAGTGACAGGCTGTACTGTTGTGTTGTGCGAAGAAGGGGCTGTGGCTGGGGTTGATGTAAGGGGTTCGGCGCCCGGCACCAGAGAGACCGATTTACTTCGCCCAACCAATTTGGTGGAGAAGGTTCAAGCGATTCTTCTCAGCGGTGGCAGTGCTTTTGGACTAGATGCAGCCGGTGGCGTGATGCGGTTTTTGGAGGAACATGGTTGTGGGCACGAGACATCGGTGGGTAAAGTGCCGATTGTACCAGCGGCTATTATCTTTGATTTGAATGTAGGAGACCCGAGGAAGAGACCGGGGGCTGAGGACGGTTACCAGGCTTGTTTGGCAGCCAGCAGCGGGGAAGTGGCTGAGGGATGTGTTGGTGCTGGTACCGGTGCAACGGTGGGAAAGGTTCTGGGTATACAGCGCGCTACTAAAAGTGGTTTGGGCACGGCTAGTCGAATGCTTGCTAACGGGCTGGTCATTGGTGCTCTTGTTGTAGTGAACCCCGTTGGTGATGTGGTTGACCCGTGGACCGGGAAACTTTTGGCTGGTCCCAGAGACGAACGGGGTAAAGGTTTTATAAGCACGGTCGGGCTTTTGACAAATGGTGAACTGGTAAGAAGCAAGATACTGGCTGAAAATACGACTCTAGGTGTTGTGGCAACCAATGCTGCCTTGAGTAAGGAGCAGGTTAACAAGGTAGCCCAGATGGCACAGGATGGTGTGGCTCGTTGCATAAGGCCCAGTCATACTATGCATGATGGCGATGTTATGTTTGCACTTTCTCTCGGGGATAAAAGAGCTGATGTTACCCTAATCGGTGCGGTTGCAGCGGAAGTGGTCGCTGAGGCTATAGTGCGGGCAGTCCAAAAAGCAAAGACAATGGGTGGTGTCCCAGCGGTGGGAGGTATGTAGGTGATGAAGAACAGCAAAGAACTGACGCTGGGTTTTATAGGTGCTGGCACCACAGGAACAGCGCTGGCTGTTAGCCTTTCACGGCGAGGCTATCGAGTGGTCGGTGTGTCCAGTCGGAGTATTAGTTCTTCGGAGAGATTGGCCGGGATGGTGGATCACTGCAGAGTTTATGAAAGGGCTCAGAAGGTGGCAGATGTTGCCCAGCTTGTTTTTGTTACCACTCCTGACGATGTCATATCTCAGGTGGCTGATGAAGTCCAGTGGCACAGTGGGCAGTATGTAGTCCATTGCAGCGGTGCGCATTCTACAGACATCCTTGATGCAGCGCGGCGATCAGGGGCTAGCACTGGTTCATTTCACCCGCTGCAGACTTTTGCTGGCATTGAGCAGGCGATAAAGAATCTTCCGGGCTCCATGTTCGGCATTGAGGCTGAAGAACCCTTGCAGAGTGTGCTCAGGGAAATGGCTGAGACGCTGGAGGGGGAGTGGGTGATACTAAAGGCTCAGGACAAGGTGCTTTACCATACGGCGGCTGTTTTTGCCTGTAACTATCTGGTAACGCTGGTCAAGCTGGCTACAGATTTGTGGCAGACCTTTGGAGTATCCCAAACGCAAGCGACTAAAGCATTGCTACCCCTGCTGCGTGGTACATTGAACAACATTGAGAACATCGGTTTACCCAATTGTCTTACAGGACCGATTGCTCGGGGTGATCTGGGTACGATAAAAAGACACCTCGAAGCCCTGGAAAAACAGGCTCCATCTGTTCTAAGCACATATAGGGAACTTGGCTGGCAAACTGTGCCGATTGCTCTAGCTAAAGGAAGGGTCGATTCGCAAAGAGCAAAGGAGATGAAAACTCTACTGGGAAAGACGGAGGATTAACATGAGAACAATGCTCAAAAGTAAAATCCATCGAGCAAGAGTGACCGGGTGTAATGTTGACTATGAAGGTAGTATCACCATAGACAAGATCCTGATGGAGGCTGCAGATTTGCTCCCTTACGAGAGGGTAGATGTGTTGAATGTTAACAATGGTGCCAGGTTCAATACTTATGTAATTGAAGGGGAGAGGGGATCAGGGGTGATTTGCCTTAATGGTGCCGCTGCCAGACTTGTGGCAAAGGGAGACATAGTTATTATTTTGTCCTATCACGAGGTAACTGAGGTCGAAGCTGCGACTCTCACCCCGAGGCTCGTATATGTAGATTCAACAAATAGGATTGTTGATGTAAAGGGTGGAGTATACGAGCCAGGAAAATTTTGCGAGGTGGCAGGTGAGCTGTAAATAAAAAGAAAGTCGACATGAAAGGAGGGTTGGGAAAATGAGAATCACCGTTAATACTATCAGGGAGATGAAGCAGAAAAAAGAGAAAATAGTGATGCTCACAGCTTATGACTATTCTACTGCCAGGCTTGTCGACGAGGCTGGTGTGCCGCTAATTTTGGTGGGTGATAGTCTGGGCATGGTGTTGCTGGGCTATGAGTCGACTATCCCTGTCACCATGGACGATATGATACACCACACCAAGGCAGTGGTCAGAGGCTCCAAACAAGCTATGGTGATAGGTGACATGCCTTTCATGACCTATCACACCAGTGTGGCTGATGCCTTGCGTAATGCGGCACGCTTTATTCAGGAAGGTGGAGCCCAGGCTGTAAAGCTTGAGGGTGGGGTGACAGTGGCGGAGACAGTAAAGCGGATTGTTGAGTGCGGTATTCCTGTGATGGGGCATATCGGGTTAACCCCGCAGTCTATTCATCAGCTAGGTGGGCACAGGGCGCAAGGGAAAACACCTGAGGCGGCGATGAGGCTACTTAACGATGCCCGAGCTTTGGAGCAGGCTGGTGCTTTTGCTGTAGTCCTGGAGCTGGTGCCAGCACCACTTGCCAAATTGATTACTCAGGAATTAAGCATTCCAACGATTGGGATTGGTGCCGGACCAGACTGCGATGGGCAAGTTCAGGTGATAAGTGACCTCCTAGGTCTCTACTCTGATTTTGTGCCCAAACATGCCAAACAATATGTGAGACTGGCTGGTGAGATCAAGACTGCTATCGCCAGCTACATCTCTGAGGTCAAGTCCGGAGCTTTTCCTACTATGGAACATTGTCCAGCGATGGATGAGCGGTTGCTGGAAGGTCTAGTGCGCTCTTAGCTGCTATGCAGATAGCCAGGACTATTGCCGAGATGAAGGCTTTGCGGAGGCAGAGCCGAGGCGCGGTGGGTTTTGTGCCGACCATGGGCTATCTTCACGATGGGCATCTAGCTTTGGTCAGACGAGCTAGAACTGAGAACTCTGTGGTGGTGGTCAGTATTTTCGTGAATCCTACACAATTTGGACCATCAGAAGACTTTAACAGATACCCGCGAGATATACCGCGCGACCTGGCTCTTCTAGAGAAAGAGGGGACTGATGTTGTGTTTATGCCGTCTGCTGAGGAGATGTATCCCGAGGGATTCAGCAGTTGGGTGGTTGTTGACAAGGTAACGGAGAGACTCGAGGGACGTAGCCGCCCTGGACATTTCCGGGGTGTGGCAACGGTAGTTAATAAATTATTCAATATCGTAGAACCTACCAAGGCATATTTCGGGCAGAAAGATGCTCAACAAGTAGTGGTGATAAAGAAGATGGTTGCCGACTTGAATATGAATCTGGAAATAGTGGTTGTGCCTACTGTGCGGGAGAGCGATGGGCTGGCAATGAGTAGTCGGAATGTCTATCTCAGTCCTCAGGAACGCCAAGCAGCAACTGTGCTGTTCAAAGCGCTTATGTTGGCGAAGGACTTGTGGACAGGGGGTGAGAAAAGTGCTGATGTTCTTCGCCGGGAGATGGAATTCCTGATCAGTAGAGAGCCCCTAGCGCAAATTGACTATGTAAGCATCGCTGACCCTCAAACACTGGAGGAGCTATCTACGATAGAGGGTCCAGCTTTAGCCTCACTGGCTGTTCGGATAGGTAAGACAAGGCTTATTGACAATATATTGCTGGAGTAAATTTACTCGCGGACTAATAAGGCTAACCCGAGTGTCGCCAGGAGCGCCAGGCATGCCCCAAAATAAAAAGGGGCAGCTGGTGTAAATGTGTGCCATAGCCAGCCGGCTATGACGCTGGCTGGTAGAAGAGTAGCCCCCACCACGGTATGAAAGAGCCCGTAAGCTGTACCCCTCTTGTTTTCCGGTACAAGGTCTGCAACAAAGGCGCGAGCAACGCCTTCAGCTAGCCCATAGTGGACGCCATACAGCATAAACAGTAGCCAGACCTGCCATGAACTGCTACTAAGAGCGAAACCCAGGTATGTTGTGCCATATGCCAGCCATCCTAAGATTATTAGCCGCTTTCTCCCCAGTCTGTCAGAAAGTATACCGGCTGGAGTAGAGATAGCTGCGTATACGATGTTGAACAAAATTAACATGAGGAGGATAGAAAATACGGAGTTCCCCAGGTTTTGGGCGCGGAGGACAAGGAAAGCATCGCTGGAGTTCCCTAGAGTAAACAGGAAGATGATGGCAAGGAATATTTTGAAGCGGGTGTTGGACTTGATAGAGTTGTCTTCTTCGTCTATTCTGGGGCTTGATGGCAGGTTCGTTCCCTCTACAGGTACCCGGTTTTGTTTTCTGATTTCACGGATGAAAAGGAACAGGAACAGTGCTAATATCGCAGGAATAATGCCGATGAGCACTAGCAGTTGATAGGTACCACGAGCCAGCTCAAGAGCCCCTTTTTGGAGAAGGAAGACCACGATAGCGGCAGTAACCAGTCCACAAACAGCGCCTGATGTGTCCATAGCCCGGTGGAACCCGAATGCCTTACCCCTATTCTCAAGCGTAGCGGAATCAGCCACCAAGGCATCTCGAGGTGCAGTGCGAATACCTTTACCCAGTCGGTCTGCAAATCTTACACCCAGGACAATTGCCCATGTGGAGGCAAGGTACATGAAAGGCTTGGCTATGGCAGAAAGAGTGTAGCCAATGACAGTTAAAGGTTTTCGTTTTCCCAGTCTGTCACTAAGCCAGCCACTAGCTATTCTGACCAGTGAGGCTATGCTATCGGCAAGCCCTTCTACGAAGCCGATGACCACTGTTGTAGCGCCCAAGACGTTGGACAGGAATAAGGGCATAAGAGTAAAAATCATCTCACTGCTGGTATCGGTGAGAAAACTTACCATACCCAGAAAGAAAATGTTTGGATGAAGTGCGAGCCTTGTCCCCTTGTTATTTTTTGGCTGCCCGGTTTTACCAGTCAATCTCCTAAAACCTCGTCGACGAGTTCTTTTATTCTTTTTCTTGATTGTTCCAGTACTTGTTTTCCTGCATCAGTGGCTTCATAGTACTTTCGCATTTTCCCGTTGACTACACGCGTATAGCTCTTGAGAAAATGTTCTTTTTCCATGCGATGTAATGTAGGGTAAAGCGTGCCCGGGCTGATAGTGTAGCCGTGACGACTTAGCTCCTGTGCCAGTTCTATGCCGAACACAGGTCTTTCCGCAGCGTGATAGAGGATATGGATTTTAATAAAGCCGAGGAAGAATTTTCTGTCTATCACGTTATCACAGTCCAATATCGAATTGTGATATTGTACCTCTAACAACCAATGCTTGTCAAGGACTCAGCACATGCTTTGACAAAATGGTTTTTTTGGGTTATTATTAAGACTCGAGCGTATTAGGTTGTTAGCCTCTGGTGGTCAGAGCGAGGTGGAACCACCCGTTCCCATCCCGAACACGGAAGTGAAACACCTCAGCGCAGACGATACTGAGGGGGCAACTCCTTGGGAAAATATGCCA